>CAMUPC010000166.1 GCA_947090545.1 uncultured Eubacterium sp. | reverse complement strand
CCCCGGCTAAACGCCGGAAGCTAAAGGTGCCGCTTGGCTTCGCCCCTGCTTTTGTCGAGCAGGATGCTAAGTGCTTCTAAACCTTCTTCCAAGGCCGCAGCCAGGGCGTGCCAATCCCCTCTCCCGGCTGGCTTTTCACAACCTCAGCAAAAGGAACGGTACGTAACACCATTTTCGGTTGGCTTTTCAAAGGTTCAGCAGAAGTAGTAGTGTACAGCGACGCTTTCCTGGTTCTGGCTGATTTTTCTCTGGCTGATTTTCACAGGCTTGAAATAAGGGCTACAGAAGGCATGGCTGCGAAAAAGGGGGAGGGGATCTTTTGCTGAACTTGCGAAAACCAGCCGGGAAAGGGGAGTGGCGCGCCCGGCATTGGCCTTGTAAGAATATTTAGAAGCTCTTAGCATTCTGCTGAACCAAAGCAGGGGCGAAGCCAAGCGGCACCTTTAGCTGCTGGCTGTAAGCCAGGGCGAACTAGGTGCCGCGCCCGGACGGTGCCACAGCGTCTCCGCAGAATGCTTAGAGCTTCTTAATATTCTGGAGCGGACACATGCCGGGCGCGCCACTCCCCTTTCCCAGCGTCCCCCTCTTCACCAAAAGTACAAAAAAGATAAAAGCCCCACCTTAAAAATAAGAAATAAATTTTGTAGAAAAGCCACCAATAATATGATATCATATTGCTAAATCTTATCAATACAACTTATAATACAAGCAAGCAAAGCATCTGAAGAAAATCTGTATCCAATCAGCAAATAAACGCAGCAGAAAAACCTCCACATGCTGCAAAAAATACAAGGAAAGGAATCACAAGGATGAAACAACAATATCAAAAACATAGCAGATACCACCACAACCGTATGATACGTATCTGCGCGGCAGTGTCTGTCAGTGCAGCCATATTCCTTGCCGGATGCTCAAAACCTGGCAGGCAGGAGGCACAGCAGGAGCAGGAAACGGATCTTGCCGGGGAGACAGCAGCGGATACAAAGGAACGCGCTGCTGTAAAGCTGACAGTCTGGGGCGCAAAAGAGGACACGCAGCTTATGGAGCAGTTAATAGAGAGCTTCCAGGCAAAATATGCGGACGAGGCGGATGTTCAGATTACCTATGGCGTGCAGGGGGAATCGGGTTGTAAGGATGCGTTGTTTGGAGGGCTGGAGGAAGGCGCGGATGTGTTTGCGTTTGCGGACGACCAGCTTCATGCCCTGGCTGCTGCGGGAGCGCTTGACCCGATCGAAAACGCGGATGTGATACGCACGGAGCATCTGGAGACGGCTGTGGAGGCGGCTTCGGTTGGAAATACGATGTATGCGTATCCGCTGACTGCGGATAATGGGTATTTTTTATATTATAATAAGGAATTTTTTACCGAGGAGGACGTGGCGTCTTTGGAGCGGATGCTGGAGATTGCGGCGGATAACGGAAAGTATGTGGCGATGGACTGGTCATCGGCGTGGTATGTGTATGCGTTTTTTGGAAATACTGGGATGGAAGTCGGGTTAAACGAGGACGGGATTACTAACTACTGTACGTGGAACCAAAAGGACGGCAGCATCAGGGGCGTCGACGTGGCGCAGTCTATGCTGGAGATTGCGAAAAGCCCGGGGTTTTCTAATCGGACGGATGCTGAGTTTTTGCAGGGGGTACAGGATGGGTCTGTGATCGCGGGCGTCAGCGGTGTGTGGAATGCCGTTGCGATTGAGGATACCTGGAAGGAGCAGATGGGAGCCGCGAAGCTGCCGTCGTTTGCTTGTGCCGGGCAGCAGGTGCAGATGGCGTCTTTTTCCGGGTGCAAGCTGATTGGTGTGAACGCTTATTCTGACAATCCGAAATGGGCTGCAAGGCTGGCGGAGTGGATTACAAACGAGCAAAACCAAAGCCTGCGCTTTGACCTGCGCGGGCAGGGGCCGTCGAACAAGCAGGCGGCGGCTTCTGACAAGGTGCAGGGCTCCCCGGCGATTGCCGCTTTGCTGGCACAGGCGGAATATTCGCATTTGCAGCGGGTCGGAGGAAAGTTCTGGGAGCCTGTTGAGACGTTTGCGCAGAATATGGCGCAGGGGAATGCGACAGGCGTAGACTTGCAAAAGCAGCTTGACGAGATGGCTGAAAAAGTAGCTGCGAGATAACGCAAAAAAGTACGGGAAAACGAATAGAAAACAATACGGGAGGGTATGATTGCTATGAACAGCAGGCTCAGTATTCAAAAACGCCTGATTTTACCGATTCTGTTACTGGGAATTGTGGCATTTGTTTCAAATATTTTATCGGTGTATAATATCAGCCATGTCAATGCAAAAGCATCGCAGATTGCGGACGACCAGATGGCGGGGGCTGCGCGGTTGGCGGATATTCGCTGCTCGATGCTGAATATACATAAAATGGCGCTGTCTCATATCGTGGCGGCGGATTACAATACGATGATTGATATTACGGCGCAGATTAAGCAAGAGGAAGCGGCGCTGGATACAAGCCTGGAGGTATTCCGGGAATATGTGACGAAAGAGGAAACGGGCATTTACGAGTCGCTTGTCAAAGACTACGGCGATTTTAAACATGCGCTCGTCCGCCTTGTATGCGCGAGCGCCGACAGTAAGACGCAGGAAGCATATGCCTGTGCGAATGAGGAGGTCGCGGTGTTTGGCACGTCCGCGGAAAGCAGGATGGCAAAGCTGGAGGATGCGATTGCGGCAAGGACGCAGGATGCAAGGCAGGAGCTTTCCGGGGTGTATGTTTCGTCGATTGTCATTACGGTCTTTACAATTATTGCGGGCATCCTACTTGTGATTGCTGCGGTCAGCATTATTGTAAAGTATGTTGTAAAGCCGATTAAAAATATGATGCACACGCTTCAGGGAAGCTCGGAGCGCATTAATTTAGTCGTCGGCGAGGTGCTTGGAAAGACAAGGACGTCCAGCAGGAGCACAAAAGACCTGCATTCCCTGATGGAAGCGCTGTCTGTCGCGATACAAAAGGTCGCGCACAACGCGGCAAAAATCAGCTCCAACGCTTCGGATATCAATGAGGATGTGAACGATATGGTAAAAGAATGCGGCGCCATTACTTCCTATGCTTCTGCAATGAAGGTGCGGGCGAGTGAGATGGAGCAGACGGCGCAGACAAATACAGAGGTGATCGAAGCAAAAGCGTCGCATATCCTTGTGGAATTAAATGAAGCGATTGAAAACAGTAAGAGCGTAGACCAGGTCAATATGCTGACCAAGGAAATCCTGTCGATCTCTGTCTCGACTAACCTGATCGCGTTAAATGCTTCGGTCGAGGCGTCGCGTGCCGGGGAAACGGGCAAGGGCTTTGCGGTCGTGGCGGGCGAGATCCGGGAGCTGGCAGATTCCTGCGCAAAGACGGCGACGAGAATCCAGGAGGTCAACCAGGTCGTTACCAAGGCGGTGCACCATCTGTCCAAAAACGCGCAGGAATTGATTGACTATATGAACGATACGATACTGGCGCAGTTCCAGGTGTTTGTGCATGGCGGGCAGCAGTATAAGCAGGATGCGTCCTATATTGAACAGGAGATGGAGGAATTTCATGAAAAATCCCAGCATCTGCGCAGCTCGATGGAGCAGATCGTCGCTTCGATCAAAAAGATCACGAACGCGATAGATGAAGGCGCAGGCGATATCAGCGGCGTTGCGGGAAGCACCAAAAGCCTCGTTACGAATATGGCGGATATTACAAGCAGGATGGATATTAATAAGGAAATTGTAGAGAAGCTGCGGGAGCAGACGGAAATCTTTGCCAATCTGTAGTGTGAAAGGAGAGGTTGTTTGAATCAAAAATTAAAAGAAAAAATTATGGAATCGCTCTCGGCGGTGCTGCCGATTACGGGTATTGTGCTGTTTATCAGCATTTTTCTGGTGCCGTTGGAGCTTGCAACGATGTTTATGTTTATGACAGGGGCGATTATGCTCGTCGTAGGAATGGGATTTTTCCAGCTTGGCGCGGAGATGTCCATGACGCCGCTTGGAGAAGGGATTGGCGTCCAGATCTCCAAGACGCGCAGGATTGTGCTGATTATTGCGATTGGGTTTGCGATGGGTATGATTATTACGATCTCAGAGCCGGATTTGCAGGTGCTTGCCCAGCAGGTGCCGTCGATCCCGAATATGACGCTGATTTTGACCGTGGCGGTCGGCGTTGGTATTTTTCTGGCTCTGGCGATTGTCAGGATCTTGTTCCAGGTCAACCTGTCTACGATTTTAATTGTGCTGTATTTGATGATGATCGGCATGGCATGTTTTGTGCCGAAGGAATTTATGGCTGTCGCGTTTGACTCCGGCGGCGTAACGACAGGGCCGATGACGGTTCCGTTTATTATGGCGATGGGTGTCGGGCTTGCGTCCGTCAGAGGCGATAAAAACGCGTCGAGCGACAGCTTCGGCCTGGTAGCGCTTTCCAGTGTCGGGCCAGTGCTGGCGGTTATGATCCTGGGCTGTTTTTTCAATCCGACGCAGGCGGCTTATACGACGCTTACGGTAGCCGACGTTGTGACGACGAGGGACCTGCTCTGGGAGTTTTTAACGAGTATGCCGCCGTATATCAAAGAGGTGTTTGTATCGCTGATTCCGGTAGCTGCTGTGTTTGCCTTTTTCCAGTTGGTGACGCGCCGCTACCAGCACAGGCATGTCAAGCGTATTTTAATCGGGTTTGCCTATACGTACATAGGGCTGGTGCTGTTTTTGTGCGGCGTCAACGTGGGCTTTGCGCCGGTTGGCTCTTTTCTCGGCAAAGAAATCGGCGCGGCTTCCTGGCGGTGGCTGCTAGTCCCGCTTGGTATGCTGATCGGTTATTATATCGTAAAAGCAGAGCCTGCGATCCAGGTGTTAAACCATCAGGTAGAAGGGGTGACAAACGGCGCGGTATCGGCAAAAGCGATGAACCGCTGCCTGTCCATCGGCGTTGCCGTCAGCGTGGGGCTTGCGCTGCTGCGTGTGCTGACCGGCATTGCGATTTACTGGATTGTCATTCCTGGCTATCTGATTGCGCTTGTGCTGTCCCGGTTTGTGCCGAATATGTTTGTCGGTATCGCGTTTGACTCCGGCGGGGTAGCGAGCGGGCCGATGACGACGACGTTTTTAATACCGCTTAGTATCGGCGCGTGCGAGTCGGTAGGCGGCAATATTATGACAGATGCGTTTGGCGTTGTGGCGCTTGTGGCGCTTACCCCGCTGATCGCCGTACAGATCATGGGTATCCAGTATCGGATCGTAACGGGAAATGCAGGAGCCGGCGCTGTATCAGGCGTGCCAGCCGAACAGCCAGTGTTTGCTGAGGATGCGATCTATGATTTTGAAGAGGACGATATCTTTGACTTTGAGGAGGATTTGGAAAATGAAGGCGAATAATCAGAAACAGGTTTTTCAGATGCTGTTTTTAATCGGAACGCCGAAGCTGGTGCACAAAGCAGTAGGCCTGTTTCGGGAAGGCATGGTGCCGGTGCAGTACATCATGCACGCACAGGGCACGGCTTCGAGTGAGATTATGGATATGCTGGGGCTTGGCGGAGTGGAAAAAGACCTGATGCTTAGTATGCTGCCAAAGGTGCTTGCCGATAAAATGCTGAAAACGCTGCGTAAAACGCTGCATTTGGGGATGCCGAATACAGGAATCGCATTTACCGTAAATATGTCAAGTTGCAGCGGGCACATGATCCGGCTGATGGAAAGCGCAGCGCCGCAGGAAGAAGAACAACCAGGGAGGGAAGGATTGGAGATGGACAACGAATACAGTGCTATTATGGCAATCGTAAATCAGGGATTCAGCGAAGAGGTGATGAATGCCGCAAGGCCAATGGGCGCTACCGGAGGGACGGTGTTCCACAGCCGGCGCATCGGCAGCGAAGAGGCGATGAAGTTTTGGAATATCAGCATCCAGCAGGAGCGCGAGGTCGTGCTGATCCTGGCAAAGAAAGAGGACAAAAAGGCGATTATGCAGGCGATCAATAAGGAATGCGGGATGCAGGGCAAGGCGCAGGGGATTGTGCTGTCGCTGCCGGTGGATGGGATTGTTGGAGTCAATTAGGTGCGGAGGGACGCTATGCCAAAAACGGTGGGAATCGGAATACAGGATTTTCAAAAAGTGATGGAACGGGACTGCTTTTATGTCGACAAGACACGTTTCCTCAAAGAATGGTGGGAGAGCCAGGACGACGTAACGCTGATTACGCGTCCAAGGCGGTTTGGAAAGACTCTGACCGTCAGTATGACAGAGCAGTTTTTTTCGGTCAGGTATAAGGATGCACGCTGGATGTTTGAGCAGCTTGTGATCTGGAAGGAAGAAAAGTACCGCCGTTTGCAGGGCACGTATCCGGTTGTGAGCGTAAGCTTTGCCAGGGTAAAGGGGAGCAGCTTTCCCCTTGTCAGGGAAAAGATCTGCCAGATTCTTACGGATGTGTACCAGCGGCATACGTTTTTGCTCGAAGGGAATTTGCTGACAGATGCGGAAAAAGAATATTTTCACCGGGTTACGGACAAGATGGACGACGCCGTGGCGGAGATTGCATGTAACCGGCTTTGCGAGTATTTGGCGCGTTATTATGGGAAAAAAGTGATTCTTTTGTTAGATGAATATGATACGCCGATGCAGGAAGCGTATCTTGGCGGCTACTGGAAGGAAATGGCGGATTTTGTCCGAAGTATATTTGCCGCGGCATTTAAGGATAATCCCTATTTGGAGCGTGCGCTGCTGACAGGGATTACAAGGGTAAGCAAGGAATCTGTTTTTTCGGATTTGAACCATCTGAAAGTGGTGACAGTGACTTCCAGAAAGTACCAGGATGCCTTTGGATTCACGCAGCAGGAAGTATTCGATGCTTTAGAGGAGTACGGGCTTTCGGATAGGAAGCATGAGGTGAAGCAGTGGTACGATGGTTTTCAATTCGGAGAATGCGCGAATATCTACAATCCGTGGTCGGTCATTAATTACCTGGATGAACGCAAATTAGACGATTATTGGGTAAATACAAGCTCCAACAAACTGGTGGAGCAGTTGATCGGCAGGGGCGGCGCTGATGTCAAGCGGATTGTGGAAATCCTGTTAAAAGGCGGGGAGTTTCGGACAAGGATCGATGAAAATATTGTATACGGCGATCTGGATACAGATGAAGGTGCCGTTTGGAGCCTGCTGCTTGCCAGCGGGTATTTAAAAGCGAAGGAATGCCGGGTCAATGCCAAAGGAGAGAAAGAGTATGTACTGACGCTGACTAACCAGGAAGTTGCCTGCATGTTCCGCAGGATGGTCAGAAACTGGTTTTCTGTATGCAGCTCCAATTATAATGATTTTATCAAGGCGATGCTTGTCGGGGATCTGGAAGCGATGAATACGTATATCAACAGGGTTGCGCTTGCCACCTTCAGCTCGTTTGATACAGGCGGAAAACCATCGCGGGCTTGCGAGCCGGAGCGGTTTTATCATGGATTTTTCCTTGGCTTGTCTGTAGAGCTGTCTGACCGGTATACGGTTACGTCCAATCGGGAGAGCGGCTTTGGCAGGTACGATGTGATGTTCGAGCCGACGGACAGCTTTGGAAATGGAATGGTGATCGAGTTTAAGGTACATGCGCCGTCTAAGGAAAAGAGCATGGAAGATACGGTGTCAGCGGCGCTGTCGCAGATTATCGAAAAAAAGTATGCGCTTAAGCTGGAGGCGAAGGGGATTGCAAAGGGAAGAATCCGAATCTATGGATTTGCGTTTCGCGGCAAGGAAGTGCTGATTGGCGGCGGGTGGCTGGCGGACTTTGACGGAGGTGTATCATACAATGGCAAAAATCTTTAATATTAACGGGATCTGCAAGCCAGAGATGCATTATATGGTAGGACTTACGCCAAGGCTGCGGGAAATAAAAAAGATGATCGATGCCGGAGCATATTTTACGATGAACCGGGCAAGGCAGTACGGGAAAACAACGCTGCTGCGTGCGCTGACAGGGTATTTGCAGGATGATTATGTCGTTGTCAGCCTGGATTTCCAGCGCATGAGTTCGATTGATTTTGAAAATGAGACTTCCTTTGTACATGCGCTTGCGCGGGAAATCAGCCGCAGAGTCCGGGCATTTGAAAATGTTTCCCAGACGGTAAAAGAGGATCTGCGCAAAATGGCGGGACGTTCCAGCCAGGGTGTGGGGATGGCGGAGCTGTTTGACTGCTTGAGTGATTGGTGCAGCCAGACGCAAAAGCCGGTCGTACTTTTTGTCGATGAAGCGGATACAGCAACGAATAACCAGGTGTTTCTTGATTTTTTGGCGCAGCTTCGGGCTGCTTATCTGGAGCGGGATGTCATGCCGTCGTTTCAGTCCGTGATCCTTGCAAGCGTGTATGATATCCGCAGTGTTAAAAGAAAGCTGCACCCTGATGGGGAACACAGGGAAAACAGCCCATGGAATATTGCTGCGAAATTTGGGGTGGATATGGATTTTTCGGTCAGTGATATTGCGGGAATGCTTGCCGAATATGAAGCCGACCATCATACGGGAATGGATATTGGCGGCATGTCGGCGCTGCTTTATGATTATACGTCAGGTTATCCATACCTTGTATCGTGGCTTTGTAAGTGTATGGATGAGGAGATCGCTGCTGCGCCAGGATCTAAAGAAGATGGGATGGCTTGGACAAAGGAGGGGTTTTTGGAAGCAGTCAAAATGCTGTTGGAGGATCAAAATCCCCTGTTTGAATCTCTGATGAACAGGATGAATGAGTACAAGGAATTTAACGGGCTCGTTGCGCGGCTGCTGTTTCAGGGACAAAGTATTGCATATAATGCGGATGATTTGGCTGTGCAGAATGCGAAGATGTTTGGATTTGTAAAAATCCGCCATTCTACGGTGCAGATTGCAAACCGGATCTTTGAAGCACGTTTATACAACCGGTATCTGCTTGGGTATCAGGAGCAGAACAGCGAAATCTATACAGAGGGCGTGAAGCAGAAAAACCAATTTGTTGCGGATGGTTTTTTAAATGTCAGGCTGGTACTGGAAAAATTTGTGGAGGCATTTCATGACCTGTATGGAGAAAAGAGCAGGACTTTTCTGGAGGATGAGGGCAGAAGGTATTTTATGCTGTTTTTAAAACCAATTATCAATGGCGTTGGAAACTGTAGTGTGGAACCGCGCACAAGAAATAATGAACGGATGGATTTGGTAATTGATTACCGGGGCGAGCGAAGCATTATTGAAATGAAGATCTGGCGCGGAAACGCTTATCATGAGCGCGGAGAAAAACAGCTTTCTGACTATCTGGATTATTTTCAGTTGCAAAAAGGCTATATGCTTAGTTTTAACTTTAATAAAAAGAAGGAAATCGGCGTCAAAGAGGTAGTGCTGGGCGACAAGCTTTTAATTGAAGCGGTTGTTTAACATCGTTTGATCAAATATAAAGGAAATCACAAAATGCTAAAAAAAGAACACAAAATCTCCCATATTATCCCAGGCAGCATTGCCGAGGAGCTGGAAATCGAGCCGGGCGATGTGCTGGTCAGCGTCAACGGCACGCAGATTACGGACGTATTTGACTATCATTACCAGCTCAATGAAGAAGTTGTCACAGTTATCGTGCGTAAGCCGGACGGGGAAGAATGGGAGTATGAGATTGAAAAAGAATATGAGGACGACCTTGGCTTAGAGTTTGAAAACGGGCTGATGGACGATTACCGTTCCTGCTCGAACAAGTGTATTTTTTGCTTT
>CAMUPC010000165.1 GCA_947090545.1 uncultured Eubacterium sp. | reverse complement strand
CATTTTGGAACCGGAACAGGAAGCAAGCCCCGCTCCCCTTCCTCCAGCGTCCCTCAGCTACTCAGTACCCACCAACTTAACCCTTCAACAGCAACTCCTCCCATCCACTCTCCACAACCCCCGCCTGCGCAAGATACTCCTCTTCCATCTGAATCACCCGCTCCATCGCTTCCTTCCCCGGCGCGCCAACCGTCAGCCTCTTATTCACACACGCCTCCATAGAAACCGCTTCATACAAATCCTCTTCAAATACCGGGCTGACCGCCTGCAACTCATCCAGCGTCAAATCATCAATCGAACAGTTTTTTTCGATACAGTACAGCACAAGCCTTCCAATAATCCCATGCGCATCACGAAACGGCACGCCATGATTAACCAGATAATCCGCCGCATCCGTCGCGTTCGTAAATCCAAGCGCAGCGCTTTTTTTCATCTGCTCTTTACGAAAGCGGATCGTAGCAAGCATTCCGCGAAACAGTGCCAGGCATCCTTTTGCCGTATCGATTGCGTCAAAGGCAAGCTCCTTATCCTCCTGCATGTCCTTGTTGTAAGCAAGCGGTATGCCTTTCATCGTCGTAAGGAGGGAGAACAGCGCTCCATATACGCGCCCGGTCTTGCCGCGTACAAGCTCTGCGATATCCGGGTTTTTTTTCTGCGGCATAATGCTGCTTCCGGTGCTGTAGCTGTCGTCGATCTCGACAAACTGGTATTCGTTGGAGTTCCATAAAATAATCTCTTCGCTAAAGCGGCTTAAATGCATCATGACTGTTGCCAGCGCTGATAAATATTCGATTACATAATCCCTGTCGGACACGCCGTCCATGCTGTTTAATGTCGGCGCGTAAAATCCCAGCGCCTGCGCGGTATATTCCCGGTCGAGCGGGTAGGTTGTGCCTGCGAGCGCGCCGCTGCCGAGCGGACAGTAGTTCATGCGTTCATACAGATCGCGCATCCTTAAGCGGTCGCGTTTAAACATCTCAAAATAAGCGCCCATATGATGTGCAAGCGTTACTGGCTGCGCCTTCTGTAGATGCGTAAAGCCTGGCATAATTGTCTGCGTATGCGCCTTCATAATCGTTAAAATCGTCTCTAACAGCTCCTTTAAAAGCGCATCCGTCTGTGCCACTTCCATCCGGGTGTACATGCGCATATCCAGCGCCACCTGGTCGTTGCGGCTGCGGCCGGTATGCAGCTTTTTCCCGGTATCGCCGAGCCTGCGGATCAGCTCCGCTTCCACAAAGCTGTGAATGTCCTCATACTGCTCCGAGATCTTTAGCGTTCCTGCGTCTACCTCTGACAAGATCTTTCTAAGCTCCGCTGCAAGCGCATCCGACTCTTCCTTTGTCAAAATGCCCTGCCTGCCGAGCATCCGTACATGCGCAATGCTGCCTTCGATATCCTGCCTGTAAAATTTTTGGTCAAAGGAAATGGATGCGTTAAAATTGTAAACCAGCTTGTCCGTCTCTTTTGTGAAGCGTCCGCCCCATAATTGTGCCATAAAAACCCTCTCTTTCTCCTGTCGCTTTCTATCAAGTGCTTTCTAACTTTTATGATTTTCATTCGGCCTTATCGAATCGAAAAAATACAGCCGCAGTAATCCTGCCGGTACATGCCGTATTCTTTAGAGATCTGCGTCGAGCGCAAATACCCGTTTTTCTTTTTAAAATCCGAATACAAATACGCTACGCCGTATTCCTGTGCAAGCTTTTCTCCAATCTCGTTTAACCTCTGCGCATCCTTCATCGGGCTAATTGACAGCGTCGTCGTAAAATAAGAAAGCCCCAGGCGCTTTGCGCACGCTGCCGCTTCCCGAAGGCGCAGCTCATAACATGCCGTACACCGCGCGCCGCCCTCCGGCTGCGTTTCCATGCCGCGCACGGCCTTATAAAAACGAGCCGTATCATAATCTCCCTCAATAAAAGATGCCGGGTGCTCCATCGGAAACTCTTTGATAAAACGCTGCTGTTCTTTTACCCGGCTGTCATATTCCTCCTGCGGATAAATATTCGGATTATAATAAAAGACGGTTATTTGAAAATACCGTGATAAATACTCCAGCACATAGCTGCTGCACGGCGCACAGCAGCTATGCAGCAAAAGCGTGGGCACTTCGCCGCGGCTTTCGTGATATGCTATTTTTTCTTCCAGTTCCTTTTGGTAATTGCGCTTGTTCATAACCAAAGAAAATCCTTTCGTTTGTTTGCAGCCAACCGATTCATGTCTCATCTTAGCACGCGCCTGTTTGTTTTTCAAGAGCAGGATTTTCACCCGGCACAATTTTGAACTAATTTCTGGATCTCTTCTAAGCCGCTGATCAGGATTGTAGAGTACTGTTCTGCTTCCTGGTAAATACTCTGCGCCTTGTGATAATCCCCGTCAAACAGCGCGTCAATTACCTGCTTCCCATAGGCGTGAAATTTTATATGCTTTTCGCCCAGTTCCTTCCACAGCTTCACAGCTTCCGGCAGGTCCGGCTCTACTGCATAGTAAAAATGGCCAAAACCACACTTCCTGTCATTCACTTGCAGCGGCAGGATCGTTTGTTCCTTTACAATTTGTTCCAAATTTTTCAGCCAGCTTTTATGCGCTGCGATCGCCTTTTCGATATATTCGGCAAATTTCCTGCCGTCCAGCCTGTAAAAAGCATCCTTTGCCATAATGCCCATCATTTTAACGGATTCATCCAGCGTTGATTCAATCGCTTCCAGCGGCTTTGCAACACCGTCAATGCTTTTGCCGTGATTGTGCAAATGCACGGTTTCCTCGTGCAGCACTCCGCACTGGACATTGATATCTGCGGAACGAGACTCAAGTTCAATGACCGAGCTGCTGATCTCCTCGCTGAGACTTGCAAGGGACGAAATATTTTGGGTGATTTTTTCTACATACTTCCGGTTATCCTCATTCAGCCCCCACACATGGCTGATTTTCTGTGTCACGGTTCCCAGCGATTCGATGGTGCTGTCCACACTCTCCACACTCTTGGCAGATGCGCTGCGTATGTCCGCCACAAAGCGTCCCATGCTCGCAGTCAGGTTCTTGGTTTCATCTGCCAGTTCCCGAATCTCATCGGCGACAACGGCAAAGCCTTTGCCTGCATCTCCTGCTCTTGCCGCCTCAATGGAGGCATTCAGCGCAAGCAGATTGGTCTGGGACGAAATGGCGTTGATCCCGGCGATCACGTCATTCATCTGGCTGATAATCTCAGAAAGCTGGTTCATATCCTTCTGCATCTTTTTCGATGCGCCGATCGTACTGTCAGACAGTTCTCTGGTGGCAGTCAGTTCCTGCTGGCTCTCGTCAATGCGCTGATAGACAAGATTGGACTCTTCTGAGATTTCAATGATTGTACTGGTCAGCTCTTCATGCTGTACAGAAACCATTTTGGCGATACCATCCGCTTGATCAGAAGCCGCGTGAATCAAGCCAGTAGCATCTGAAACACTGTTCGACACTTCCTTTAGAACTTCTGAATAATGATTCAGGAAAAGATCCAGCGAACTGATCTGCATAACGGCGTCAAGAATCATTGCCATCACTTCTTCAAATCGGGCACGCCCCGCAAGCAAACGGCGGTACATTTGTTCCAGACTCTCGGACTCTTTTCTATAATCCGCTTCTGCCAGTTCTGACATTGATAAAAATAACTTTTCTCTTTTTTGCCTCAATAAAATACCCATAACTGCCTCTTCTTTTTTTCAATAAACATTTTTCTGCAACTACTCACAAAGAGAAGCCGCCGCTTCTTTCCATGCACATATCCTAAAAATCAGCCAGATGCCCATGAAACAAGACATCTGACTGCATATAGAAAAATCTTTATTTTTTTAAGCCTCTCCCTTCATCTGTTTTGTGTTTCTCATAACATCCAAAACCGCAGGCAGCCGCAACCAGGCTATTGTTCCGATTCCGCTGCATGGATTTTCTGACAGTCCGGGCAGATTCCTTTAAATATAATATCGTAATCCAGGAAATCAAAGCCTTGCTTATCTTTGACCTTGTCTATCAAACCAGACACCTCTTCCATATCCACATCAAAAGCCCTGCCGCATTTACAGCAGTGTATATGATAATGGTTGGTACAAATGTGGTCGAAGCGGTCAGGGCCGTCGGGAATTTCCAATTTCCTGATTTTTCCTTCCGCGGCAAGACGGTTCAGGTTCCGATAGACGGTTCCTTTGCTGATATTTGGATGCGTAGAATGCAGCAGCTCGTATACTTCATCTGCTGTGGGATGATTATGAAGCTGCCTGACTGCATCAAAAACCAGTTCTTTTTGAATCGTAGTTCTTCGGATCATGAGAAACTCCTTATTAGTAATTATTTCTAATAAGGAGTTTATATTATTTAAGAGAAATTGTCAATTCCAAAATTGGAAAAAAATGTGTTTACCCAATCGGCACTATCCAAGCACCGCTTTTTATAGTACCATAAGCAGTGTCCCCGCACCAATCAGCACACAGCCTGCGAGTGACTTTACGGTAAATTGTTCATGAAGGAAAACAAACGCCAGGATCAGTGTAATCACAACACTCAGCTTATCGACCGGCACAACCTTAGAAGCTTCCCCTATCTGTAATGCACGGTAATAGCAAAGCCAGGAAGCCCCCGTCGCCAGACCGGAAAGCACCAGAAAGATCCAGCTTCTTTTACTGATCTGTGCCATCCCGCTTTGTGTATGTGTCAAAAAAACCATCCCCCATGCCATTACAACGACCACTACCGTCCGTATTGCTGTGGCAAGGTTTGTATTTACGCCTTCGATACCGATTTTAGCCAGTATGGAAGTCAGTGCCGCAAAAACCGCAGACAAAACTGCAAATAAAAGCCACATATACTGCATCCCCCTTTCCTCGCCTATCGTATGGAGTACCCGGCTTTCCAGCTTCCACAGGGGCAGTGCCTTTTTCCGTGAAAGTTTGAAGCTGCCCAGGAGCTGTACAGCCCGCTTGCCTGTCCCCGTCCTCCCCACAGCTTCTGTTCATTGGCAAGCATAGCTGCCCCTCCTTTTCTAATCTTTTTATATTTTATTATAGTATTTTTATGTATTTTCATCAAGATTGAAATCAGGCTGATTCCTACCTGTAAAGGGGGCCGCAAACAGATTTGAAAATTTGTTTTTTTTATGGTATGGTTATATAGATTTTGTACGAATTGAGGTGGAAATAACTTTGAAAATAGCTTTCGTGGACGACGAACAGGAATGCCTGGATAAGCTGGGCAGGATCTGCGGCAGTTTTGGGGAGCATACCGGGTATCCGGTAGATGCCGTCTCCTTCGACAGCGGCGAGGCGTTCCTTGCGGCATTTGACGGCAGCTTTGACCTCGTGTTTTTGGACATCTACATGAAGGGCATGGACGGGATCGCCGCTGCACTGGAACTGCGCAGGCAGGACAACGGCTGCCTGCTCGTGTTTGTGACCTCCAGCATGGATTTCATGCCGGATGCTTTTTCCTGCCACGCCTTTGAATATGTCACCAAGCCTTTTTCCAGAAAACGCATCTTTGACGTGCTTTCGGACGCTGTAAAGGTACTGCCGCACGAACAAAAATACATTCAGCTTGCAGCCGACAGGAAAACCGTGCGTGTATTCCTTGACAAAATAGCTTCCGCCGTCACAGACGCGCATTACCTTGACATCACACTTACAGACGGCGAGACGCTGCGGTGCCGCATGACCATGCCGGAATTTATGGAAAAAACAGGCGGCGACGCCCGCTTCATTCCCGTCAACAAAGGGATCACTGTAAATGCGGCACACATCCTTACATTTGAAAGCGGCTGCTGCGTTATGGCAAACGGCACGAAATTCCCGGTTCGTGTGCGTGACAGCGCCAGTATTGAACAGGCGGCGCTGGATTATCATTTCAGCAAAATACGCAGCCAGCAGCGCCACAGGAAAGGAATCTGACTATGTGCCTACAACAATTATTATTCACGCTTCCGCAGCTACTCGTCCTCATCCCAAGCGCGGCGTCCTGCTATCTTGCCACCAAGGGGCGGATGCGGTTTACGCCGGCAAAGACTGCTGCCCTGTGCGCCGCTGTCCTCCTGCCCTATATGGCTGCCGCGGCTTTGCTGCATGTGCTGTTTTCCATTGGCATCAACCAGATCCTGTTCCCGTCCCTTGTACTGTTCTTTTTCCTGTACCGCCGCACGATGAACCTCGACCTGCCCCGCGCCCTCGCCATTTATATGGGCGTCTGCGCGATCGAGACTTTCCCCGCACAGTTCGCCTATGCTTTTGACGCCGCGCTCCACCCTGCGTCGGGCGCATCGGACTTTTCCCCGGAAGCAGCCCTTTTCCGGCTTGTCCTTTCCAGCCTGCTGTTAGCCGCATTTGCCCTCCCAGCCACAAGGCACTTTTCCTGGGCGGTGGACAACCTGGACCTTCCGAAAATCTGGTATTCCACGGTAATTCTGTCCACCGTATTCCTGGTTTTCAATGTGCTTGCCATCCCCCATTCTTATTCCACCCTCTACACGGGGCGGATGTATGAGGTATTCCTTACCTTCCAGGCAGGTGCGCTTGCCGTACTGATCGGGGTCTATGTGCTTTTTTACCAAAGCGCCATACTGATACTGGAGCAGGCAGCGCTTAAGGAACGCTCGCGGCTTCTTGAAATGCAGGCTCAGCAGTACCTTGCGCTACAGGAGCATATTCGGCAGACGACAAAGCTGCGCCACGATTTCCGCCATTCCATCCGCCTGCTCGCCTCTCTTGCCGAACAGGGCGACACCGCCAGCATACGGTCGCACATTGCGGAATACGAAACGATGCTCGACGGGCACACCATTACAAACTACTGTAAAAACGCCGCGCTGAACGCCCTTTTTGGTTATTACCGGGAAATGGCTGCCGCAGCAGGAATCGACACAGACTGGATCATTGAGCTTCCAGATCCGCTCCCATTCCTGGAGCTTGACATCACGGGCCTGTTCGGAAACCTGATGGAGAACGCCATCGCCGGATGCCGTACTGTACCGAAAGGCTCCCGGTATTTCTGCCTGACGGCGGAGGTGCAGCACGGAAACATCCTGTACATAGTCTCTACCAACAGCTTTGATGGAAAAGTCAGAAAGCAAAAGGACGAATACCTCTCCACAAAGCATGAAGGAAACGGGATCGGGCTTTCTGCCATTGCCGCGACAGCAAAAAAGTACAACGGCTCGGCGAAAGCCTCCAACAGCGGTACGGAGTTTTTTGTGGATGTGGCGCTGAAGCTGTGATCAAAGCTATGATGAGAGAATTCTTTTCTCTCATCCAGCCGCCGCATTTACAAAGACTTCTTCTGATATAGTTTTTCCAGTACGCCTAGCAGCAGATAAAGCCCCATGGCAATGATGCATAAAATCAAAATGGAAAGAATGACCCAGTCCATCTTAAACACCTGGCTTCCATAAATAATCAAATACCCAAGCCCTTTCCTCGCCGCAATAAACTCCCCGATAATCACCCCGACAAGGCACAGCCCGATATTGACCTTCATAATCCCGAACAGGTTTGGAATATTCGATGGCAGGATCACCTTGTACAATGCATCTTTTTCGGTACCATTGAGCGTGTAAATCAGCTTGACTTTTTCCGGGTCTACTTCCATAAATCCGGTATACAGGTTCATAATCGACGCAAACACCGCAACAGACACGCCTGTTAAAATAATCGTCCTGTAGTTTGCGCCCAGCCATACGATTAAAAGCGGCGCGAGCGCGGATTTGGGCAGGCTGTTCAGCATCACCATATACGGCTCCAGTATTCTGGAAAATGTGCGGCTTTTCCAAAGCAGGATTGCCAGAATCAGGCTTGCCGCGATCACCAAAAAAAAGCTTGCCAGTGTTTCAAATAGTGTAATGCCGATATGCGCAGCAAGCCCTTCTGTCAAAAGCAGGTTATAAAAGCAGCGCACCAGCTTGGACGGGCTGCTGAAAATGAAAGAATTGATGATCTCATAACGGGCGCAAAACTCCCATGCCGCGATAAACAGAATACACAGCGACACACGCCAAAACTGAACGGTACGGTCGGTGCGCTTTACAGATTCAACATATAGTTCCTGCGCGGTAAGTGCTTTCTTCATCCTCATTCATCTCCTTCCAGATCATATTAAAGTAGTCTTTAAATTCGTTTGTGCCGCGCCGTTTCAGCGCCGTCATATCCTTTGGAAATGAGGTGGTAATCACACGCTTTACTGTACCCGGGCGTGCGCTTAACACCAGAATGCGGTCGGCAAGGCTGACCGCTTCTGAGAGGTCATGCGTAACAAGCACAGCGCTTTTTTGCTCTCCGCGAATAATCGAACCGATATCATTTGCCGTATTCAGCCTTGTTTGGTAATCAAGCGCCGAAAACGGCTCATCCAAAAGCAGAAGCGTCGGGCGCAGCACCAGTGTACGGATCAGCGCCGCGCGCTGGCGCATTCCGCCCGATAACTCCGACGGCTTTTTATGGCGAAACTCATACAAGCCATACTTTTTCAGCAGATACGCGGCGTATTCTTTTGTCTCAGGCGTCAGTTTTTTTTGAATTTCCAAGCCAAGATAGCTATTTTTTTCGATGCTGCGCCAGTGAAACAGATGGTCTTTTTGCAGCATATAGCCAATGGAACGGACAGAATCTTTTGTCAGTGCTTCCCCCTGGTATAAAATCCTGCCCTGTTCCGGCTCTGTCAGATGGCAAATCAGGTTCAGCAGCGTAGATTTGCCGCAGCCGCTCGGCCCGACAACCGCGAGAAATTCGCCGGCAGCCAGCGTAAAGCTGATATCAGATAACGCAAGCGTCTCCCCGCCAATCGAATGGTAGGAATACGACACATGTTGAAATTCCAGCAGATGGCTCATAATTCTCCCTCCATAAATAATATGTAGACGATGGCGTATGTCAGCCTGTGTGGTTTGAGCTTTTTTGATGAGGGGATTGGAGAAGGGAATGTTTTAACATATTATATGGGAAATGGCTGGATCGGTTACAGAACAAAAAAGCTTTACTGTAGCAATAATTTAATCTCTTGTGCCAGTTCCAGAAAGGTAATCGATGTACTGTTATTTTTGCAGAACTTACAATGCTCTTTCCCGGCGTGACTGTATGCGCAAAAATGCAGCACTTAACCGAAACAGTTACCATCTTGGCTTCTCATTCTATTCATGCGTGTATTCTGTTTAAACTGCATAACCATCTTTACATGCTCATACACATACGCTATAATGATTATATCAAATAACAACTGCACCAATCATAAAGGCGGTGAGAATATGGGGGTAATGGAAGAAATGACAGATAAAGAATTAATTACAATAACGATTGACAGATATGCAGAGTTACAACGTATCAAGAGGGAAAATGGCAATCAGCAAAACAGAGAACTTGATTATTCTATCAAATTAGCTGTTGCAAAATTGTCATCAATGGGAGTCAATGTTGAAGACATAACCCTTTCATAAACATCCGCATAACCAACTACTAACCAGAGTTCAAAGTCTGTTGAACTGCTGATATGCTTTGTATTCTCTTATTGCGTAAATGGATACTTGCTTGTTTTTTTGACTATTTGATGATGGGGATTGATCGGGGGCTGGGTGGGGTAATAGGGTATTTTTTGGCGATGGGACGCTGGAGGAAGGGGAGCGGGGCTTGTCTCCTGTTCCGATTCCAAAATGTAAGGAGCCCTAAGCATCCTGCGGGAACGCTGTGGCACCGGACGG
>CAMUPC010000164.1 GCA_947090545.1 uncultured Eubacterium sp. | reverse complement strand
CGCCGCCGGGGCGTGCCCATCCCCTCTCCCAGCGTCCGTGTATGTCCCCCCCCCCAAAAAAAGCAACACTCACCCCAATCAGCTCCCATTCAGTCCGATTCACACTAACATAAGCCCCACCAAAAGCAATTAAAAAACCAGCCAAACAAATACGCAAGACATCCCTCATTCCATTCACACATTTATTCAGAAGAAAACAGAAAACCCAGTTGACGGAAAAATCGAGCTGTGTTACTCTGTTAGTTAAACCGGCTAGTTTTCTTCACAAATACCAGCCAGCAAATTACCCTGCTGCCTGCGAAGAACTAGCTGCAACACAGGAGGAGTTTGGAAATGGAAAATGAAAGTGTATCCAGGAATTTTATCGAACGCGAAATTGACAAAGACCTCGCAGAAGGCGTATATGACACAGTGCATACACGGTTTCCGCCAGAACCGAACGGTTATCTGCATATCGGACACGCCAAGGCGATTTTATTAAATTATGGAATTGCAAAGCAGTATGGCGGCAAGTTCAACATGCGCTTTGACGATACGAACCCGACAAAGGAAAAATCCGAGTTTGTGGAGTCCATTAAAGAAGATATCCAGTGGCTTGGGGCTGACTGGGAGGACAGGCTGTATTTTGCGTCGGATTATTTCGGGCAGATGTATGAGGCGGCAGTCAAGCTCATTCAAAAAGGGCTTGCATATGTATCGGATTTGAGCGCGGAGCAGATGCGGGAGTACCGCGGGACGCTGACGGAGCCTGGCAGGGATGACCCGAACAGAAACCGCAGCGTGGAGGAAAACCTGGCGCTGTTTGAGGATATGAAAAATGGAAAGTTTGCGGATGGGGAAAAGGTCCTGCGGGCAAAGATCGACATGTCGTCCGGCAATATCAATATGCGCGACCCGGTGATTTACCGTGTGGCACGTATGACGCATCACAATACGGGCGATGCGTGGTGCATCTATCCGATGTATGACTTTGCGCATCCGGTAGAAGATGCGATTGAGGGGATTACGCATTCGCTTTGTTCGCTGGAATTTGAGGACCACAGGCCGCTGTATGAGTGGGTCGTGGACGCGCTGGAATACCCGCACCCGCCAAGGCAGATCGAGTTTGCGAAGCTGTATTTAAACAATGTCGTTACCGGCAAGCGGTATATTAAAAAGCTGGTGGAAGAAGGGATCGTGGACGGCTGGGACGATCCGCGCCTTGTTTCGATCTCGGGGCTTAGAAGGCGCGGCTATACGCCGGAAGCGATTCAGCGGTTTGTAGAGCTGTGCGGGATTTCCAAGGCAAACTCTACGGCGGATATGGCGATGTTAGAGTACTGCCTGCGCGAAGATTTGAAGCTGAAAAAGGCACGTGTGATGGCGGCGGTTGATCCGGTGAAGGTTGTGATTGACAATTACCCGCAGGGGCAGGTGGAGCAGCTTACAGTCGAAAACAATATGGAAAACCCGGAGCTTGGGATGCGGACAGTGCCGTTTTGCAGAGAGCTGTATATTGACGGCGCGGACTTTATGGAAGAGCCGCCGAAAAAATATTTCCGCCTGTTTCCGGGCAACGAGGTGCGGCTGATGCAGGCTTATTTTGTAACGTGCGTAAGCTTTGAAAAGGATGCAGACGGCAAGGTATCGGTGATCCACTGTACGTATGACCCGGCTTCCAAAGGCGGGAACAGCCCGGACGGGAGAAAGGTCAAGGGCACGATCCACTGGGTAGCGGCGCCTTATGCGGTGGAAGCGCAGGTGCGTCTGTTTGAAAACCTGATTGATGAGGAAAAAGGGGTTTACAATAAAGAGGACGGCAGCCTGAACCTGAATCCAAATTCTCTCACTTGCAAAAAATGCTACGTAGAACAAAGCCTTGCGGATGCAAAAGCATATGACAGCTTCCAGTTTGTCAGAAACGGATTTTTCTGTGTGGATGCCAAGGATTCCACAAAGGAGCATCTGGTGTTTAACCGGATTGTATCGCTGAAAAGCTCGTTTAAGCTTCCGGCGAACGGATCGGAAAATTAAAAAATCTGGGGCTTGTGAAAAATCCAGGATATGGTAAGATAGAATATAGTAACATACAAAACTGCCGCAGGCAGTGTCTGGCGCATGGGCTATGGGCACTGAGGTGCCGGATTGAGGAGAAGAAAGGGTAAAAGATGTCTGTATTATATAATGTAGAAGAAGAAAAGAAGTATGTATATGCAAAAAAGATAACATGTACAAATTGTGAGGGGCAGTTTGATGATCTGCGGATCTTAAACAGCAAGCTGCGAAGAAAAGAGCCGGACATGGACCTGCGCCCGCGGTTTCAGTTTATTGATTCGTTAAAATATGGTGTAACTTCCTGCCCGTACTGTGGATTTTCCGCGCCGATTAAAAACTTTGAGCGGCTTTCCTCCTTGCAGCAAAAGCGCCTGCGGGAGAAGGTCACGTCCCAGTTTATGCAGCGGGAGCCGTTTCATGGAGAGGTCGTTGACTATGCGACAGCTATGGGGCAGTATGAGCTCGCCTTGATTTGCGCCATGGTAATGGAACTATCGCTCAGCGAACAGGCATATTTGTGCTTGCAGCTCTCCTGGCTGATCCGCGGAAGGCTGGAAGAGGCGGATGCAGAGCCGGGGCTTTTGGAGGAAGCGGATTACAAGCAGCTTAAGGAAAAGGAAGAGCGTTATTACAGGCAGGCATACGATTCCTTGTCTAAGGCGGCAACGAAGGAGGATTTTCCGATCTGCGGCATGGACCAGAATACATTTGACTACCTGCTCGCGGTGATGAGCTTTCATTTTAAGGAGTACGACCTTGCGACGCGTTACTGCGGCAATATCGTGCAGACAAGGGGCGTTTCCTCCAAGCTTAAGGATAAGGCGCTGACGTTAAAGGACGACATCCTTGCGGCGAAGAAGGCAGAAGAGGAGGCAGCGGGTTAACGTGAACGAGCTGTTGATTGATTTGGATGTGCACGCAAAGGCGTCCCTTTATGAGCAGATCTATACATCGGTCAGGCGGGATATTATGGGCGGCAGGCTTTCCTGTGGGGAAAGGCTGCCGTCTGCGCGTCTGTTGGCGGCAAGCCTGCAAGTCAGCCGCAGTACCGTCGACGCGGCATACGCGCAGCTTGTCAGTGAAGGGTATATCCAGGCAAAACGGGGCAGCGGCTATTACGTATGCGACGTTACCGGGCTGTATGATTTTGCACAAGGGCTGGCGTGTGAGGAACACTCCGCCAGACAGCCGCAAAGCGTTCCAAGGGAGGATAAGAAAGCGGCGGGCGGCATGTATAATTTCCTGCCTGGGCAGATCGATGCCCAGGGGTTCGCGTACAATGCCTGGCGCAAGTGTGCCAAGGAAGCGCTGCTTGACTTAGAAGCCGGACAGCAGTTATTGCAGCTTGGGCATCCGCAGGGAGAATATGCGCTGCGCCGTGCGGTCTGCGCTTATTTGTACCGGGCAAGAGGGGTACGCTGTGAGCCGGAACAGATGATCGTCGGCGCCGGAAACGAATACCTGCTGCTGCTGCTCGGGCAGATTTTAGGCGCTCAGCGCACAGTGGCAATGGAAAGCCCGACGTATTTGCAGGCGTACCATACGTTTTGCAGGATCGGCTATACGGTGGAGGCGGTGCCGATGGATGCGGACGGGATGCTGCCAGGAGAAATTCCTGACACGGATGTATCGCTTGCTTATGTGATGCCTTCCCACCAGTTTCCGCTCGGAACGGTGATGCCGCTAAGACGCAGGCTGGAGCTGCTCGCCTGGGCAGAGGCGCAGCCGCAGCGGTATATTATTGAGGATGACCATGACAGCGAGTTTCGCTATAAAGGCAGGCAGATCCCGTCGCTACAGGGAATTACAAAGCTCGACCGGGTCATTTACCTGGGCACTTTTTCCAACAGCATTATGCCTTCGGCAAGGGTCAGCTATCTGGTGCTTCCGCTGCCGTTATTACACAGATACCAGCAAACCTGCGCCTTTTATGCGTCGACCGTATCCAGGATGCAGCAGATGACGGTCTGCCGGTTTTTGGAACAGGGGTATTTTGAGCGCCATCTCAATAAAATGCGCGGCATTTACAAAGGAAAGCATGACCTTCTGCTGCAATTGCTAAAAGGAAAGCGCTGGGTGCGGCGGATCTATGGCGGCAATGCGGGGCTTCATATAGCGGCGGAGCTTTGCTGTGCGCTGACGGAACAGGAGGTTGCCGCGCGTGCGCGTGCGCTTGGGATGTGTGTGCAGGGGATGTCTGAGTGTTATATTGCGGGAAGGAGGAAGCCGGATGAGATGCCGGTGCTTTTGCTTGGGTTTGGGAACCTGACGGAGAAACAGATGCGGGAAGGCGTGGATATTTTGGAGCGGTGTGTGGAGGCATAAGTAAGAAAGAAACGGGCGGCTATTTCAGCTATGGGCTGTATGGCAGAGCCTGTTTTTTTGTCCCTTTCTCAAAAAATGCAATACTTGACTGAATCCATTTTTTTAAATTTCCTATAAAGAAATTACAATATAGTTCGATATAATAATTATAACAAAAATAAAAAATATATATCAGTTATAAAAATTATTCCAGGAGGAAAATAATGAAGAAAAAGGATCTTTTAAGTGTAAGGGAAGAAGAATTAATGAACCGCCTGTGGGAATTTGGCGAAGCGCTGACTTCCATGGAAATGGCAAAACGGCTGGAGCCGGAAGGATGGAATCACGCGACTTTGCTCAAAACAGTGCAGTCTTTGTCCGATGCGGGGTACCTTATGGTGTCGGGGTTGGAGAAATCTGCAAAAACATATGCCAGGAAGCTGGAGCCGTCAATCACAAAGGAAGAATATTATGGAAACGTTTTGATGAAGAGGGGGATCAACAGTGATTCACTTGCCGAACTGACAGCCGCACTGCTTGGTGTAAGTAAAGTTAAGAAAAAAGAAAAAGATGCAAAAGTGATTGCAAGGCTGGAAGAGGTCATTGCCGGGCTCCGGTCAGAAGCGGCGGAGGATGAGTAGAAAAAGATATGCAGGTCACAATATTTTCCGTCTGGATGGCTGTTTTGTGGAGCAGTATCCTGATATTAGTCTTTTATCTGTTGAGGGTAAAAATGGTGCTGCTTGATTTATGCAGTGTGCAGGGTGTGATTGTTTTATATTTGTTTTGTCTTATCAGAATGCTGGTACCGATTGAATTTTCCTGGACGAAGGCAGTTTCTGCCCCGGGCCTTTATAATAAGATTTATGGCGTCATTTCCTATAAAACTGAGATAGGGATGGAATTGGTTGTCTGGCAGATACTGGTATTGGTATGGGTGCTCGGGGCTGTGATTTTACTGCTTCGGCTGATGGGGCAATATAGAAAGGCAGCGAGGTATTTTTGCCGCCTGAAACCGACAGACAATGTACTGGCAGTAAATGCCGCAAAGAAGGTTACAGGAGGTAAAAAACTGGATATCATACAGACGCCTGCCGTCAGGACACCATGCTGTATGGGGGTATTTCGCAAACGTGTGCTGATTCCAGAAAAACCTTATTCAGAGAAGGAAATGTATTATATTATTTTTCATGAGTACCTGCATCTGCAAAATAACGACTTTTTAACAAAGATGCTGGTTCTTACACTGTGTGCGGTATATTGGTGGAATCCATTTGTCTATTTATTAAAAAAGGATTTAAGCCAGAGCATGGAAATCAGATGCGACTCTATGTTGACACAAAAGATGGACAGGCAGGAGCGGGCAGATTATCTTGCTGTTATGTTGAAAGAATGGAAAAGCAGCCAGGGAGTGATGCAGGAAGAGGGGCACAAAGGGGTGGCTGTAGAGCTTTTTGGAGATGGTTCAGAGAAACTAATAGAACGGTTCAGCCTGATTGCAGATGGTCAAAGGCGTCCAGTAAAAAGAGGGAAGCTTTCTGCTTGGGTGATTGCAGCAGGGCTTTTGGTGCTGTCATACTCTTTTGTGCTGCAAACGAAGTACGAGGTGCCAAAAACAGAGATTGAAATGGATCGGGATACTTACGAGGTTGTAAATGAGAACTTCTATATCTATAAGAAAAGGGATGGAAGCTGTGTACTCCGCAGCCGTAATGGAGATATCCCGATTGGGGAAGAGAGTGTGAAACTATTGATACAGGATGGTTTTAAAATAGTTGAGGGAGAGTGAAGCAGATGAAGAATAAAATAGCGATGTTTGTTTTTGCAGTGATGATCATAGCAAGTCCGGTGACGGATGCTTGGGCAAATCAAAGATGTAAGGAGGCATTATGAAGATAGAAGATCAGATTGGCTGGATGAATATTTGTCTCACAGACCCGTCTAAAAGTTATGTGGTTGGCGGTTCTGAGGAAGCAAATGAAGAGTTAAGAAAGAAGTACCTTGGGGATAGTTATAAAATTCCGGCTGGCGCAAAGGCTTTTGATGAACTGGAGGTAAAAGGCATTTCCAGGATAGAGGTTACAAGTGAGAATTATAATGACATTATGAAAGTAAAGGGAATGCCTGTATCGTGTTTTTGCGGCGAATATGGCAGGAAGGCACTGAAAGAGATAGAAAGCATGGTGCGTTCTTATTATTCCGGGGAACTGTCCGCAGGGGATGTGCAGCAAAAAATCAAAAATATTTGTATGGATATGCGTGTCGAAATGGTCCAGCAAAGATATACCAATGGATACAATGCAAAGGATAACCGGCAGGTATTGGAGGATATCTACGGATGGCTGCAAAAAAGTAATGTAAATGCCACATATGCGGCAAATGAAAGGGAGGGGGCACAAACCGCAGCCGCGTATGGCGGCGCAAAAGAGGATAACTGGATGTACTATAATTCAGATTATTATTACAAAGAAGAAGAGATGAAAAACAATATCAGGCAGGCCATCCAGGAAATGGCTAAGGAATGGGAAACAGATGCCGTTGATTTTGAAAAAACAGAGAAAAATCCAATTTACGCGCTTGCGGGAGGGATGGAATACAATAAAGTATGGCAGCACCATGCGTTTCAGGGGCGGGTTATCAGCCTGACTGATATAGGTGCGGTGCCGCCAAAGGGCGTTACATTTTTTTATCAGGAGAAAAAAGTGCCGGGATGGGATGATAAGGACAGGCTGGAGTACCAAAAAGGATATGTGCAGGTTTCATACAATCATAAAAAATGGTCGGCGGATGTACCATACAATTTGTATGGGGATACGGTGGCAGGATTTTACCATATGCGGGATTTTATGGAGCAATACTTCAAAGGCGGTATGGAAGAGGAGTGCAAAGACTTTTTAAGTAAATTTGATATCTTTTCAGAAATATGGGCTTCAACGAAGGGCGACAGTATGTGGGAGAATTGCGTCTAATCTGGATACGGATATATTTTTCAGGAGAGGGAAGAAACAAGGTAAATTGTAACCTTTTTTCTGTTTTTCCTTCTGATAGTATGAAACCAAGGATGAGATATGCGGGGATTGGCCATTAAATCTGGATGAAACAGAAGGGTAACTGTTGGGATCAAATGTTGGATTTTTGCAGAGGGGACGCCGGTGGAAGGGGAGCGTGGGATCTCCTGTAGCAAACAATGCCTGGCTCGCTGATTCACTGGAATAAATGACAGCTTATTTTTGTAGAACCCGCGAAAATCAGCCCCTCTCCCAGTGTCCCTCCCGCAAAAACTACAATCTCAAGTACCCAAATCCAAGATAATCCATCGGTTTTCAAAAAACAAACAGACAGGAGGTATATGCAGTTGAACGATGAAAAAATCATCGCACTCTTTTTTGCCCGCAACGAGACCGCAATTTCAGAAACAGCTTCCGTATACGGCACAAAACTTACAAAGCTTGCCGCACAAATTACACAGGATGAGCAGGACGCTGCGGAGATCCTAAATGATACTTACCTGCGCGCATGGAATACAATCCCGCCAAACAAGCCAGAGTACTTTTTTGCATATCTGGCAAAAATCTGCCGCAACCTCTGCTTTGACAGGCTAGACCACAAGCAGGCGAAAAAGCGCAGGGCGAACCTGGCTGTCCTGACCAGGGAGATGGAAGCGTGCATACCGTCAGCAAACCGGATCTTAGCAGGGATACGAATGCAGGCGGGAGTAGAGGAAGAAGTCGAGGCAAAGATGGAAGCGGAGCGGATTGGCGGCATTTTCAATCAGTTTTTAGAAGGGCTGCCGGTGCAGAGCCGGGTAATTTTTATGCGCCGCTACTGGTATGCGGATTCCATACGGGAGATTGCGCTGCGCTATAGCATCAGCGAAAGCAAGGTCAAGACGCGCCTGCACCGGACGAGGAAAGCGCTCCGCAAATATTTGGAAAGTGAGGGGATTTCGGTATGAATGGAAAGGACTTGTTAAAGGGCATGGGAGCTGTGGACGAGCGATTTGTCCAGGAGGCGGAAGCTGAATATCGTTTGAACAGCGAGCCGGGCAATCGTATGGATAAACGAGACAGCGAAAAAAGGAGGCATTGGGGTGCGGCGGCAGCGTGCATCGCATTGCTTTTGGCAGTTACAAGTACAGCAATTGCAGGCGCGAAAAATACCAAAATCCAGGCATGGCTGTCAGAAAAATGGGCGGCGCTGACCGGGGAGCAGTTCAGCGATGTGCAGCAGCAGACGATGGAAAGCCTGAGCCTGCGGATCGGGCAAAGTGTGACGAACGAAGAGATAACGGTTACGCTGGATTCCTATTTAAGCGGCAGGGAACGGTCATGGGTGCTTTTCAATGTGACTGGCGTTCCGTTCTCCGAGCAGTCGAGCTATTATTTTAAAAAATGGAAAATAAAGGTCAATGGAAAAGAAGCAGGAGGCTCTGGCGTTTTATCAGAAGAAGTCGGTAAAGATGGCTCCTTACAGGCCCTATATTTTCACGGCAGCCCTTCCAAGGCAAATCTGAGCCTGCTTGACCCGCCGGATTTGTTTGATACGGATACCTGGGATATGACGATTGTGCTCGATGGGCTGTATGAAAGTAAGGGGGAAGAGCAGGTGCTGGTACAGGAAGGCAGATGGAAGTTTCAGTTCACAGTGCCAAACGCAAAAGATGCGGCTACGATACCGCTTGCAGATACGGTTGTACAGGCATACCGGGGACGGGACGAAGAGGATCAGGAAAAGGAAACAACAGAGGTTGCCCTGACGGAGATCCAATTTTCCGAGACGGGTGTTTCGATGAAGTATGCGGGTGATGTGGGGCCTGTTTCCAAAGACCCAATGCTTCAGGAGCGGATTTTGCTCCCGCGGATAGAGCTGCTGCTGAAAGACGGCAGAAGTATGGATACGGAAATTACAAATGAATCGTACCGGTTGGATGAAAGCGGGGAGGTATCGGGCGAATATGGAGCCGCATGGAAGGTTCCGGTTAGCCTGGAGGAGATTGCGGGGATACGGTTTGGGGAGACGGAGATTTTGCGGTAGAATAAATGCATGAAGGAAGATGAGAACCGATGAGATGTAAAAATTGTGCACAATGGCGAACTATTTGTTTGGGAAATAAATTCGGGTAAGTGGTGCATTTTTTGGAGAAAAGGACGCTGGAGGAAGGGGCGCGGGGCTTGCTTCCTGTTCCGGTTCCAAAATGTAAGGAGCCCTAAGCATCCTGCGGTTACGCTGTGGCACCGGACGGGCGCGGCACCTAGTTCGCCCTGGCTTTCAGCCAGCAGCTAAAGGTGCCGCTTGGCTTCGCCCCTGTGTATTCCAGCAGGATGCTAAGGGCTCCTAACATTTTTCCACAGTCACAGGAAGCAAGCC
>CAMUPC010000163.1 GCA_947090545.1 uncultured Eubacterium sp. | reverse complement strand
TAACCTTCTGGAACGGACGCAGCCAGGGCGTGCCCATCCCCTCTCCCGGCGTCCTTGTATGCACAAAAAACGCAACACTTGACCAAATTTGTCACACAAGATAAAGATTTTACCATTTTCCACAAACAATCGTCCCTAAGTACCTAATACCATTCCCCACCAAAATATGCTATAATATCCCATAGTCAGATCAGGACACCACAAGGATAACCGAATTAATCTGATTAAAAATAATCCCGTGCTCATTCGCAGGCATTCATTCAGAAAAAAGGAGCCACACATGAAACCCAAAATACTAATAATCGAAGATGACCAGACCATACAAACCCAGCTAAAAAACCTGCTTGCCACCAATGGATACGAAACATCCGCCGCCACAGACTTCACCCGGACAGACGAACTGGCAAAAACCTTCCAGCCGCATCTTATATTACTGGATATCAGCCTGCCGGGAAGCGACGGTTTTTCTATCTGCTCCCAAATCCGCACGTTTTCCAATGTGCCGATTATTTTTGTGACAGCCAGCAATACGGATATGGATGAACTAAACAGCATCCTCTCAGGCGGAGACGCCTTTATTACAAAACCGTACAATACCGCCATCCTGCTTGCTAAAATCTCCGCCCTGCTAAGGCGTGCGCACACTCCCGACCAGCCGGAAACTTTGTCGTGGAACGGCGCCGTCCTGCATCTGGAAAGCAGCCAGCTTGCATACCACGGGCAAAAAACAGAGCTGACCAAAAATGAACTGAAAATCCTCTACTATCTGTTTGCCCATGCCGGAAAAATCTGTTCCCGCAATGATATCGTAGATTTTTTGTGGGATCATCAGCTTTATGTAGACGATAATGCCTTAAGCGTCAATATCACACGCATCCGAAGCAAGCTTGCTGCACTTGGACTGGACGGATTTATTAAAACGAAGCATCGGCAGGGGTATTTAATCTGATTATTAGGTAACAAACCTGTAAAAACCTGCACCATTTGACCAAAACAGCAACCATTCTGTTTTATCCAGCTTAGGAGAATGACCATGAACCACATCTGCTATCTCAAAAACCAGCTTCCAATTATCGCGCTCCATCTAACTGGCGCCCTTGCTCTGTCTTTGTTTCTCGCCGCCAGCGGGAACAGCCTGCAAAGCATTGTGTTTATCTGCATGATCTGGATGATAAGCGTCGCCTGCTATCTCACCGCCGCCTTTTTCTTGCGAAACAATCGCCTCAAGCAACTGCTGTCTATGACAGAGCTTCTGGAGGAACGGTATCTGATCGCCGAGCTGATGCCTGTCCCAAAAAAAGCTGAAGAACAGGTGTTTTACCAGGTGTTCAAGCTTGCAGAAGCCTCGATGCTCGAAAAAATAAATGAAGTAACGCAGGATCAGAAAGCATATCGGGAATATATCGAGCAATGGATTCACGAAATCAAAACCCCGATTACCGCAATGAAGCTGCTTTGCGAAAATAACCGCTCTGACTTTAGCAGGGAGCTGCTTGCGCAACTGGAAAAAACCAACCGCTGCACAGAACAGGCTCTTTACTACGCCCGCAGCGGACACGCGCAGAAGGATTACTCGATCCGCGAAACAAGGCTGGACAGCGTGATTCATGCGGCGATCGCGGACAATAAATACCTGCTGCGCCAAAATCATACAGCCGTCACCGTGGAAGCCGAAGAGCATCCGGTGTTTACCGATGACAAATGGGTGCGGTTTATCTTAAACCAGTTGATTGGAAATGCTGTGAAATATGGAGGCACACAGCAGCAGCTTTCTTTTACTGTCAGAAAAAGAGGAAACTGCGTCTGTTTAACACTGAAAGACCACGGGATTGGCATACCGGAAAGCGATCTGCCGAGCATCTTTGAAAAGGGCTTTACCGGGCAAAACGGGCGGCTGGTGAAAAGCTCTACCGGGATTGGCTTATATTTGTGCCGGCGGCTCTGTGATAAGCTTGGCATCGGGCTGGAAGCTGCTTCGGGAGAGGATGGTACTGCAATGACACTTTCTTTTTATGTGAATCATTTTGTAAATGAGGTCAAACAGTAACGCCAGGTTCTTACAGCTTTGTAAGAACTATGTAAGAAAACTCTATACAAACTTCCCGCTGTATCGTCTATGATATTTATCAGAACAATAAAAATCCAACAGGGAGGTTACTTGCCATGCACACAATCCTGACACTGGAGCATATTCAGAAATATTACGGCAATGCAGGCAGCATTACAAAAGCGATCCGTGACATCAGCTTTTCCGTGGACGAGGGCGAATTTGTCGCAATTATGGGCTCTTCCGGCTCTGGTAAGACAACGCTTTTAAACTGCATCTCGACGATTGACACCGTAAGCGCCGGGCATATTCACCTGGACGGCACGGATATCACACAGCTTAAGCCAAAATCCCTTGCCCGCTTCCGGCGGGAAAATCTGGGCTTTATTTTCCAGGACTTTCAGCTTCTGGATACGCTGACCATTTCTGAAAATATTGCACTGGCGCTTACCATCAACAAAGTGCCTGCAAAAGACGTGGAACCGCGCATTGCCGCAATCGCCGCCAGCCTGCATATCAGTGATATTTTAAAGAAATATCCCTACCAGGTATCCGGCGGACAAAAACAGCGCTGTGCCTGCGCAAGAGCGTTGATCCATCACCCCAGGCTGCTGCTTGCCGATGAACCGACCGGCGCTCTTGACAGCCATTCTTCGCAAATGCTGCTTGCTACAATCCAAAGCCTGAACGAACAGCTCGGCACAACGATCCTGATGGTGACACACGACGCTTTTTCTGCCAGCTACGCAGGGCGCATCCTGTTTTTGCAGGACGGCGAGGTCTTTACGGAGCTGCGCCGGGGAAGTGACAGCAGGCAGATGTTTTTTGACAAAATATTAAATGTACTGACTACGATAGGAGGCGGACAGGCTCATGTATGCAAAGCTGATTTTTAAAAATGCCAGACGTTCTATTAAGGACTACCTGATTTACCTTGTTACTATGACGATCTGTGTCACACTGTTTTATGCTTTTTTGTCGATATCCAGCGTATCTTATCATCCTGCGTTAAAAGCAGCCTATAACCTGACGGAATTACGGGATGGCATGAAGCTTTCTATTTGCGCCTTAACGCTCCTGCTGCTTTTTCTGATCCGATACGTCAATCACTTCATGCTACTGCACCGCCAGAAGGAGTTTGCCATTCATGCTGTCATCGGCATGGAGCAGCGCACGATCGGATGGCTGTTTTTTGCTGAAACACTTTGTATGGGCGCTGTGGCCGTCGTGCTCGGCATCTTTTTGGGCATGATCGTCTCGCAGTTTATTACGGCAATGCTGCTGTCAGATTTCGGTGAAGCTTACCAGTTTACATGGATGCTGTTCCCGGATACGGTTCTGCTTACGGCAGGATTTTTTACCTGCTGCCTTTTGCTGGTAGGCTTGTTCAACCTCCGCTCCATCCAGCGCACCAAGCTGATCGATATGCTGAGCGCGCAGCGTCAAAATGAGCCGCCTCTGCGCAAAAGCCGCCTGATGTATTACTTGACGGGGCTGTACCTGTTGATGCTCGGACTCATGGTATTTAACGGCATTCAGATGATTACCTGCTATTTTGACCCTCGTTTTGCACTGCCTGTCCATGTGCTGTACTGGGGACTGATCCTTGCGCCGGCGCTTGGAATTGCTCTGCCGCTGCTGTGGCTTGTTGTTTTTGGCATACGCAAAAAACAAAAAAAGCCGGCCGCATTTCACCATCTTTTCCTGATAGAAATGGGATTTACCCTGTTAAATGCCGTCTTTGCCGCCTGCGTGCCTGTTATGAAACGCTCTTATCTGCTTCCATACGGCAGCGGCGTTATGAGACAGTATCTGATGTTTTTGATTGGAAATATTCTGCTTTTTATTTGTTTGTTTGTGTATCTGTCCAGCCTTGCGGCAGAAGCATGGAAAGAGTATTCGCCGCAACACCGCTACAAAGAGGAAAACCTGTTTTTTTACGGACAGATCCTGTCAAAGCTTGCAGGAAACACCAAATCCATGACCCTCATCAGCATTACGCTTGTACTGTCCATCTTTTTGTTTCTTGCAGCGCCTGTGCTGACGCAGTGGAGCCTCGGCTATCTGGATGCACGTTCCAGATACGATGTGCAGCTTTCCTCACGATACAATACGGTCTATGAGGAAAAAGACCTGCCACACAGCAGTTATCCGGCCGTTTCCGCGTTTCTTGCAGACAGAGGAATCCGTACGGCATATGACCATTCCTTTTCTTTGTACCTTGCTAAGCGGTCAGATTTTAACATCCGGGTGAAATGGGATTTTCCGGTGCTTGCCCTTTCCCTCAGCGATTATAATGCAATCCGTGAAATGCTGGATTTAGAACCGATTACGTTAGAAGAAAACACATTTACAACCCAATGGAAGTCCATTGCCACCACAGATGAAAGAGATGCCTTTCTCAAGAGCCACCCAACGGTCTCCACAGATGCAGGCATTCTGTCTTTGTCCGGCAATTCCTCCTATGAAGCACTGATCGGAGCGACTGTTTACAATTCTTATACAGATGTCGTCTATGTTTTTCCAGACCAAATCTGTGAACAACTGCTGAGCGTAAACTGTTCCCGTTATATCCAGACGGCAGCAGAGCTTTCCTTCGCCGACGCGCAGGCGCTCGAAAAAGCATTTCTGCGTGCCTATCCTGAAGAAGCAAACCGTTCGGCTTCCTCCGGGACGGATGCTCCAATCGGTGCGCAATATTTCATCCGCCTGCATACTCTGGAAGTCAACAGCATCCTTGCTTCCAATTTTGTGCTCAAAGCAAGCATGATCTACGGGGCAGTCGTGCTGATGGTAATCTGCCTTACGATCCTGTCGTTGCAGCAGCTTATGGACGCCTCGCAATACCGGTACCGTTTTCATGTACTGCACAAGCTTGGCGTAGAGGAAACGCACATCCGGCGCCTGATCCTTCGGCAGCTAGGCTTATGGTTCGGGCTTCCCGTCACCCTTGCCCTGTTTGTCTCCGGTGTTGTGTCAGGTAGCTTTTTACAGTCCATCTCTGCGCAGATCCATGCTTATATCGGCGCAGGCGCCCTGTTTGCACAGCTAGGCGTTACGATCGGTATTCTGCTTTGGCTGCTGGTTTGTTATTTTATCAGTACATGGATCTTATTTTGGCGTTCGGTGGCGCCTTAACAGAACAAATCCAGGGCTTCGCCATACAAGCAAAGCCCTGGATCACATCTTAGCAATGATTACTGAAGCAAATCTGCATGAGTCCCGGTATCGACAAGCGTCAGCGTCAGGATATCATCCTCTATCAAATAAATTAACAACCAGTCCGGCTGTATATGGCATTCACGAAATCCGCTCCAGTTGCCTTTTAATGGATGGTCTTTGTATTTTTCTTCCAGCGGAATTCCATTCCCCAGCTTCAAGATAATATCCTTAAGCAAATTCATATTGCATCCTCTTTTCTGGGCAAGCTTATAATTTTTTTTGAATTTTCCGCTATGCTTTATCGTATACTTCATGAATTTAGCTCCTCAAATAACTCATCGATATCCGAGTACCCTTTGATATTCGGGTCCCGGCTGATCCTCCTTGCTTCTTCCATCGCCTCCGCCACTTCTGGCTTAAACCGCGGATATTTCACCTCAAAAGGTATCCCGTTGTGCAAAATCACCTGCCGTAAAAACATATTGACCGCATCCGACAAATTCATCCCCAAGCCTTCCAAAAGGTCTACTGCCTGTTTTTTCGTCACTTCATCAATTCTGATCTGTGTTGATACTGTTGCCATCTGCATCCCTCCTGCTTTTTTCTTTAAAATATCACAAATTGTTTACATTGTCAACGATTAACCTCAAAAAATGAACGTATATCCCCTGCAATTCCTACCGTATCACAAATTTTTTATTTTCTTTATAATATTTTCAGAAAAGGAGGTTAAGAAAGAAATGAAGAAGAAAAAAGAAGTTCAGGTAAAAACAAAATTTTCCTTCCCTCTCATGTGGAAGCAAAGATACCTGCTTGCCATGTCTTTACCTTTCGTGGTATGGCTGATCATCTTCAAGTATATCCCATTATGGGGTTGGACGATGGCATTTCAGGAAGTAAAACCAGGCACCTTTGCCCTTCCGGTCTGGGAAAGAAAATTTGTTGGCTTTGACAATTTTGTAAAAGCTTTTACCGACCGTCTGTTTAGCCAGACGATGATTAATACGATCGGGCTGAGCCTGCTCGGTATCGCGATCAGTACGATTACGTCGATCTTCTTTGCGCTCGTATTAAATGAGCTGTGCTTTACGCGATTTAAGAAGATCACGCAGACTGTATCTTATCTTCCGCACTTTGTATCGTGGGTAATTATCGCCAGTATTGCAAAAATGCTGTTAAACGACGGCGGCGCTGTCGATACTGTGCTCAATACAAAGCTGCACCTGATGTCTACGAACTCTCCGGTCTTTTGGATCGTCGTCTGCTTTATCAACGTCTGGAAGGAAATGGGCTGGGACGCGATTATCTACCTGTCCGCAATGGCAGGCATCGACCAGGGCTTGTATGAAGCTGCAAAAGTGGACGGTGCCGGGCGCCTCAAACGGATCTGGCATGTAACGCTTCCAAGCATCAAGCCGACCATTATCGTCCTGCTGATTATGAATATCGGCGGCGCGCTCAATGTGGGCATGGAGCGCCAGATGCTGTTAAGCAACAGTATCGTACAGGATCATGCAATGGTTCTTTCCTGGTTTGCATATGTCCGCGGTATCGGCAGCAACAACTACGGGCTTGGTACAGCGATCGGCATGTTCCAGTCGGTTGTCGGCATTATCCTTTTATTTATCGCAAATAAAGTCGCTGGTATGATCGGCGAAAGTAAGCTCGTATAGGAGGCGGCATGATGGCAAAAAAAGATTTTCAGAAAAAAAGCAGCCATAGCGAAAAAACGCTGGACTATATCCTGCTCGTATTTTGTCTGCTGCTGATTGTAATTACGGTTTATCCGTTTTTGAATGTACTTGCAATTTCACTCAATGATTCGATGGATACGATGCGGAATGTAAATTTTATTATTCCAAGAAAATTTACGCTCAGCAACTATACCTACATATTTAAGGAAAACAACCTCGGCAGCGCGTTTGCCATGTCCGTGGCAAGGACCCTGCTCGGCACCGGCATCGGCGTAATCTGTACCGCGATGCTTGCCTACGTGCTCAGCCGGAAGGATTTTTATTTTCATAAATCCTTTACGATCCTGTTTATTATTACGATGTATGTCAGCGGCGGCATGATCCCGGAATACCTGCTCCTGACAAGGACGCTCAAGCTTAGCAACAGCTTTTGGGTATACATTATCCCAGGACTGATCTGGGTATACAACGTGATTTTAATGCGTTCCTTTATCGAAGGGCTGCCGGACGCTTTACAGGAAGCGGCAAGGCTGGACGGAGCAAACGATTTTGTAATATTCAGCAGGGTGATCCTACCTCTGTGTACGCCTTCCATGGCGACCGTCGCTTTGTTTTATGCAGTCGGGCAGTGGAATTCTTTTATGGATACCTACCTGTATGCCAGAGACCTGCCGACCCTACAGTACGTATTGTATGAGATTATGGAACAGGCATCGATCCGCGTCGACCCTCATGCAGCGTCCTCGCAGCTTAAAAACGCCGTTTCACCGATGTCCGTACGTATGGCAATCACCATCGTTGCAACCGTACCGATTCTGATTGTTTACCCGTTCCTGCAAAAATATTTTGTAGGCGGCATGACACTTGGCGCAGTCAAAGACTGATGCCTGACATCCTCTGAAACCAAAATTTTATTACATAAAAAGGGAGAGAAAAATATGAAAGCTAAAAAATTAGGTGTTTTCCTTTTAACAGCATCGATCACAGCCGCGATGCTTGCCGGATGCGGCGGCAAAGACGACAGCAAAGATGCCGCAAACACAGGCACAGACGCTGAAACCGGAACAGACGCTTCCGGCGGAGACAGCAACGAGGTGACCGAACTGAGTTTTTACAATGCAGACCTGACCGAAGACGATCCGTGGACAGACCCGGTTGCACAGAAGCTGACCGAAAAAACAGGCGTCAAATTAAAAGTAGACCACCCGGTCGGCGAAGATAAGCAACGGATCTCCTTAATGATCGCCGAACAGAACTTCCCGGATATGATCTATGCAAAAGGCGACGCAGGCAGCCTGATTGACGCAGGCGTTATGATCGATATGACAGACCTGATCGAAGAGTATGGCCCAAATATTAAAAAAATGTACGGTGACGAATTTGACAAGCTGAAATATTCTGCGGACGATCCGGCAATTTACCAGTTATCGTCCTACGCAATGGGCGGCACCAAGTTTGAAGATTCCGGTACGGCGCAGGTACAATGGGCAGTGATGAAGGAAAATAATTATAAAATCCCTGAGACACTTGAAGAATTTGAGCAGATGCTGAAAGATTATAAGCAGGCGCATCCAACAACAGAGGACGGCGCAGAAACGATCGGCATTACACTTTCCGCGTCCGACTGGCACTGGATGATCACGCTCGGCAATCCTGCCGGCTATATTGCAGCAGGCGCGCCAGACAACGGACAGTGGCTGATCGATGATCAATATAACGCATCCTATAAGTTTACTTCTGATAAGATCCGTGACTACATGAAATGGCTGAACAAGCTGTATAACGAAGGGCTTCTCGACCCGGAATTTGCCACTCAGACCCACGACGACTATATCGCAAAGATCGCCAGCGGGCGCGTCCTTGCCCTGTTTGACACACAGTGGGATTACATAGACGCTGAAAAAATATTAAAATCCGACGGCAAGCTGGATAAGACCTACTGCGGGCTTCCTCTGACATCAGACAAGGATACCAAAGCACCTTCCCTGATGTACCAGGGACTTGCAACCGGACAGGGCGTCGGCATCACAACAGCCTGCGAAGACCCGGTAGCAGCCATCAAGTTTTTAGATTATATCTGCTCTGATGAAGGCCAGGTACTCGTCAACTGGGGCATTGAAGGAACAAATTACCAGATCGATGAAAACGGCCACCGTTACCGCACCGAAGAAGAGATGAAGGAAGAAACTGAAAACAAAGACTACAAGAAAACAACCGGCGTTGGCTTCCACAACTATCCATTCCCATGCTATGGCACCGGCGTCACAGATTCCACAGGCAGCACCTATACGACGGACAGCAAGGAATCGATTATCTCGGAATACAACGAAGAGCAGCAGGCAGCATGTAAAGCATGGGATGTGGAACTGCTGGTGGATATCTTCCCGCAGCCTTCAGAATTTGAAACGCCAGCGTATCCTCCGACCTGGGCGTATTCTATGCCGACTGATTTTGTTGAGATCAGCAATAAGCTGGATGAGATTGCTCAGTCTTCCCTGATTGGCTGTGTGATTGGGAGTGAAGCTGATTTTGACAGTGCTTATGATAAGATGGTTTCCGATCTGGAAGGTTCTGGGATGAATGATGCGGCGCAGATTTTAACGGAGATGGTGAAAGGTAAGGTGGCGCTTATGCAGTAATTGGAGATGGTTTATTTATAATTGAGATATATTTCCTCAACCTAAATTTCCCTTAAGATAGGATGTGCGCGGAGTATCGAAGCTGGTATTCTGCGCATGTTCTGTTTTTGTAGGTTGATTTCTTTTGATTTTACTGTTTTGGTGATATGGTGTAGTGATTGCGGGGGGGGGACGCTGGAGGAAGGGGAGCGGGGCTGGCTTCCTGTTCCGATTCCAG
>CAMUPC010000162.1 GCA_947090545.1 uncultured Eubacterium sp. | reverse complement strand
GTTCGCCCTGGCGTTCCGCCAGCAGCTAAAGGTGCCGCTTGGCTTCGCCCCTGCTTTTGTTCAGCAGGATGCTAAGGGCTTCTAAACCTTCTTCCAAGGCCGCTGTCAGGGCGTGCCAATCCCCTCTCCCGGCTGGTTATCGCAAAATTCACGTATTTTGGTGTCTCATTATTGTAGATTTACAGGCGTAAATTTAGGTTGTGCCATCTTTGGAATGGTTTATACTGTATATTTGTACCTTGTATATGTTATGTGCTGGAGGAAAGCTTGGTTTTCGTATAGTATGTCTTAGCACAGCCTTCATGTATGCAGTTATCAATGTCCGTGTTTTCGCATAGTTTCGCATAGTATGTCTTAGCACAGCCCTCACATATGCAGTTATCAATGTTCGTGTATAAGTGAATGATCGCAAAATTTATATATTATGACAACCGCTAGTTTTGTGGTCTTAACCCATCATCTAAAGCTCATGGGATTGCAGCCGCATTATTTCTATATTAAGTACAGCAAACAGTAGCTATTTAACTTCTAGCCTGGAAAAAACAGCCGGAGGGAGAGGTGCGGGGCTGGTTTCCGGTGCCGTTGGAAAAATGTTAGGAGCCCTTAGTATCCTGCTCGATCACGTAGGGGCGAAGCCAAGCGGCACCTTTAGCTGCTGGCGGAACGCCAGGGCGAACTAGGTGCCGCGCCCGGACGGTGCCTCAGCGTAACCGCAGGATGCTTAGGGCTCCTTACATTTTGGAATCGAAACCGGAAACCAGCCCCGCACCTCTCCCTCCAGCGTCCCCCCCAGCGTCTCCCCACACAAAAGGAATGCCAGCAAACACACAAGCATACAATAAAATACAAAAGCATCTGCGATCGCAGTGCCACCCCAAAGCACCAGGAGGAACATTATGACAGAATCCAGGACAAATTTTGACCAGGTAGTAAAACAAATCACACAAAATTACATCTCAGACGAAGTATTTGTCACAAAGGAAAACCGCCGTCTCCCAGGCAGGAGCAATATCATTATTTTAATCAAGCGCCTGCGGTCTTTGATGTTTCCGGGATATTTTGAGGAAAAAAATTTTGAGTATCTGGATGCGCGGTATTTTGCGGGCAATACGTTAAACAGCATCCTAAGAGAGCTGCGGCAGCAGGTGGAGATTGCGCTGCTGTATGCGAATGAGAGCGGGACGAGGGAGCAGATTGCGCAGGAAGCGGATGAGACGGCGCAGTATTTTATCGGCAGGCTGGCGCATATCCAGGCGATGCTGCTTAAGGATGTGCAGGCGGGCTTTGACGGTGACCCGGCGGCGAAGAGCAGGCAGGAGATTATCTCTTCGTATCCTGGTGTTTTTGCGATTTTTGTATACCGGATGGCGCATGAGCTGTATGTCAGGAAGGTGCCGTTTATTCCGCGTATTATGTCTGAGTACGCGCACAGCCGTACAGGGATTGATATTAATCCGGGTGCCAGTATTGGAGAATATTTCTTTATTGATCACGGCACGGGGGTTGTGATCGGAGAGACGACGCAGATCGGGGATAATGTCAAGCTGTATCAGGGAGTGACGCTTGGTGCGCTCTCGACCAGAAAAGGGCAGCTTCTTGCAGATGTAAAACGGCATCCGACGATTGAGGACCATGTAACGATCTATTCGGGCGCGACGATTTTGGGCGGCGAGACGGTGATCGGTGCGCATTCGATTATTGGCGGCAATACGTTTATTACAGAATCGGTGCCGGCATATACGAAGGTGTCGTTAAAAGCGCCGGAGATGGTGTTCCAGGCAGACCCGCCAAAAGACGGAACAGAAGAAGGAATCTGGGACTGGGTGATCTGACGGCTGACAATGACAGAGTGCAATGTTCGATTCGGAGTGACGGATGATATGCAGCGGGTAACAACTTAAAATAGATCATTTGGAATCATAGACGAAACAAGCAGATCATTTGGAATCATAGACGAAACAAGCAGATCATTTGGAATCATAGACGAAACAAGCAGATCCTGTTGGAATCATAGACGAAACAAGCAGATTTGTTCATAAATGTTTTGTTCATAAAAGATTCGATCATAGAAGTTTCGTTTTATAGAAGTTTCGTTTATAGAAGTTTCGTTTACAGAAGTTTCGTTTATAGAAGTTTTGTAAGTATGAACGGTCAGCTTTCCGGTTCGCTGACGATGACCGTACAGCTTGCTTTGATTCCATCTTCACGGGCATAGATATATGCCCGCCCTTTTTTTAATGCGGTGACGTTGCCGTATTCATCAACGGACAGCACATTGCTGTTGCTGGTGCTCCACTGCGGAGTGTTGCCGGAAGATACGGAGGCAGTGAGCCTGCGGGTATTGCCGACGGACATGGCAAGCGTGCCTGGCTGGATCTTTACCTTTGGCTGTTTGACTGTGATCGTGCAGGACTTGGATACGCCGTCTGCGGTTGCCGTGATTTTGGCGGTTCCATGCTTGATGGCAGTGACCAAGCCGTTTTCGTCTACCGTGGCGACGCTGCTTTTGCTGGATTTCCAGGTTGGCGTATGGCCCGTGGATACGGATGCGGTTAGCTGCTTTGTGCCGTTGCGGTAGAGTGTGATATTGGAAGGCTGGATGGACACGGCGGTCTGTTTTACAGTGATTTTGCAGGATGCTTCGGCATTCTTTATTTTTGCGGTGATTTTGCAGGTGCCGGCTTTTTTTGCGGTAATCAGTCCGTAGGTGTTTACGGAAGCGATGGATGATTTGCTGCTTTTAAAGGTCGGCTGTTTTCCGTTGGAAGCGACTGCAATTAGTCCGAATTCTTCGCCGACCGCCATTGTTTTCGAGTATTTGGTCAGTACAATCAACGGCGGCAGAGACAGTGTGGCAGCATCGGCGCTGACAGTCATCCGTGTAAGCGGGGTAAACAGGAACAAAATCGTTAACAGTATCACAGATAAAATAGAATAAAAAGATTTACGCGTCATAGTAGATACCTCCTTGTAAAAGTGAATCAGACATAATGCTGTCATAGGTATCCGGCACGCCGAATCGATAGAAGGATTGTAGCACGGAATTGCGTAGCTGTAAATAGGCACAAGTGCACAAACTTTTTTCGTAAGATTTGGGAAAACGGCGGCAACTGCTGGAAATACGGGGGTTTTGCGTGTCAATTCTCTTTTCCAGATAAAACTTTCCCCATTTTGTACAATTCTCTTGTCATTTGCCCGAAAATAACCTATAATGACCAAATATAAGCAGTCATTCAACAGATGGTAAAGGAGTGAGATACGTGAAGGAATTTTTTAAAAAACTGCGGATCGCGGCATATGTAACAGCTCTGCTTACAATCGCGCTGGGTGTGGTGCTGGTTGCGTGGCCGATGGAAGTTACAGGGCTGATCTGCCGGGTGCTGGGCGTTTTGCTCGTTGTGATGGGCGCGGTCTATATTTTTGGCTATTTTGTAGAGGGCAGAGGAATCCTTGCGATTACGGGCGGGCTGCTGTTTTTGCTGCTGGGTGTGTGGATTTTTATTACGCCGGGGTCGATTGCGACGCTTGTGCCGATTGTGATTGGCGTTGTGCTGCTGGTACACAGCCTGCGGGATTTCCAGATGGCGTCCGAAGCAAAGCAAAACGGAAGCGACCGCTGGATGCTGCTGTTTTTGCTGGCGCTTTTAAACTGTGTGTTTGGCGTGGTCTGCATCTGCGATTCGTTTGGCGTGATTTCGGTAGCGGTCAGGATTTTGGGGATTGCGCTTATTTATGACGGTATCTCAAATATGATTATCGTCTACCATACGGTTCAGGCAGTCCGGTATGCGGCAGAAAAGATTACGCCGATTGATGTAGAAGCCAAGGAAATCGATGAATAACCAGGAAGGCAGGGCGGCTGTATGCGGAACATGGAGTTTAAAATGGAACGAACCGGGCTGTTAAAAGAAGGGGATGTGCTTCCGGTAACAGAAGGAAAGCTGCCGGATTCTTATTACTATACGCTTGGCAACGCGTTTGCGATGTCGGCGAATTATACCTTTCGGGAACGGCTGAAATCATCGGAAGGCACGGTGATGGAAATTAAGGAGACGCCGAAGGGCTTTTTTGTAACTGTGGCATTTGAGGAATAGAGGTGCCAGGCGTTACTGAGATTTTGACAGGGCAGGGAGGGAATGAGATGGCAGCATATTTGGATAATGGAACGCTGGATATTTTAAGTGTCCAGTACCGATTGGAAAACGGGTTTGTAGTGAACGGGCAAAGGCTTGTGCCGCAGGCATTTATTGTGAGTGTGGACGAACCGGAGCGCAGCAGCGCGGGCACGATTGTATTTGAAAAAGTACATGCGCTGACGATGAAGGGCAAAAAGACCTGGCTTATGGGGAGAGAGGATTTGGAGATCAGCGGCATCTACGATAATACGTGGGTATGCCGGATCGAGCAGAGCCGCAGGCTGATCTGCTGGCGGGAAGGTACGAAGGAGATGATTCCCGTACCGGAAGATTTATGGAACAATAAGCTGGAGGAAAAATAGTTCATGGCGAGTCAGGGAAAACGAGAGATTGACCAGTTGCTTGCAGACAGCTTTAAGGAGTTGGCATGTGTTCAGCCGATTGAGAAAATTACGATCAAAGAGATTACAGACCGTGCAGGCGTGATCCGTACGACCTTTTATAACCATTTTCAGGATAAATATGAGCTGCTGGAATGGATTATTAACCATGACCTGATCGAGCCGATGAAACCGTTTGTACGCAGCGGGCTAATTACGCAGGCGATGACGTTTTTGTTTATCAATGTAGAGAAGGAAAAAGAGTTTTATACAAAGGTCAGCAGGCTGGAGGGACAAAATTCCTTTTACAGTATTTCCCAGAACTGCCTGCAAAGCCTGCTGGAAGAAGTATGCGGGGAACATACCAGGCGCAGGCAGCCGAAATACGAATGGCTGACACCGCAGCGGCTGGCGCAGTATTACGGGCAGTCGATGGTCTTTATCCTGATTGAATGGATACAGAGCGGCATGACGATCTGCGCGCAGGACTTGGCGGAGCTGTATCAGTATATGATGAGCCATTCTTTTGAGGATTCTCTGAAAGACTTATAGCGGTTTGATGTACAAATTACTGTTTTTGTATACGAATGTTTACAGTGCTGTAAAAATGTAAAACAATGGAAACACTTAAAAAAGATTGAATATGTTCATATTCAGTCTTTTTTTGTATACTTCTATTTGCACCGGTGCAGAAATAAAAAAAGAAAGAGATGAAAAAGCATGATAAAATTTGGCAAAGGAGTCGTTACATTCAGAATACCGATTTTGATCCTCAGCTTCCTGCTGCTTGTTCCTTCGGTGATTGGTTATGTCAATACCAGGATCAATTATGATATCCTCTCGTATCTGCCCAAAGAGATCGAGACGATGAGAGGGCAGGATATTTTGCTGGAAGAATTTGGTACAGGGGCTTTTTCGGTAGCTGTTGTAGAGGGAATGGAGCAAAAAGACGTGGCAGCACTAAAGAGTGAGATCGAGTCGATCGACCATGTCAAAGCAGTCCTCTGGTATGATTCGCTCGCAGACTTATCCGTGCCGATGGAGCTGCTGCCGGGCGATATAGAAGAAGTATTTGAAAATAAAGAAAAAAACTCGACATTGATGATTGTCATGCTGGACACCTCAATGTCGGCGGACGAAACACTGGACGCGGTAGAACAGATCCGCGGGCTGACCAGGCAGCAGTGCCTGTTAAGCGGGATGTCTGCCGTAGTAGCGGATATTAAAAAAATATGCAACAGTGAAGCGATCATGTATGTCGTAATCGCATCCGTCCTGTCGGCGGTGGTACTGTCACTGACGATGGATTCGTTTTTGATTCCTCTGCTCTTTTTGCTGAGCATCGGGATGGCGATTGTCTATAACCTGGGTACAAATTTTGTCGCTGGTGAGATTTCCTTTATTACGCAGGCGCTGGCTGCCGTATTGCAGCTTGCGGTTACGATGGACTATTCGATTTTTCTCTGGCACAGCTACCAGGAAAACCAGCAGCGTTTTACCGGAGATAAAAAGCGCGCGATGGCGCACGCGATCTCCAATACGATCGCATCGGTGGTAGGAAGTTCGATTACAACCGTCGCAGGATTTCTTGCCATGTGCTTTATGACGTTTACGCTTGGGCTGGACCTGGGCATTGTGATGGCAAAGGGGGTTGTGCTCGGCGTGATCGGATGTGTTACGATCCTGCCGTCGATGATCCTCGTATTTGACAAGGCGATCGAAAAGACAAGGCACCGTGCGCTGATGCCGGATTTGGGACGGATCGGGGACTTTGTTACCAAGAGATATGTAGTGTTTGCGGTGCTGTTTCTCGTGATATTAGTCCCGGCACTGTACGGCTATACGCATAATGAGGTCTATTATGACCTGGCTGGCACGCTTCCTGATCATCTGGAGAGCGTAATGGGAAATACGAAGCTGGAAGAGGATTTTCAGATGGGCGCGACCCATGTGATCTTGGCTGACAGCGGCATGGATTCCAGACAGGCGAGGAAGATGCTACAGGAGCTGAAAGAAGTAGACGGCATCAAGCTCGTGCTTGGAAAGGATACGTTATTAGGACCGGCGTTTCCAGAGGAGATGGTTCCAGATTCTTATAAAGAAATCTTAGAGCACGGCGATTACCAGATGATGTTTCTTGCGTCAGAATACAAGACGGCGTCGGATGAGGTCAACGCGCAGTGTGATGAGATCAAGAGAGTGATCCGCCAGTATGACGATTCGGCAATGCTGATCGGCGAAGCGCCTTGTACGCAGGATTTGATTACGATTACCGATAAAGACTTTAAGACGGTCAGCACCGTATCGATTTTACTGATCTTTGTCATTATCGCGGTAGTGCTAAAGTCCGTTTCGCTGCCAGTGATCCTGGTTGCGGTCATTGAGTTTGCGATTTTTATTAATATGGGCATTCCTGCCTATACAGGAACCGTGCTGCCGTTTATCGCGTCAATCGTGATTGGGACGATCCAGCTTGGCGCAACGGTAGATTATGCGATACTGATGACGAATAAATATAAAAAGGCAAGATACCAGGGAGCCGGAAAGCAGGAGGCAGTCTCTTCGGCGCTGAACAGCTCGTTGCAGTCGGTATTTGTCAGTGCGCTGAGCTTTTTTGCGGCAACCTTCGGCGTCGGGCTGTATTCCAGCATCGATATGATCAGTGCGCTGTGCGTGCTGCTTGCCAGAGGAGCGATGATCAGCCTTTTGGTCGTTGCGTTTATTTTGCCGGCGATGTTTATGATTTTTGACAAGGTGATCTGCAAGACGAGTGCAGGATTTTTGAATAAAGAAAAGAAAGTGAAAGGAATGGGAATACGGTATGAAGCTGAATGAATTAAAGGAAAGATTTCAACATAAATTTACGATACGGACAGTGGCAAGTATTTTATGCGTGGCGTTAGCGGGCAGCGGCATGGGTGTCTGTGCGCTGCGTGCACAACAGGTGTCCGCGGTCAATGCAGTTGCCGGGGAAGAGCAGCACGCTGCGAAGGCACAGGATACGGATACCCAGAAAAAGGCTGAAAAAAAGGCTGAAAAAGATTCACTGGAAGGGCAGCTTATATCCTTGTTTGATACGGATACGGAGCAAAGCCTGGATGCGAAGGAAGAGACAGTGTACCTGATTACAGACGCAAATGGCAGCGTCCGCCAGACGATCGTAAGCAACTGGCTGAAAAACGGCTCGAAAAATGCCCAGATCAAGGATGTATCGGAGCTGTCCGAGATAAAAAATGTCAAAGGGGAGGAGACGTTTACACAAAACGGCAGCAACCTGACCTGGAACGCGAACGGGCAGGATCTGTATTACCAGGGCACGACGCAAAAAGAGCTGCCGATTTCACAGAAGGTAACGTATTATCTGGATGGAAAAGAAATTGCGCCTGAGCAATTAGCAGGAAAAAGCGGCAGCGTAACGATCCGTTTTGATTATACAAACCGTGCAAAGACGACGGCTAAAATCAACGGGAAAAAGACGGATATTTATGTGCCGTTTACGGCAGTGAGCGGTATGATTTTAGACGACAGCTTCCGCAATGTGCGGGTCAATAACGGCAGAGTGCTGTCTGACGGCAGCAGGATCATTGCGGTCGGCGTTGCCATGCCGGGGTTAAAGGAGAGCCTTGGCGTAAATGAGGAAGATTTTGACGAGGACTTTGAATTTCCTGAATCTGTCGAGGTAACGGCGGATGTGGAAGATTTTTCACTGGAAATGACGGCGACGGTGGCAGTGGCAGGGCTGATGTCCGACAGCAGCTTTTCCGAACGGCTGGATTTTCAGGAATTAGATGACACGGTAGACGAGATGTCCGACGCAATGGGCAAGCTCAAGGACGGCGGCGGAGATCTTGCCGACGGGCTGGATACGCTCAAAGGCAATATGGGCGGCTTTTCCGACGGGGTAAGCTCGCTTGCGTCCGGGGTGGATGCGTATACCGACGGAGCATCCCGGCTTGCCGACGGCATCCGTACGCTGAGCGACGGGTCAGGGGCGCTGGAATCCGGCGTCAATACACTGAACGCGAGCGCAAAGACGATCAGCGACGGCGTGCAGGCGCTGGACCAGTCGCTGCATACGAAGATGACGCAAAAAGAACAGGAAGCAGTGAAAAAGGAAGTAGGCCAGACGATTTCCGCGCAGTTTCAAAAAGGCTCGGAAACCTACAACATGATCTACCAGGCAGCAGTGCAGAACTTTGAGGGCACAATGAAAAACGAAACGACCGTACAGACGGTGCAGGGCGGCATCCAGGCAGGATTGCAGGCACAGGGGCTGACTTCCGACGGAGTCGTTGCCGCGCTTGCACAGTATTATGCGCAAAATGGATTTACCGACGCGCAGGGCGAGAGCTATTCCGCAGAAACCTGCCAGTCCAACGTACCGGGCACCGAGACGACATACGCTGCGTTTTTTGCAAATGCGGTATTAAACGGCGGCTTATCCTCAGCACTTGCAGGCGGCATTACAGGCGGGATTGCAAGCCAGGGAGCAGCTTCTGTCGGAGAAGCGGTCACAGGAGCGTGTGAAATGGCTGCGAAGCAGGCTGGAGAGGCAGCGGCGATATCTGGCGCAGAGGGCGCGAAGCAGAAGATTGCGGCTGCGATTGAAGCGAAAGATGCAAAGAGCGGGCACAGCCTGGTATCTGGGACGAAGGCGCTGAGCGATGGGACACAGCAGTTGGCACAAAGTGTTCCGGCGTTAAAGGACGGGATCGGGCAGCTTGTGTCTGGGGCGAATGAGCTGACAGGGAACAATGCTGCGTTAAAGGATGGTGTGGCAAAGCTGTCGAACGGTGCGGGGCAGATCAGTGATGGTGTTGGGAAGCTGGATCGCGGGGCGCATCAGTTGCATGATGGGATTCGTGAGTTTGATGAAAAGGCGGTGAAGAAGATTGCGGATGCGTATCGCGGGGATGTTAAGGATCTGGCGGAGCGGATTAAGGCGGTGATGCGTGCGGGAGAGGAGTATCGGACGTTTGCTGGGGCTGCGGAGGATATGGATGCTACGACGAAGTTTATTATACGGACGGATGGGATTCGGGGAGAGGAAGAATAGAAGGTGTTTGTGGATGATGGGAGGAGGGTAGGGTGAAATAGGGGGGATTTTGGTTGGGGAGGGGGTTTTGCGTGTGGGACGCTGGGAGAGGGGATTGGCACGCCCTGGCTGCGTCCGTTCCAGAAGGTTAAGAATCCCTAAGCATCCTGCGGGGACGCTGCTGGCTGCGTCCGGGCGCGGCACCTAGTTCGCCCTGGCTTACAGCCAGCAGCTAA
>CAMUPC010000161.1 GCA_947090545.1 uncultured Eubacterium sp. | reverse complement strand
TTACCGTTCAGCCCGCAATGCTGTGCCAAGTGCCGCGCCCGGACGGTGCCTCAGCTTCCCGCAGGATGCTTAGGGATTCTTAACCTTCTGGAACGGACGCAGCCAGGGCGTGCCAATCCCCTCTCCCAGCGTCCCTCCCGCAAAAAATCCCCCTGCACAGAATATACCGCCCCCATTTACATCATCGTATCATCTTTAAGCACCTCCGCCAAATTTATCCCACGCACACCGCGCCATCCCACTCCATAAGCCACTACCACAAACCCTAAAACCCCCGCCATAAAAGACCCAATCCCCAAAATCGGCGCCTCAGCCAGAAATTCTCCTACCTCCAGATAACTCACCCTAAGCATATACCACACCGCAGCCCCCGCCAACGGCACCGTACACAAAACCGGGCGTCCGGCTATCACAAGTGCCTCGATGCAGAACATTTTTTTCAGCTCCTCTGGCGTCATGCCCACTGATAAGTACCTTGCAAATTCCCGTTTTCTCTGGCGCACAAACCCCAGCGTATTGGAAAACACATTGCCAAGCCCAATCACCGCAAGCAGCAAGCAAAATGCTCCGAATATCGCCATCATCCCCTGGATCTGTGTATGATTTGTCTCATATTCCTGGATGCGGTTTTCGCTTTCTGTGACGTCGTTTTCCCCAATCAGGCTGACAATCCTATTTTGCAGCTCATTTAGTTCTTCCAATGTGTTATTTTCTCCAGCGAGGACACAGATGTACATTTCTTCCTGCCTGCTGCCGAATTGCGCTTTGATTTGCTTCCAGAACGATGCTGGGAGAAAGTGCACAAGCTCATAGTAATCGATGGTTGCATATTCTTCCCTTAATGCAGGCACCTTGTCCGTATAGGACAAAACCGGGATCTCTGCTGTCACGTTCTTATGCTCAGAAGGGATTAAGATACTTTTTGTATTTTCTCCGCCGCTTTGCACTTTAATATAAGGCACCATCACCGGGTGCCTGAAATCCTTGTTTGTGACGTCGCGGATTTGATTGAGTACCACGGCACCGTCAAGGCGCGGAGCAATGCCGATCTGACTGCAATACGCCAAAAAGCTGTTGTCGTCCAAAATTATGATCGGCGCATGGACGAGCCATCCGCCGTCTGTTTTCTCTGCGCTGCTGGCGGATGCATGGGAGAAGCCGCCGAAGGACTTCATCTCTTCGGTTAGTTTTTCTTCGGCAATGATGCACCTTGCGGCTGCCTTTTGATATACGGCCGCGCGATTGACCCCGGCAAGCTCCTGTATCGCCGCTGTTTTTTCAAAGGTATCCACTTCGGTGCCTTTTACGGTAACCATAATGTCCCATACGTCCTGATATTTCTCAAAATACGTTTCTCTCGTGCTGATCCCTGAAAGGGTGAAAAAGCACATCATCACTGTAAAGGCAAGGAAAGAAGCACTCAAAGACAGCGACGCCGTCCGTAAAGCTTTTTTCTGTGCTTTTAATGCATTGTGGGCAAGTTCTCCTTCCACGCCAAAGAAAAATGTGAGAAGATGTGGATTGTTCCTGTGTTTTAAATGCAGCTCGCCTGTATTTTTTATTGCTTCCAGCGGCGTGAGCCTGCTTAATTTTCTGGCTGGCAGCCAGGCGGAAATCCAGATTGTTATGACTGTGGCAAGTAAGGCGGCAAGAAGCACCAATGGATGATAGCCAGGCACTGCCTGATGGCGCCCTGGAATATCGCTGCCCAGCAAAACGTTTGTCAACTGAATCAGCCCCATACTGCCTGCAATGCCGATTACGTTTCCAGCAAGCAGCGGTATGGCGCAAAGCACAGCCGCTTCCTGTAACAGACATGTCATAAGCTGCTTTGGCGCAGCGCCAATACTGGAGAAAATACCAAACTGATGGATTCGCGCATTCATCGAAACCGCAAATGCATTGTGTATCATAGCCACCAGCGAAAAACAGGCAAGTGCTATTATAATAAGAAATAACGGGAGCAGCATTCTCGGCGCTGTATCATTTGCTCTGCGGATCAAATACATGGCTAGAAGCTCGTAATGGTATGATACCTTTTCCATCGGGCATCCAGACAATGCGGCAATACGGGGCGTATCTGCAAATACTGCCTGCAAATCCTCGAAATATAGCTCAACTGTGGCCTCATCTGCCTGCTTTCCTTTGGCCTGCTTTATTTGCGCATTTTTGATACTCCCAAAATTTTTGATATGTTCGATCTGTTCCTCGTTAAACGCTCCCGTGATCCGGCTGTGCCAGCCGCCTTGTTCCAGGATTATGCGCTCTACCTCATATTTCCATGCGTTATAAAATAATCCGCACAGCAAGGACAGCAGCAGTGCTGCGATAAATGCCGAGAGCCGGACAGTCAAGCTGGACGATCGATTGTTTTTGATTGAACCTGATACATAATCTTTCCACATACGCTGTTGCTGTCACGCATGTTGTGACAGCGATTTCACCTCCCTGCGCTCGTCCCGGACCATTTGCCCGTCCTCAATCGTAATCATACGGTCAGCTTCCAAAGCTGCCTGCTCATCATGGGTAATCAGCAAAATGGTCTGGCCCAGATTGCGGTTGGACAGCTTGAGCAAGTCCATAATCTCCCTGGAATTTTTCTGGTCCAGGTTTCCGGTCGGTTCATCCGCCAGCAGCAGCGCCGGGCGGTAAATAAGCGAACGCGCAATCGCAACCCTTTGCTGCTGCCCGCCTGACAACTGGTTCGGCAACGCTTCCAGCCGTTCAGCAATGCCCAGCGAGCGGACAATTTTCTCAAAATATGCTTCGTTCGGCTTCTTTTTATCCAGGGCAAGCGGCATCAGTATATTTTTCCGCACGGTCAGCGTAGGAATCAAGTTGTAAAACTGGTATACCAGCCCTACCTTCCTGCGCCTGAAAACGGCTGCCTGCGTCTGGTTCAGCCGGGAAAGGTCTGTCCCTTCGATCATTACCCTTCCGCTTGTAGGCTTATCTACGCTGCCTAAAATATGCAGCAGCGTAGACTTTCCCGAGCCTGACGCTCCGACAATTGCCACAAATTCCCCCTTGCTGACTGACAGGTCGATCCCTTGAAGTGCCGTGACCTGATTGCTGCCATGGCCATAAACTTTCCTGAGTGCTTCGCACTTTAAAATTTCCATCCGATTTTCGATTGTCTCCTTTCTTTCGTCTGCCTGTGTACACAGCCTTTCCATGCTTATGATAGCAAACAAAAGTGACAGCTCAGTGACAGTAAAACCGAATTTCAAAAAGCGCGCCGCCATCGTCCCTGTTTTTTGCGCGTATCGTTCCGTTTTGGCGCTCTATGATCTCCTTTGCCAAAGCAAGCCCGATACCAACACCTCCCGCAGCCGCATTTTTTCCCCGATAGAACCGCTCAAACAGATGCGGCAGATCTTCTTTTGCAAATCCTTGCCCATCGTCCCAGACCAGGATGCTTGTATACAATGGATTGTGTGCATAAGAGCAATGCACCGTTTTGCTTGTGCTGTGCTCCATACAGTTTTTCATCAGGTTCATAACTGCCTCCATCGTCCAGTCCAGATCCGCAGTAATCATCTGCTCCCCCAGCTCTGGAACCTCAATCGTCATGCCCGAGTGCGCAAATAATTGCTGCAAATGATCTGCTGCAAGCACAAGCAGCGTAAAAACATCCGTTTCCTGCTTTTGCAGATATAATGTTCCGGCGTCTATCCTGGACAGCAAAAGCAGCGCTTCTTCCAAATGCGCCAAACGCGATAGCTGTTTTTCCACCTGTTCCAGGCCGCCGCTGCAAAAGCCCTGCTTCATCATCTGGACAGACAGCGAAACCGCCGTAATCGGCGTTTTCATCTGATGCGCAATATTCGATAAATTTTGTGCAAATTCATTTTTTGCCTGTACCGCCGCGTCTTTTGTCTGATAGAGAAATGTCACCGTCTTATAAATCTCGTCCTCCAGCCTGCCAAAATCATCTTCCCCGAAAGCGGAAAGGATCGCCGCCCTGCCCATATTCGCCTGCTCCAGATATGACGACAGCCCCCGCAGCCGTGTGGCTTCTATTCGATTGCGGCAAAAAAATGTAAAGAAAAACAACAGCATTCCCGCCAAAAAACCAATACTGACAAACAAAGCAGGCATCCCTTTCTGCCCCGCCGTACTGGAAAAATCACTTCTGCGATACCCTAACGCTGCTAAAACGGACTGCCCCTCCTGTGCCCCAGCATGTCCCCCTGTATATTCCTTTAATGCCTCAGCAACGATTTTTTCTGCTTCTGGCTGTTGTGCTACAATCCTTGTACATACGCCATCCAACAACTGAAACCGCATTCGGCTCTCATAAGAAACAGCCAGCAGCGCAGTTACCGCAGCAGCAATCAGGCTTGCCGCCAGGACAAAGCCTAACGTCACAAAAGCCTGTTTCCGCCCGCTCATATGGTATCCTCCATGCGGTAACCGATGCTTCTTACGGTTTTAAGGCAGTCCGGCTTAGAAAGCTTATCCCGCAGCCGTTTTATCGTTACTGTCAGTGTATTATCATTTACATAGCTTCCATGCACGTCCCACACCTGCTCCAAGATATTTTCCCGCGTAACGGTCTTTCCCTTATTCTGCATCAGATACAAAAGAAGCTGATATTCTGCCGCGCTTAAGCTGACCTCCTGTGCATGGCAGGTAACTGTACAGCGGTTTACGTCGATCATAATCCCATCACAGGAAAGATACTGTTTTGCTACATTGCCGGCTCTGCGCAGTAATGCGCTAATCCTTGAACGCAGCACCTCCAGCTCAAACGGCTTTACCACATAGTCGTCAGCACCATCCCGAAAGCCCGCAACGATATCACCGCAGTCGCCACGGACTGTCAGGAAAATAATCGGCAGCTCGTTCCATCTTCTGCGAATCCACTGACACATCCCATCACCATGGCCATCCGGCATATTCCAATCCAGCAATACCAGAGCCGGCACCTGCTCAAGCAAGGCACGCCTCGCGTCTGCGAGCGTCGTAAAGACCACTACCCGAAATCCTTTTTGTTCCAGGTATTCCTTTACAGCAACCGCGATATTCAGATCATCTTCAATATTATAAATTGTAACCATTGTCCATTCCTCATTTCTGCCGCCCGGCTTGCAGCACTGCCAGCACAATCTCTGGACGATTGTGAAAACGTACGGGGATAATGCTGTTTCCTATGCCGCGGCTGACAACCATCTGTGTATCTCCATCTATATATAATCCTGCGTCATACTTAGGAAACAGCCCTTGATTTGGAGCAATCAAGCCGCCGACAAACGGCAGGCGAAACTGCCCGCCATGCGCATGTCCGCTGAATACAAGATCTGCCCCGCAGCTCACATAGCTTTTAAACAGCTCCGGGCGATGCGAAAGCAAAATCGTATATCCCTGATCTTCATGTATCTGTTTCTTGAATGCTGCTCCCGTTGCCGAAGTTTCTTCAAACATATCATACTGCTTCCTGAAATCAGGGTCAGAACGCCCGGCAATTGTAATCTTAGCTCCGTCACGTTCCAGTTGCATTGCTTTATCATCCAGCAGGATTACCCCCGCTGCCTCCAGCCCATCCCTTAAAGCATCATGCTGCGGCAGGTGTGCTTCATGATTGCCCGTTACATAGTATACAGGCGCAATCCGTATGGCTTTCTGTGCAAAAGTGATTGCAATGTCAAGATCCGTATGATTCATATCCACGAGATCTCCAGTAACTGCAATGATATCCGGCTCGCATTCCGATAACCGTTTGAATAGCTTTGCATTGTTTTTGCCAAATTCAGCATTATGCAGGTCTGAGATCTGTGCAATCCGAAAACCGGAAAACGCAGCGGGAATACGGCTGTCTGCAATCGTAATCGTATTTACCATCAATGCCGTATTGCCCCAGATTGTCCAAAGAAGCAGCGCAAATAGGGAAACTGTGAATATGCGACGCGCTGTTTTTTTCTTTTTTGCCTGGCGTTTATTCATAGCCGTGTCCTTTCCTAACAGAATATTTGCAGATAAACCATAGCATGGCTGGAAGCTATTGTCAAATAAGGAGCGTTAACGATAAAAAGACTTTCATCAGAAAAAGAGGAACTTTCTGGGTGATTGCAGAAAATCCCTCTTTTATAAACCATTGACGGTTAGCTTCATGTATTTACAGGCTGCTTCTTATACAAGCTGCTTTCCATATTGTTCTAAATATGCTTTTGCATCTTCTAAAGATAAGCCAATTTTTTCTTGCAGCTTTTGCAATATTTCCAGATCATCGAGTCCAACTTCCTGACCCATTTCAATTAACATCTGAACTTTACCCTGTTTCATCCATAGTTCCGTTTGTGTTTCAATGATGCTTCCACCCATGATATTTAACAGCCTTTCTTCATTTTTATTACCGTTTGTAATATGTGTAATAATTGTATTGTTAGTATGTCTCTTTCGGAAAGTCTATGATACTCTACAAATCCCTGTATTTCAACAGCTTCACACGATCCAGACATTACATATTTCTATCTTACTCTGTACAAATCTCTGCTCGATTGGTACAAAATTGGTACAGGATTGGTACAAGCCAGAATATATCATTTATCCTCTTAATAAAGTAACTTCACCTACATATTTCATAATCCCATCAAAGAAAAATTGTGCATTTTGTATCTGTTCTTCTACTTCTTCTTTCGATATAACATAATAGTCATCATAATCTGATTCACTTCTGATTTCAAAAGCCTCTGCCAAAATTTTAGAATACTCTTTTTCAAATATCCCTAATTTTACATAGTTCTTCTGAAAATATGCTATTACACCTGCATGTTTTGAAAAATCTACTCCTTCCAATGCCAGCAATCCACTGATGCTATGAAATATAGAATAGTAGGAACGGTTTGCCGCACCGCAGAAATCCTCTAACTAAACTAGCGCTTTTGCGGATACAAGGCACTTGTTTGCCTTTTCTAAACGATAATTACACAAATCTTTTTTTCTCTCATCCATAAACCATTACTCCTTCTTTTAATATATTTTTATAAAATGGGAGAAAATCAAGATTATCCTCAAAATGTTTTTTATCCCTCAATAAAACAGAAAGCAAAACCTCCTGTTCAAGAGATATATCGCTTGTCATTTCTGCCGTTAGTTTTCGTAATTTCTTTATCTCTCCAGGTTCGCAGTTCAAAACAATCATAATATCTATATCAGATTCATCTGTATAATCCCCGCGTGCATAAGAACCATAAAGAATAATTTTATTCAACCGGTTTCCATAAAGCTGTATGGAAGCACTTGTTACTTTCTCTAAAATTGTCTGCAATTCAGATTTTTCATACATACCTGTTGCCCCCATCTACATTTGCTTTTTCCAGTATCTAATTACTTCTCTTTCTTTATATCATATCTTTCATCTGTATTATACCCCTTATAACTCCATTTGTACAATTAAATTTCCATAACCATACCCCGGAGCATCTGAATTTCTATACTCGCGATGTTAAGTTTTGCCGGATTCGTCCCCCGTATATACCTGTAAACGCCAGTGTCTCTGAAAAACTTTTTCGCTGTGGATATAATAAGATGAGAGGAATTACTCCCCTCATCTTTTTTTATAACCAGTTCTTTTTCCTATTCTAATTTCTGCCGCTTCATCCTTTCTTCAAAATTTCCAAATTCCCTTTGTTTCAGCTCTTTAGTGGCTGTCGCGTAAATGTCTAATGTAACATCGCTGCTGCTGTGTCCGCATAATTCCTGAATGACCTTAATATTCACTCCGGCTTCTGCCAGCTTTTTTGCTAAATCATGCAAAATTATAAAATCTGTCTGCCATACTGTTCTAAATATGCTTTTGCCTTTTCATATGGAACGCCAGTTTTCTTCTGTAGTCTCTCAATGATAACATCACCAGAAAGGCCATCTTCCTGTCCTAGTTCAATGATCATTCTGATTTTTGTTTCATTTTTAATTTGATTTTTGATTTTATCAATTTCCGGTTCCATGATTTCAAGTAATGCCTGGCACATATTCTTATCCCTCCTCAATTCTTTTATTATTTCCCAGTTTGCCCTGATACTTACCTCAAGCACAGAATCTGCAAGCTCTTTATCTAATTTTAGTTTCAGCCTCTCAATGTTTTCAAGCAGATCTTTCATTTCCTGTTCCCGCATCTGGCCTGACAAAGCTCTAAGCCAGACATGCGATTTTTTATCCAATTCCCTGCCCACAATGATCTGTGTTGGGAATAAAACGGAACCCATCACATAATATATTCCACTATATGGATTTGTTATCTTAATATTATGGCTTTTGAAATACGTAAACAACCCTACAGGTTTTATTTCCCGAAATATTGACACTGTAATATCATCCGCTTTCCGTCCATCCACAGTCTTCCCATAAGATTTGTACAGGCTGGCATATGCGCCTGCTTTGTAAAACATATCAATATTCAGAGAATCTTCCGGTGATTTATATTCTATAATATTATTGCCTCGAAATAATTTCCCTATTTCATTAACAATCTGGCTGTCCTTATCCTTCTTAATAATCAGAAGATCAACCTCTAATGGTTTTGTATTCAGGTTATATTCTTTATTATATTCCAAATTCTTTCTGTTTTCACGCAGTTCCAAATCCATCGCTGCTGCAAATGCCGGATGCCATTGAATTATTTTATCATTCATCAGCAAAACCCTTCCTTTTTTCAATTACTTTATCATAATATCTGCCTGTATTATACCTTATAAAATACGCTTTGTACAATTAGTTTTTTTACAGTAACCACATTTCCTGCCCTCTATAATAAAACGGGAAGGATCACTCCCCCTCGTTTTCTGTTTCATGGTCTATATCTAATGTCTGCTCCCATTCCTTTTTCTGCTGTTTCATCTTTTCCTCAAAGTTACCAAATTCCCTTTGTTTCAGCTCTTTAGTGACTGTAGTGTAAATATCCAGGGTAACATCACTGCTGCTGTGTCCACAAAGTTCTTGTATAACTTTAATATTTACCCCAGCTTCCACCAGCCTTGTCGTAAATGTATGGCGCAGGGAATGGCAAGAAAATTTTGGTAAGAGCACAGGGTTTTTCTTCCCTTTTGATAACTGCATGTCATTACAGTCCCTTATAATCCTCCGTAAAGCTTTATTTAAAGTCCCCTGATGCTGCACGTTTCCAAAACGGTTAATAAATATAAAGTCCGTATATCCATCAACCGTTACCTTGCACTTCATATTATTATACTCCTGATAAGCTTTCTCCTGTTGGAATGCCTCCTTTACATTTTCAAGCATCGGAATTTGTCTTTCCCCTGCTTTGGTTTTTGGAGTGTGAATATTAAAATAGCATCCATTTACCGCATGGTTATAATATACAAGTGTATGGCTAACACTGATCATCCCACTTTCAATGTCTATGATGTGCGCCACCCCTGCGGTTTTGGTACAAGGTAGACGCTTTTAACGATAGGTAACTCTTTGATGTTATCTCCAAGTTTTCCCCCGCCCCAAACCGTGCGTGACAGTTTCCCATCACACGGCTTTCCATCATCAGTAATCTTTGTGATAATCTAAAACATCAAACAGATTTCTTCCACTTAAAGAATAAGTGCCTGCATATGTGCAAGTCCTCTTAACTTATTCAGCTTTTTCAGTTGCTTTTCATTCAGTTCCACTGTCGCCAGATACTTTTGGATTGTCCTTTCATTGCTGGCATGTATTAAAATGTGGATTGCATCAGAAACGATTATCAGATTTTCATAATCATCTTTACCGTTATACTCTATTGGTATTTTATGATGGCAGTCTACCTGATTAGCTTCTAATTCCATGCCTGTAACCGCACATTTTCCCTTTTAGGCTACATACAGTGCAATGCGGTTGTCGTTATACTCGACGCTTGCATTACTGCATGGGG
>CAMUPC010000160.1 GCA_947090545.1 uncultured Eubacterium sp. | reverse complement strand
GCGGCGATGGCGCAAAAGGCAGGTGCTGTATTTACCGTTCATCCCGCAACGCTGTACCAAGTGCCGCGCCCGGACGGTGCCACAGCGTAACCGCAGGATGCTTAGGGCTCCTTACATTTTGGAACCGGAACAGGAAGCAAGCCCCGCTCCCCTTCCTCCAGCGTCCCCCTCCAATGAGCTAAGCTGCTAATACACATATTTCAGCTTCTTCTCTTCCAGCACCCCCAGCACATAATACGGATTAAAACTAACCTCTCCCCGTCCTTCCACATCCAAATAAATCCCAAAATGCAGATGCACCGGAAAGTTCCCCGTCGTCCCCTCCACTTCACTATAGCCCGTATCTCCCATATACCCGATCAGCTGCCCCGCAGCAACCTCCACGCCCTCTTCTATCCCAGCTTCATATTCCGCAAGATGCGCATAGTAATAATAAACCTGGTGCCTGCTGCGAATCCCGATACGGTATCCGCCCTGCGGCAGCCATCCGATTTTTTCTACGACGCCGTCGCTGACGCTGACTACCGGATAGTATCCGCGCTGCTGGACGGATGCCATCAGGTCGCAGCCTTCATGCCCGCGCACGCCGCCGTAGGTACGCTGCGACTGCCAGCTATTTTCGTAAGCAACGCTCACTTTTTCATTCGGTGTCTGCGGAACCGGAAAATAGACGGCGTCTGCAAAAAGCTGCTGAACCATTGCCGCATACGTATCATAAGCCTTCGGTGACGCGGCACGTTCTATGCGGCACCATCGTTTTAAATCGGACGTATCCTGCGACTGGCAAAACAGATAGGCAAGTATTTTTTCGGCAGGCTGTTCATCGCTAAAGCTTGCAAAAACATCTGCCGGAAGCTCCAGTGCCCGCAGTGTTGCAAGCGCTTCTTCTTCCTCGGCAAGCTGCGATTTTTGCAGGGACAGCCCGTGGTTTTGTTCGATCCTGCGTGCAAGCATAAGATCCAGGCTTGCAATCAGAAACAGCACGAGTATCCAAAAGATCCGTTTTTGATTCATGTTTCCTCCTACAGACGCGTATACTAATAAAAAAAATACGTGCTGTCATGAAAAAAAGGTTATCTATATGTATTATCATGCTGTTTATCCTATTCATACTAATTTATCCTGAGGACTGTGTCAAAGCAGCCGCGAACGGGCTGATCCTGTGGTATGAAAATATCCTGCCTGCGCTGCTTCCGTTTACGATCTTTTCCAATATCCTGATACAGTCCGGCTATCTGGACGACATGGTGCGTGCTGCGATGCCTGTGTTAAACCGGCTTTTTTTCCATCATCCGCAGGCTGCTTATCCGATTATCGCGGGCTTTCTGTTTGGCTTCCCGATGGGCAGCAAAACGACCGCCGACCTGCTGCGCGAGGGCAAGCTGACTGTCGCGGAAGCAAATATTTTATGTGCCATGTGCAACAATATCAGCCCGGTATTTGTCAGCAGCTATGTGCTGATCGCTTCTTTGGGCATGTATGACAAGATGCTGCCCACTTATGCCGCCTTGTACCTGCCGCCGCTTGTATGCGGGCTTTTTCTGCTGCGCCGTACAAAAGCCCTTCCGCTCAAAAAAAATACGGCATCTGGATCTAATTTGAATTTTCAAATTATCGATGCCGGAATTATGAATGGATTTGAAACGCTGTTAAAGCTGGGCGGATATATTATGCTGTTTTCGCTGCTGTCGCAGATGTGCATACGCCTTGCCGGAAGCAATGAGACTGTTTTTTTGTGCCTCGCCGGAGTGACAGAGATTACAAACGGCGTCCATGCCGTTGCGCAAAGCACGCTGCCGCTTGCGGCAAAATACCCGGCGACCGTTGCAGCTACGGCGTTCGGCGGGCTGAGCGGGCTTGCACAGACTGCTTCTATGATAAAGGGAACCGGTATTTCCATGCGCTTTTACCTGGTGTTCCGGCTGGTGCAGACATTGTTAAGCACCTTGCTCGCGTTATGTATCCTCTAACGCTGGTTCCTTTTACTGCGCGGGCTCCCCGGCTGGCTCCATCTGTTCTGGGAGTTCCTCCATGCCTTCCATCGGATTCATTGGATTCATCGTATCCATCGTATCCATTGGCGCCTGCGACTCGTCCTGGAAGATCTCGGAAGGCGCCAGCTCTGCGCGGTTTGCGGAAACGATCTCCAATGTTTTCTGCATCGACGCGCTAAGCTGGGCAAAGTTGGTCTTAAAAATACTCTGGGAACCGCTCAACAGGTCCTCGATCGATTTTAACATGGCGTCTGCATAGGCAATCGCGCCCATACGGATTTCGTTGGCGTCGTTGGTCGCCTCGTCCATAATCTGCTGCGCCTGGTTTTGTGCCATTGACACGACCTCGTTTGCCTGCGCGTACGCCTGCTGCATAATCTCGTGCTCTTTAACAAGCTCATTTTTCTGAAACTGTGCCTGTGAAATAATCGTATCTGCTTTTGCATGGGCATCTGCTAAAATAGCTTCCTTATTGCTGATCATCTTTTGATAGCGCTTTACTTCCTCCGGCGTCCTCTGGCGCAGCTCTGCGATTAATTCATTGATCTCTTCTTTATTTACAATGATCTTTGTACTCGAAAGCGGCTGGAATTTACAGCTTTCAATATAATCTTCGATCTCTTCTATGATCTGGTCTATTTTACTGCTCATACGCAATACTCCTTCATTCTCTATTGATCGAAACCTTCGATACCATATTTCGCATAAATACGCGCGATCATCTGGCGCGGCACAAAGTGCGAGATATCTCCCCCATAAGACGCAACTTCTTTCACGATCGTAGAGCTTATATAAGCATACTCCAGGCGGGTGGTCAGAAAAATGGTCTCTATATCTGTATCTATTTCATGATTTGTCTGCGCAATTTGCAGCTCATACTCAAAATCGGTCACTGCGCGCAGTCCCCGGACAATAATCACAGCCCCGATCTTTTTCGCATAGTCAACCAACAGCCCGCTGAATGCATCCACGGTTACATTCGGTATATGCGCCGTCAGTTCTTTTAACATAGTAACACGTTCCTGGACGGAAAACAATGCATTTTTTGCGCTGTTGTTCAGCACGCTGACGACCAGCTCATCGACCAGCTTTGCAGAACGCTCGATCACATCAAGATGTCCTTTGGTCACCGGATCAAAACTGCCCGGATAGATTGCTTTTTTCATAATCAGGCCTCTTTTGACACAAATATGTGCTTATTCGTTTTGTATTTCTTTTCTTTTGTAATGGAAAACCCCAGCTCTTGCACATAGGAAAAATCGGTATCCGCCGCTGCTTCGATGATGACAACCGCATCCTCCTTTAGCAGCCCTGAGGATGCAAGATACGCAAGTACCTCCTGTTCCAAGCCGCTTCGGTACGGCGGGTCCATAAAAATATAATCAAAGGAATCGTTTCCTTCCAATGTGCGCAGCGCGCCCATCGCTTCCATGGCAAGCAGCCTTGCGCGCGCTCCCAAGCGGGTAAAGCAGATATTGTCCTCGATACAGGCGCACGCCTTTTTATTGCTTTCTACAAATACCGCGTGGCAAGCCCCCCTGCTCAGCGCTTCTATCCCAATCTGCCCGCTTCCTGCGAACAGGTCTAAAAAACTGCTCTCTTCGATGCCTGTCTGCAAAATATTAAACAGCGTTTCTTTGATACGGTCTGTTGTGGGCCTTGTATCCCTTCCCTCGATCGATCGAAGCGGCAGGCTTCTTGCTGTTCCGGCAATCACTCTCATACTTACAGCACCCCTTTAAGCGTCCGTTCCAGCAGGCTAAGAGCTGCTTCTACGGCAAGGCTTCGTACCTGCGCGCGTTCTCCGGCAAATACATGCTCTTCTACTACGGAAACATCGTTGACATAACAGCCGATATAAACTAACCCGACTGGTTTTTCCGGCGTACCGCCGCCCGGCCCTGCGATGCCGGTCGTTGCAAGCGCGGCATCCGCTCCTGCCTGGCGCGCGGCGCCCTGTGCCATTTCCAGCGCTGTCTGTTCGCTGACCGCGCCGTAAGAGGCAAGCGTCTGTTTGGATACGCCAAGCAGCTTTTCCTTTGCTTCATTGGAATACGTAATATAGCCTTCTTTGTAAACCTCGGACGCTCCGGCGGCGTTTAACAGCCGTCCGGCAAGGAGGCCGCCGGTGCACGATTCTGTTGTCGTAACCGTCAGCCCGTGCTGCTTTAAAAGCGCCAGGATGCGTTCTTCGAGTGCATATTCTTTTTGGTACTGCTTTTTCGTATTGTCAGCCATTAATTCTGCTCCTTTAATACCCCGTTATTTTTGTATAAATAGTCCGCCAGCGAAATCACGGTAAGCGCCAGCGAAAGATACGTAAGCGCTACGCCCAGCGTCTGGAACGCCGGATGCGCAAGATCTAAAATCAGCACAATAATCATCAGCATCTGAAAGGTTGTCTTAAATTTACCCCAATAGCTCGCCGCAATCACGATCTGGTGCTCCGCTGCGATCAGCCGGAAGCCGCTGATAATAAACTCTCTGGCTATAATAACAATCGCAATCCATGCCTCCAGCTTTTTCATATCGACAAGACAAATCAGTGCGGAGCATACCAGTAGTTTATCTGCAAGCGGGTCCATAAATTTGCCGAAATTTGTCACTAAATTGTACTTTCGTGCGATTTTTCCGTCAAACAGGTCTGTCAGGCTTGCGATGATAAAAATTCCTGTCGCAATGTATTTTCCGTTGTCCGAAAAAGCAGGCGCCAGCAGAAAAAATACAAAAAAAGGAATTAACAGTACACGAAGCATCGTTAGTTTGTTTGGCAGGTTCATAAATTCCCTCCTCCTTTCATCCATCCGGCATACGGTCACAAAATAATCTCTGCCGTCAGGTCATAATCGAGCGAGCCTGTAATCCTCACTTTTACAAAATCCCCGGTCATCAGCTCCCTGTCGGCGCCGGATACAAATACATAGCCGTCGATATCCGGCGCGTCGCGGTACGTCCTTGCCGCATAGACATTTTCATCGGGCAGCTTTCCTTCGATAAACGCCCAGACTGCCTGCCCCTCCATATCAGCAGTCTTATCAAAAATAATGTCCTGCTCCAGCGCCATCACTTCTTCCTGCCAGGTAAGCTTCGTCTCCTCATCCACCTGGTTTGGAAACGTCTCGGCAGGCGTCCCTTCTTCCGGCGAATAGGCAAACGCACCCAGACGGTCAAACTCTATCTCGTCCATAAACTCCAAAAGTTCCTCATGCTGTGCCTGCGTTTCCCCCGGAAAGCCGCAGATCAGCGTCGTCCTAAGACAGATATCAGGAATCTCCAAGCGCAGCTTGCGGATCGTATCCGTAATGCTTTGCCTGGTCGCCCGCCGCCCCATACGGCGCAGGATCTCATCGTTTGCATGTTGAATCGGCATGTCCAAATAATGGCATACCTTTTCATTGCGTTTGACCGCCTGGATCAACTGCTCGTCAATCTCTTCAGGATAACAGTATAAAATACGAATCCATACAAGCCCCTGAATCTGATTCAATTCATCTAATAATCGGTATAAGGATTTTTCACCATAAAGATCAATTCCATACAAAGTTGTTTCCTGTGCTACCAAAATCAGCTCTTTTACCCCCGCATTTGCTAATTCCGCAGCCTGTGCAAGCAGCTCCTCCATCGGTACGCTCCGATAGCTGCCCCTGATCGAAGGAATGATGCAGTACGTGCAATGCTTATCGCATCCTTCCGCGATTTTTAAATATGCGTAATGGCCTCCCGTCGTAATGCTCCTGTAATGCAGGCTGGGCAGCCCGTCTAACGTGTGAAAATTTTCATATGTTTCTCCCTTGAACGCTTCCTCAAGGGCGTGTACGATATCATCATAGGAGTTCGTGCCTATCACAGCGTCGACCTCCGGGATTTCTTTGCGGATCTCCTGCTGATAGCGCTGTGCCAGGCATCCCGCTGTAAGCAGCACCTTACAGCGCCCGCTTTTTTTATATTCTGCCATCTCAAGAATCGTATTGATGCTTTCTTCCTTGGCATCGCCAATGAAACAGCAGGTATTGACAACGATCGCATCCGCCTTTTGCTCTTCATCTGTAATACTCCACCCGTGTTCCTTAAGCATTCCAAGCATAAACTCAGAATCCACAAGATTTTTGTCGCACCCGAGCGAAACAAAAAATACACTGCGTGATTGTACTGCTTCCATATTTTTTTCTCCTTGGCCGAACCATTTCCTTTCCTTGTAAAAAAGGTTGTGCGGCAAGCACAACCCTCTGAACAGACGTTACAGGCTATCCATGGCTGTGACAGCATCCAGAGGCGCCTGTGTGACTTCGTCGGCAGTATCGTCTTCTCCGACGATCTTGACCTTTCCTTCGTAAAGCTCCTGTACAGCGACTGACAACGGCTTTCTGCCGGCAGCCTTTGCGATCATCGGCTCATCGCCGCCAATAATCTGCCTTGCCCGCTTTGCCGTGGCAATCACAATCGAATAGCGGCTGTTAATCACCGGTTCCTCCCCGATCTCTGTCTGGTCGCTGTTGACTACCTGCATCAATTCCACATAAGATGGATGTATCATAAGACTTAACTCCTTTCAAACCTCTGCTTCCTATTCTTCCCTGCCTTCTTCATTTCCAAAGCGCCCCGCCAGTGTATCCGGCTGCAATGCAGAAATAATAACCATCTCTCCGGTCGTAAAGATCACCGCCCGCGTACGGCGGCCCTGCGTGGCGTCAATCAGGCGGTGTTCCTCCTTTGCACGCTGGATCTGACGTTTTGCCGGAGCGGAATCCGGGGTGATAATACATACGATTTTTTCTGTATTTACCACATTCCCAAACCCGATATTCATTAACTTTGCCATATTTTTATCCTTATTCAATATTTTGAATCTGTTCCCTGACCTTTTCAATCGAGGTCTTTAGCTCGATCCCGGTATCCGAGACAGCAAGGTCGCTCGCCTTTGACAAGATCGTATTTGCCTCACGGTTCATCTCCTGTGCGATAAAATCCAGCTTTCTGCCGATGCTGCCGCCGGTCAGCAGTTCTTTTTTCACTGCTTCGATATGGCTGCGCAGGCGCACTGTCTCCTCGTCTACGCAGATCTTATCCGCATAGATCGTCACCTCCGCCGCAATGCGGTTGTCGTCAAGCTGTTTGTCTCCGAGCAGCTCTTTGACCTTTGCCTTGAGCTTTTCATGATACTGCGCGATAATCTGCGGAGAATGCGCTTCGATAAACGCAACGCCCGCAAGCATCTCGTCCAGCTTGGACAGCAGGTCGTTTTTTAAGTTCTCGCCTTCCTTTGTGCGGGATTGTACAAACTGCTGTGCAGCGCCCCTGACCGCTTCTTCCAGCGTCCCTTGAAGCTCCGCTTCATCCGATTCTTCCTCCTGTACGGAAAAAACGTCGGGAAACCTCGCCAGCACGCTTGCCGTAATATCATCCTGAATCTGAAACGTTTCCGCCATCTGGCGCAGGTATCGCAGGTATTCGCCGGCTGCCGCTTCATTATAGCGCAGCGCACAGCGATGCTCCGATAAATCCTCGTACGATACGAATACATCGACCTTGCCCCGCTGAATGTATTCCTTTAAGATCGTGCGGATCGCCGCTTCAAAATGGCTCAGCTTTTTCGGTATCTTGACACTGATATCCAGATATCTATGGTTGACAGCCTTCATCTCTACTGCAATTTTCATATTGTCTTTGACAGCCTCAAACCTGCCAAACCCTGTCATGCTCTTAATCATTCTCCTGTTCCTCTCCAATCGGGCGCGCCGATTTTGAGCTGTTGTTCCTGCATAGATTTGCATAGATATACTTATTATAGACATTTGGACGTTATTAGTCAATTCCTCTTGGCAAAATTTGCAAATATTTCATAATTGTTTAATCACTGACCAGCTCAATCCCCGAAATATCCGGCTTGATCGCCATAGAATAATTGGTGTAATAAACGACAAATCCCGGTGCGGACCCGTTCGGCTTTTTCACATTTTTGCGCTGCAAATAATCGATCTCCAGCTTTTGCGCGTCCCTGCCCTGGGAATAATAGCCGGCAAGCATCGCCGCTTCTTCAAAGGTCCGGTCTGGCAGCTCTTTGCCCTCTGTCTTTACAACGACATGGGAGCCTGGCATCTTCTTTGCATGAAACCACCAGTCCCCGCCGTTTGCAAGCTTAAAGGTCAGTTCTTCGTTCTGGTAGTTGTTCTTTCCTATATAAATATCAAATCCGTCCGAAGAACGGTAATGGAACGGCTGGCTTTTTATTTTCTGCTTCTTTTCATGCCCCTTGCGCCGGATATAACCGTATTCCACAAGTTCCTGGCGGATCTGGACAAGGTCGTCCTCTTTGAGCGCGATATGAAGCGAAGCCGCGATCGACTCCAGATGCTCCATCTGCGCCTTCGTCTCTACGGTAAGCTCGGACAGCGCTTCATACGTCCGTTTTAATTTGCTGTATTTTTCAAAATATTTTTTCGCATTTTCCATCGGGGAAAGCTGCGGGTCAAGCGGGATCGTAACCGGCTCGTTCGTATAGTAATTCAGCGCTTCCATCGACTTCGCCCCTTCCGGCACGTTGTAGCCGTATGTCGTTAAAAGCTCCCCATACACTTTGTATTTGTCCCGCTTTTGCGTATCCTTTAGCTGCTTTGCCTGAAGCTGGTATTTTTTCTGGCTGCGCTCCAGCGCCGTTGAGACGATTTTACGCAGGTCCGCGGATTTCTGCCTGATCCTCGTATACGTATCGCGTGCCGCGTAAAAGTGCTCCAAGACCTGAGAGACCGATTCTGACTCTTCACATTCCAGATGCGCGTACTGGCTAAGCTTCACCGAAGCAAATTCCATCGGGTGAGCGTCCTTGTACACGATATTGGGCGCAAATACGCCTTGCTTGATATCCTGCATCATCCATGCAAAGTGCTGGAACAGGTGCGCCTGTTCTTCTTCCCCAAGGCTGGCGGTTGGCGCGTCGGCGTCGATCCCGGCGCGATAGCAGATCTCGTTGGCAATACAAGGGCTGATTCCGGTATAAGCCGTATAAATCGCCTTTGCCGCCGTCTCGGGCTTTTGAAGCACCAGGGCGCGAAACTGCGCCTCGTCTGACAGCAGCGGGTTTTGCTTTCCCTGCGCCGGGATAAAATACGTCCGTCCAGGCAGCACCTCCCGCACGGAGCTGACCTGTGCAGATACGTGCTTGATGCTGTCAATGACCATCCCTTTGTCATCTGTAAAGATCAGGTTGCTGTGCTTGCCCATAATCTCAACGGTCAGTGTCTTTTTCTTTAGGTCTCCCAGATCGTCCAGATGCTCGATCTCAAAGTGGATAATCCGCTCCATATCCGGCTGCCAGATCTTTACAATCCGCCCGTTTGCGATATGCTTGCGCAGCAGCATACAAAAATTAGGCGCTGTCATGGGGCTTGGTTTGTTGGTATCTGTCAGATAAATCAGGGGCAGAGAGGCGCTTGCAGATAAAAACAGGCGCTTTTGCCCGGACGCTCCTTTTAATGTGAAAAGCAGGGCGTCTTTTTCTGGCTGGGCGATTTTATAAATACGTGCGTTTAGCACGGTTTGGTTTAGTTCTTTAACCAGGTTTGCTATTATGATTCCGTCAAAAGCCATCGTTATCACTCCCTTCTACGGCATTGTATCGTAAAAGCTGGGGATTCGCAAGGTCTTTTCTTTAAAACTTTCTTTTTTAGGTGTTGTTTGCTTTTAGGTGATGGTGGGGATTGGGGAAAGGGACGCCGGGAGAGGGGATTGGCACGCCCTGGCTGCGTCCGTTCCAGAAGGTTAAGAAGCGCTAAGCATCCTGCGGTTACGCTGTGGCACCGTCCGGGCGCGGCACTTGGCACAGCATTGCGGGATAAACGGTAAATACAGCACCTGCCTTTTGCGCCATCGCCGCGTTGTC
>CAMUPC010000159.1 GCA_947090545.1 uncultured Eubacterium sp. | reverse complement strand
GTGCTTCTTAACCTTCTGGAACGGACGCAGCCAGGGCGTGCCAATCCCCTCTCCCGGCGTCCCTCCCTGTACCACCAAAAAAAATGAACTCCCCATTCCAGGCACACCACAAAAAAAGCCCCGCCAGGAAAATACCAACTCCATTCCCGAGCAGAGCTCTCACATCACCCGTTCTCATCCAGGTTTTCCGACACCTTCAAGGCACCCGGCGGAAACGAATAAATCTGCTGCGTTTGTTCCAGATAGGTTCTCAGCAGCTTTAAAATAATATATAGCTGGCGATGATCCAAGTCATCCAGCAATAAGCAGATATCATCGATCAGTTTGTTCTGCCGCACCTTCGGGTCATTGGGGTTTGCCGTAAGGACAGCAATATTTGTTTTTAAATAATCAGCAATCGAGCAGAATGTTTCCAGGCTGACTGCCTTTACGCCACGTTCTAACTGGCTGACGAGGCTTTCTGAAATAAACAGGTCGCTTGCCATCTTCTGTTGAGTAATATGCAGTTCTTTTCTGCGGTTTTGTATATTGGAACCGATCATCTTATAATCAAGCGGCATCATCATTTCCTCCGTCAGTGATTTTTCATCCATTTTTATTATAATTCAAAATAATCTTCAAATACTCGCACTAATAGTATTGTTATTCTATTGACATTAATACATGAATGTTATAATATATAAAATGAAAACAGTAGTATCCTAAGGCTGTAATGGACTATAGCAGTGAAAAGATAAGGCTGCACGCAAAATTTGTCAGCGAATGTGTGCAGGACGCGGGTAGAAGCTTGTTTTTTGGGCATACTTTCTAATGGAAGGAAAGGTGATGTGATGAACTGTATGTTATTAAACGAAATTCTTCTAATGAGGCGGGAGCAAGATGACAACTGGCAGTATCTGGTGCATTCCATGCGCCAGGAGCATTATGAAAAAAGGTGCAGGATGCTGGAGGAAAAGGGAATTGAATACGAGGTTCAAAAGCAGGTAATTCCGCGCAGGCCAGGCGCTTCCTACAATTATCCTGTCAGGTATGATTTTTATGTGCGCAAGCGCGATTACAAAAAAGCATGTCGCATGTTTGGAGTTTGTAAGGATAATCCGCTTGTCGGTGATTTACGCGGGGTGATTTCTTAAATAGGTAAGAAAATAATTAGGCGTTTTATATGGGACGCCGGAGAAAATGAGAAGGGGCTGGTTTCCAGCTCCTTACATTTTTTCAACCGCAAATTTTATAAATCCCACCTTTATAGAATTCATACTTTTTTTAGAAATAAAATAAAAACCTGAGAAAAAAAGAGGAAAGAAGAGAAAAACAGAGTAAAAGAAATTAAACAAAGCAAAAATAACAAATCGTTCTACTTGCGAAACAATGGATAAAAACATATTATAAGTACTATCAGTTAGCACTCAAAACAAGCGAGTGCTAATAACATGAAATAGAAAACAACGGCCGCACAATCAGACAGATGCTGTCAGAAACCATGTGGCAAGAACAGAATTTTTACAAGAACAGGATTCTCAGAAGGAGGAAATATTCATGAAATTAGTACCATTATCAGACAGAGTAGTATTAAAACAATGCGAAGCAGAGGAAACGACTGCATCCGGCATTATCTTAACAAGCGCGTCTCAGGAAAAACCGCAGGAAGCTGTTGTCATCGCGGTAGGCCCTGGCGGAGTCGTAGACGGCAAAGAGGTTACGATGCAGGTTAAGGAAGGGCAGAAGGTGATTTACTCCAAATATGCGGGTACAGAAGTAAAAATCGAAGGCACAGAATATATCATTGTGCGCCAGAATGATATCCTTGCAGTTGTAGAGTAATTTACATTTGCCAAGATAAAAGGAAAAGCTTTAGAAAAAAGCTCTGAAAACAGATCAAAAGGATCAAAATTTTTAAAGAAAAAGATCATAATAATAGAAGAAAGAAAAGAGGATGAATAACAATGGCAAAGGAAATTAAGTATGGTGCAGAAGCAAGAGCTGCATTAGAAGCAGGTGTAGATAAGTTAGCAGATACCGTGTGCGTTACACTCGGGCCAAAAGGAAGAAATGTCGTATTGGATAAGTCTTATGGCGCTCCGTTAATTACAAACGACGGCGTGACGATTGCAAAAGAAATCGAACTGGAAGACCCATTTGAAAATATGGGCGCACAGCTTGTCAAAGAAGTTGCTACCAAGACAAACGACGTAGCGGGCGACGGCACAACGACTGCAACCGTATTAGCACAGGCAATGGTTTCCGAAGGGATCAAAAATCTTGCGGCAGGGGCAAATCCAATCAGCCTGCGCAGAGGTATGAAGAAAGCGACTAACGTAGCTGTAGAAGCGCTTCAGGAAATGAGCCAGAAGGTAGACGGCAAGAACCATATCGCAAAGGTAGCGGCAATTTCCGCAGGGGATGAAGAAGTCGGCAACCTCGTAGCAGACGCTATGGAAAAAGTATCCAAGGACGGCGTAATCACGATTGAAGAATCCAAGACGATGCAGACAGAGCTTGACCTTGTAGAAGGTATGCAGTTCGACCGCGGCTATATTTCCGCTTATATGGCAACCGATATGGATAAGATGGAAGCTGTTTTGGAAGACCCGTACATCTTAATTACAGATAAGAAGATTTCCAATATCCAGGAGATCCTTCCATTGTTAGAGCAGGTTGTAAAGACCGGGGCAAAACTTTTGATTATTGCAGAGGACGTAGAAGGCGAAGCGCTCACAACGCTGATCGTTAACAAGCTGCGCGGTACCTTTAACGTAGCGGCAGTCAAAGCTCCTGGCTATGGCGACAGAAGAAAAGCAATGCTTGAGGATATCGCGATCTTAACCGGCGGGCAGGTGATCTCTTCCGAGCTTGGGCTGGAATTAAAGGACGCAGAATTAGAGCAGTTAGGACGCGCAAAATCTGTCAAGGTACAGAAGGAAAATACCGTAATCGTAGACGGCGTTGGCGATAAAGCAGCGATCGAAGCAAGAATCAGCCAGATCAAGAGCCAGATCGAAGAGACGACTTCTGATTTTGACAAAGAAAAATTACAGGAACGCCTTGCAAAATTAGCAGGCGGCGTCGCAGTGATCCGCGTAGGCGCTGCTACCGAGACAGAGATGAAGGAAAGCAAGCTGCGCATGGAGGATGCTTTAAACGCTACAAGAGCGGCAGTAGAAGAAGGCATTATCGCAGGCGGCGGTTCTGCATATATCCATGCATCCAAGAAAGTAGCAGACTTTGCTGCAACACTGGAGGGTGATGAAAAGACAGGCGCAAAGGTGATTTTAAAGGCACTGGAATCTCCGTTATTCTACATTGCGGCAAACGCAGGGTTAGAAGGCGCGGTAATTATTAATAAAGTAAAAGATTCTGAGGTAGGCATCGGCTTTGACGCAACCGCAGAGGAGTATGTAGATATGGTAAAAGCAGGCATCTTAGACCCGGTTAAGGTGACAAGAAGCGCACTGCAAAATGCGACCTCTGTAGCAGCTACACTGCTGACAACAGAATCTGTCGTAGCAAATATTAAAGAAGATACACCGGCAATGCCAGCAGGCAATCCAGGCATGGGCATGATGTAATTGATTCTAAGCCGCTTAAAATCTTAACGATTTTAGGCGGCTTTTGCTTGTAACTATTTTCCAGGTGTGATACAATGCAATGCGGGGGAAACTATTGATACGGAGGTTATAAAAATGGGCAAAACAGCGATAGTCACCGATTCAAACAGCGGTATTACACAGGCAGAAGCAAAAGAGCTTGGAATCACAGTCATTGCGATGCCTTTTTATATTCAGGGAACAACCTATCATGAAGACATCAATCTGACACAGGAGCAGTTTTATGAAAAGCTTGCCGAGGGCGGCGACATCTCGACCTCGATGCCTGCCGTCGGCGATGTGACGGACTTATGGGACAGGCTGCTGTCTCAATACGATGAGATTGTGCATATCCCGATGTCGTCGGGGCTCAGCAGCTCCTGTGAGACGGCGTATATGCTGGCGCAGCCGTATGACGGCAGAGTGCAGGTCGTCAATAACCAGCGCATCTCCGTTACGCAGCGCCGCTCTGTTATGGACGCGGTAACGCTTGCTGAAAAAGGAAAAAACGCTGCCGAAATACGGGAATTGCTGGAACGTGAAAAATTTGAATCCAGCATTTACATTATGGTTGATACATTAAAATATTTGAAAAAAGGCGGGCGCATTACGCCCACAGCAGCGGCGCTGGGCACACTGCTGCGGATTAAGCCGGTATTGCAGATTCAGGGCGAAAAGCTGGACGCGTTTGCCAAGGCAAGGACGGTCAAGCAGGCAAAGAGCATTATGATCAAAGCGATGCAAAGCGACTGCAAAAACCGTTTTGGAGACGCAGGCGGCAGTAATTTATATATTGATATCGCTTATACAAAAGACAGGGAAGAAGCGCTTTTATTCAAGCAGGAAGTCGAAGAGGCATTTCCGGGGCAGAACTGCATCGTCAACCCGTTGTCGCTCAGCGTGTCCTGCCATATCGGGCCTGGGGCGCTTGCGGTTGCATGTTCGCATAAGTTTGCAGAATAACCTTTACTTCTTGCCCATAGTCGTGTATAATCAGAAAGTAAAAACGGAAAAAAATTACAGGCGAGGCGAATCTGTAGTCTGTCAGGCAGGTTTTTACAACCTGCCTTTTTTCGGGACTGCTGACAGGCAGCTACGGGCAGTAAGGATTCCAAATGATGGATGTACAGGAGGTAGTATTTATGGTTAAAGCAGTAGTAGGCGCAAACTGGGGAGATGAAGGAAAAGGCAAGATTACGGATATGCTGGCGGAACATGCCGATATCGTAGTCCGTTTTCAGGGCGGAGCCAATGCAGGGCATACGATCAAAAACCATTATGGTAAATTTTCACTGCATACGCTTCCGTCAGGTGTATTTTACAATCATACTACAAGCGTTATCGGCAACGGCGTAGCGCTGGACATTCACAGGCTGTTTCGGGAGATCCGCTCGATTACAGAGCAGGGTGTGCCGGAGCCAAAGATCCTTGTGTCTGACCGGGCGCAGATCGTGATGCCTTACCATGTGCTGTTAGACCAGTATGAGGAAGAACGGCTGGGCAGCAAATCGTTTGGCTCGACCAAATCAGGCATCGCGCCGTTTTTCTCGGATAAATACGCAAAGATCGGCTTCCAGGTCAGCGACCTGTTTGACGAGGAGCTGCTGCTGGAAAAGACAGCGCGTGTGTGCGAGACAAAAAATGTACTGCTGGAGCATTTGTATCATAAGCCGCTGTTAAAGGCGGAAGATCTGATGGCGCAGCTTCATGAATATAGACAGATGGTAGAGCCGTATGTGGCGGATGTGTCCGAATACCTGCACGAGGCGTTAAAAGCGGGCAAGACCGTACTGCTGGAAGGACAGCTTGGGACGCTGCGCGACCCGGATCACGGCATATACCCAATGGTTACTTCTTCTCCGACGCTGGCAGGCTACGGCGCGATCGGCGCAGGCGTGCCGCCTTATGAGATCCGCCAGGTGATTACGGTATGCAAGGCATATTCCAGCCAGGTAGGAGCGGGAGAGTTTGTCAGCGAGATCTTTGGCGACGAGGCGGAAGAGCTTAGAAACCGCGGCGGCGACGGCGGGGAGTACGGCGCTACGACCGGGCGCCCGCGCAGAGTCGGCTGGTTTGACTGTGTGGCAAGCAAATACGGCTGCCGCCTACAGGGTACGACGGACGTGGCGTTTACCGTATTGGATGTACTGGGGTATCTGGACGAGATTCCGGTATGCGTCGGCTATGAGATCGACGGGGAAGTCACAACCAAATTCCCGACAACGGCAAAGCTGAAAAAAGCAAAGCCCGTATATCAAACGCTGCCGGGATGGAAATGCGATATTACAGGCATTACAGAATACGAACATCTGCCGGAAAACTGTAAAAAATATATCGAGTTTATCGAGTCCCAGATTGAATATCCGATTACGCTGATTTCAAACGGGCCGTCCCGCACAGACATTATCCGCAGAAACAGTTCAGACAAAGTAAAATAACGGAGTGACAGAGGATGATAAAAAACATAATTTTAGATGTAGGCATGGTATTGGTAGACTTCTGCTGGGCAGACGTCCTGCGGGAGCTTGGCATTACAGGGGAAGATTTTGAAGCTGTGGCAAATGCGACCGTGCGTACACAGACATGGAACGAATACGACCGCAGCGCAAAGCCGGATGAAGAGCTGCTTGCGGACTTAAAGGCGAATGCCCCGCAGTATGCGGATCAGATCCAGCTATTCTGGGACCATATGTCCGGGATGATCAGGCAGTATCCGTATGCAAAGCCGTGGATTACGTCGCTTAAGGAAAGAGGGTACCACGTTTATATTTTGTCCAATTATTCCAGGCGGACGTACGAGCTGACGAAGGATGACGGGCTGAGTTTCCTGCCGCTTGCAGACGGCATCGTATTTTCCTTTCAAACTGGGCATATCAAGCCGGAAAAAGAGATTTACCATTGCCTGATGGACAAGTACGGGTTAGATCCAAAGGAATGTGTATTTATTGACGATAACGCGCCAAATCTTGTGTATCCAAAACAGATTGGATGGAGTACGATCCAGTTCCATGATTTTGCACAGGTACAAAAAGAACTGGAAGAGCTAGTGCTATCTTGATGCCGAAAGGCAGTTTCAGATAGACTCCCACAACAAAGATCGTTGCATAAAAAGGGCTGCCGCGGGAAGAACAGAAATGGTCTTTCCTGTGGCAGCATCTTTTTCGTTTGTCTTTTGCTTTTATTTTTTGATTTTCTTTTTGCTTTTTTGTTCGTCAAGCTGGCGGAGCGTCTCTTCCAGTTCCTTTTCGTTCTTTTTCTTTGCCAGGCGGTAGATCACCGTATAGCCCCAAAGCAGGATCGGGACGAGGATTGTACAGGTAACGCTGGCGCGGAAGAAAAACATGCTGCTGCTTGCGTCAAACAGGGCGCATAGCAGCGTGGCAAAATACAGCAAGACTAACAGGGCAACGCCAGCAAGGGCGAGTATACGTTTGAGGTTCTTCATGATTCTGCACCTTGTGTAAACCGCGATAAAAATTGTTTCGTACGTTCTTCCCGCGGATGCTCCATCACTTCATAAGGGTCGCCCTGCTCTAAGATGCAGCCGCCGTCCATAAAGATCACATGGTTTGCGACGTCTCTGGCAAACGCCATTTCATGGGTCACAATAATCATGGTTGTCTGCCTTGTGGCAAGTTCCCGGATTACTTTCAGCACTTCCCCGGTCAGCTCTGGGTCCAGTGCCGAGGTCGGCTCGTCAAAGCAGAGGATATCCGGCGCTAACGCCAGCGCCCGCGCGATCGCGACACGCTGGCACTGTCCGCCCGAAAGCTGGTGCGGATAGTTCTGCATCCGGTCAGCAAGCCCCATCTGGTGCAGCAAAAACTCTGCCTCGGCTTTGATCTCTTTTTGAATCTCCTTTTTTCGCGGCTTGTAATCCGGCTCGTCCTTTGCAAGCAGCTCTTTTGCGAGCATCACGTTTTGGAGTGCCGTATACTGCGGAAACAGGTTAAACGACTGGAAAACCAGCCCAAAGTGCAGCCGTTTTTTGCGGATGTCACGTTCACTCTGCACCGCAGTCTGTGCCGCGTCAAATAAAGTCTCGCCGTTAACGCGGATCGTGCCGCCGTCTGGACGCTCTAAAAAGTTGAGGCACCGCAGCAGCGTGGTCTTGCCGCTCCCAGAGGAGCCAATAATCGATACGACCTGCCCCTGCTCCAAAGAAAAGCTGATATCCTGCAATACTTGCGTATGCTCAAACGTTTTGCGGATATGTTCTACTTCTAAAATCGACATGTTCTTGCGCTCCTTTTTGATCCTTAGATCCTCTTTATCGGAAATAATTCAGTTTCTTTTCCAACTGTCCCAGCAAAATCGAAAGAATGCCGTTAAACAGGAGATAATAAACAGCGGTAAAAAACAACGGCCAGACTGCCCCTGAGATGCCATGCGAGCCTTTCATAAAGGCTTCGCCTGCCCAGATCAGTTCCTGTAGGGCAATGATCTGGGCGAGCGAGGTATCTTTTACCAGAGTAATAATCTCATTGGACATCGGCGGGACGATCCGTTTTACCATCTGTAGCAGCGTAACCTTAAAAAAAATCTGGCTGCGCGTCATCCCGAGTACAAGCCCAGCCTCTGTCTGCCCCACAGGAATGCCCTGAATGCCGCCGCGGTAGATTTCCGAAAAATAGCAGGCATAGTTTAAAATAAAGGACACAGAAGCCGCGAAGAAGCGCCCGGACTGGCTGCCTCCCCAGATTGTGATATGTAGCCCCAGGCTTGGAAAATAAAAGATAATTAATAGCTGGATCATTAACGGCGTCCCGCGTATGATCCACACAAGCAGCCTGGAAATATAACGAAGCGGCGCAAAGCGGCTCATGGAGCCAAAGGCAATCACAAGCCCAAGCGGAAACGCGCCGGTCAACGTTACGAAAAAAAGCTTTAGCGTCTGTATAAATCCAACGTTGAGCGCTTTGACAACGATTGGAAATTGCTCCAGAAAAAGTTCCATAGTACGGATTCCTGCTTTCTCGATTGTAAGATGCAATCGTTTGGTTGATTACTGCTCAACAATAGCAGCCTGTACGCCGTATTTCTCAGCACATTCCATCATACTGCCGTCTGCATAGGAAGCGGCAAAGAAATCATTGAGTGCGCCTGCAAGAGCAGAGCCTTTGCGGAAGCCGACACCGTATTCCTCGCTGTTTAACTCTACGGTGTAAGTAAGGTTTGCATAACCTGTGCCTTCGCCTACCATCGCCGCCGCCATTAAAGAATCGATAATCGCCGCATCCGCGGTGCCTGCCGCAACCTCCATCAAGGCACTGGACTGCTGCTGTACCGGCGTGTAGCTGAAATTGTTTTCCTGCGCCATATCCTCTCCGGCGCTTCCTGACTCAACAGCAAAATTCAGCTCCTTAAGGCTGTCTACATCCTGGTAAAGATCCGCCTTGTCCGATGGGACAATAACGACCTGCGCGTTGTTGCAGTATGGATTGGTACATTCCATCGCGTTTTTGACATCCTCAAGCAGTGTCATGCCGTTCCATGCACAGTCGATCGTCTTGCCGTCCAGCTCCATAATCTTGTTGTCCCAGTCGATTTCCACAAATTGTGCGGTTACGCCAATGCTTTCTGCAAATGCCCTCGCCATATCTGCGTCGAACCCAATCCAGTTTCCGTCGGCATCCTTGTAATCCATTGGGGCAAAATCTGTAATGCCTACCACGAGCGTGCCTTTTTCTTTGACGTAAGCCATATCCTCGTTATCCGCAGCAGCGTTATCTGCTCCATCTGTTTCATTTGTTCCATTGGCAGCGCTATCTGCTCCGTCTGTAGAAGTATCTGCTCCATCGGTGGCAGTGTCAGTAGCAGTATCCGCAGATCCATTATCCGCTTCGTTGGAAGCATCGTTTGTGGAGTCATTCGCTCCGTTGTCAGAAGAGCCGCAGGCAGCAAGTGAGAACGAAAGCATCATGGTAAGTGATAAAACGATTAATTTTTTCATAGTAAATCTCCTTTTTTCTTATTATAAAGTGTATGTATGCTGACAAAAGATGAGATACTCGCAGCACTTCATTATAATAGCAGTTCAGCGAAATGAAGTCAATAAAAGAAAAAGTAAAATAAATTGAAATCTTATGAATATCTTTGCGGAAAGCGTCTATACTATAAGTAATCCGAAGATCGGTTTCCCCCAAAGCGGTTTTCGGATTGGATGCAAAAGATACAATAAATACTTTATCCTCCCCCAATTGAAAAGCTGCCTTAGGGCAGCTTTTCTTATGTTTTACTTAGAAAGCTGTAGGTTTTGGGGATAGGGGACGCTGGGAAAGGGGATTGGCACGCCCTGGCTGCGTCCGTTCCAGAAGGTTAAGAATCCCTAAGC
>CAMUPC010000158.1 GCA_947090545.1 uncultured Eubacterium sp. | reverse complement strand
AACTAGGTGCCGCGCCCGGACGGTGCCTCAGCGTAACCGCAGGACGCTTAGGGCTTCTTAACCTTCTGGAACGGACGCAGCCAGGGCGTGCCCATCCCCTCTCCTGGCGTCCCTGAATCATCCATATTTCACACAATAACACACAATATTTCAAGGAAAAATATACTCTCAGATTTGCACATTGAATAAATCTGCACCAGCAAAATCCAGGAACAAACATTAACAATTCCACCCATCTGTCCGATATAAAACAAAAGGAGAAACCAAAATGGAGAAAGAAACAACCCCAAGCCAGAGCGAATGGCTGGTTATGGAAGTGCTTTGGGCAAGCGATACGCCTTTACCCGCAAAAGAAATCATAAAACGGGTACGACAGACAACACCAATGTCTCCCCGGATGGTCAGAGTGCTGCTAAACCGCCTGTGTCAAAAAGGCGTGCTAAGCTATACCGTAGATAAGCACGACGCAAGGGTTTACCACTATTCGGTTCTAAAATCCAAAGAACTATGCCAACAGGAAAAAAGCCGGAAATTTGTTGACAGCTATTTTTCAGGCAGCAGCAAAAACGCAATGGCGGCACTGCTTGAGAGTGCGGCACTGACGCAAAGCCAGTACAAGGAGCTGGAACAGATTTTGTCTCAGTGTTTGGAAACAGGGCATTTTGCAGAGGAAAAGGAATGTGACGGACAATGATGATACAGGAATTTTTAAATCACGCGGCTTCACTTTTGAATCTCGGCGCCATTTATTATACGATCCAACTGTTAAGATGCGCCCTTGTATCTCTTCCTGTATTTGCGGCTGTGCTGTTTTTAAGAAAGACGCTGTTTCAAAACCGGGTGTTTTTAAAAAGTGCATTGTGGAGCCTGTTTGTTCCGGTTTTATTTGCGGGCAGGATGAAGTTTTTTTATGAAAACGAGATCGGAATCGTGCTGTTTACGTGGTGGAACGGAATTTTCATGAGGCATCCCGGGCTTTGCTGGCTATATATCGGCGGCGTATGCGTATCTTTGTTCCTGTTGCTTCGCAGGAGGACAAAGCTTAAAAGGCTTGCTTTGCGCATGAAAAAAAGCGTGCTGTACGGCACCGCAGTCTCTGTGGCGGATATACCAGTTACGCCGTTTGCCGCGGGGGTATTTAAGCCTGTGATCGTAGTGCCGGATGTTATGGTACAGCATTACAGTGAAACGGAGATCCGCACGGTCTTGCTCCATGAAAAGACGCATATTCGGCTGGGACATTTGCTGTGCTATGCTTTCTGGGACTTGATGCGCGCTCTGCTTTGGGTGAATCCGCTTTTTGCCGTTGCTGCAAAGTGGCTGCGGGAGGATTTGGAGGAAGCCTGCGACTGGGCCACGATCCAAAAAAGTAGCGGCGAAGCGTATGAATATGGGAAGCTGCTGCTAAAAAGCATGAGGATGTTGCAGGCACAATACCATGCCGGGTATTTGTATGCGGCATTTGCGGGGGAAGCATGTTACCAGAGAATCCGGCGCAGGATGATGCGCATTGCGCGCTATCAGCCATATCCAAAAGCTGCGGCAGCCGGTACAGTGTTTGCCGTCTTTTTGTGTGCGGCGTGCACGGCGGTATGGGTTCAGCATGTTTCTTATGACAGATGCAACGAAGATCCGGGCATCCTCGTCTACGAATACGATCCGCTCAGCCAGGCTTCCAGAACACTTGCCTATGATCCGGGAGAGGAGACGAAAACAAGCCGGACAGCCGGCACGAATCTGCACCGCATGATTTCTTATGACGACAGCTATGTGTATGTGGACGCAGAAGCGTTTCACTGTTTTTTGCAGGAATGCAACGCACAGGGAGAGGTATTCCTTGTATTCGGGGGATTTTATAAGCTTCCGGGATTTGCGGGCTATGGATATTCCTGCTGCTACGACAATCCGTACAACAGACAGTTTGTGCAGATCCCTTATGAAAAACGGCTGCACTGGATGTTACGTTTGATGAAGTTGCTATAATAAAAAGACATGGATCTCATTGGTTGATTGACTCAAAAAAGTCAGGAAGGAGAAACGATGGCAAACAGGATTACGAGCTGCTGCAACAGCTATCCGGCAGCATACATGACACAAAATCATATGCCGTGCCAGGAGAAGAACATACAGGCAGAGCCTGCAAGCCCCCGCATGTGCCAAGGAAAAAACCTGGCGGAATATGCGCGAGAATTGTCAAAGCTTGCTCCCAGCCTGGACGTAAGGGCTGGAGATTCTTTTCCAAAAAGCAGGACGGGCAAGACGCTGACGATCCACCCCGGGCTTTTAAATAAAATGCAGCATGACCCGGAACAGGAAAAGGCGACAAAAGAAATGATCGCTGGCGCGGAGTTTTTGACAAAATGGCTGGACGGGCTTTATAAAGCAACCGGGCGCACGCTTGTATACAGGCACAGCTACATCGACGCGGACGGCAAGTATCGCGCAATTTCTTATGTCAGAAATGACAGAAGTATAAAAATGTGCAAAAAGCTGCGTACGCAGAGACAGCAAAATACAAAAAAGCTGATTGCGAAAACGCGGTCAAAAGCGAAAAAGACAGCACAACGGACAGCAGGGGCAAAATTAGATATTCGATGCTGACCTAACCATCCATTCTGCCAATCCGCTTCCGGTATTCCCGCGGCGTGCATCCATAGGTTTCTAAAAAATATTTGGAATAATAGCTCAAATGGTTAAATCCACAGGCAAACGCAATCTCCGTAATATTTTTGTCGGTAGACGCCAGCAGGCTACAGCTTACCTTTAGGCGGTAAGCGTTTAAAAAATCAATCGGAGACTGCTGCAAATAGTGCTTAAACACCCGGCAGCATTTACTGCGGCTGACATGCCCAGAAGCAGCGATCTCATCCAGGGTAACCTTTTCACTGTAATGCTGGTACAAATACGATACCATGTCTTTTTGTACCGCAAGGTCGCCCTGGATCTTTTGCGCGTCCGGCGAGGGCTTTAGCATACCAGTAAGCCACAGCTTTCCCCAAAGCGTATGCATCAGTGCAATTGCTTCCAGCTCATAGCCTGGCGCGGCATGTTCTTTTAATCTCACGATCTGCATCAGAAGCTTTGATACTTCCTCACCTGGCTTTTGGCTGGCGGAAAAAAGAAGGTACTCCAGGCTTTCGTTTTTCACGACCGGAAGGATATATTTTTGCTGCAATGCTTCGTTGCTGCAAAATAAAGATGGGTGGAACAGGATGCAGGCAAAACGGCAGTCTTGTTTTTGATATGCGTATCCATAGTGCATCTGGCGCGCGTTGACCAGAAGGGTTTCTTTTTCCTGTAGGATGATGCGTTTGCCGTTGATATAGTAGCGCATTTTGCCTTCTAAAATATGAATCCATTCCAGGTCCTCGTGCCAGTGGCAGGGGGCGCTCATATCCGGGTATACGGATAGGGTTGTCCTGCGGATATATAGAGGGATTTCGTGTTGTTCGTATTGGATGATTTCTGAAAGGTCTTGCATAAGTTCGATTTTGAGCATTGGATTCTTGGGTCCTTTCTTGGTGTTTTTTTTTGCGGGAACGGACGCTGGCGGAAGGGGAGCGGGACTGGCTTCCTGCTCCGATTCCAGAATGTAAGGAGCCCTAAGCATTCTGCGTTTACGTTGTGGCACCGTCCGGGCGCGGCACCTAGTTCGCCCTGGCTTGCAGCCAGCAGCTAAAGGTGCCGCTTGGCTTCGCCCCTGGGTTATCGAGCAGGATGCTAAGGGCTCCTAACATTTTTCCACAGTCACAGGAAGCCAGCCCCGCTCCCCTTCCTCCGGCTGGTTATCGCAAGCTCTAAATAAGATTGGCTTACCACCAGTTAGTGCTCGCCTCTCCGGTGAAAAATTAAAACGCAGACTGCTGCACAGGCTGATTGATTTGCGCCATTGCCGAAAAAAGAAACAGGGTCAGGGACTGGAACCCGTAAGAAATGCGTCTTGACCAGTGTACCGTCATTTTTTGCAGCGTTTGCGATAACCAGCCGGGAGAGGGGATTGGCACGCCCTGGCTGCGGCCTTGGAAGAAGGTTTAGAAGCCCTTAGCATTCTGCTCGATAACCCAGGGGCGAAGCCAAGCGGCACCTTTAGCTGCCGGCGTTTAGCCGGGGCGAACTAGGTGCCGCGCCCGGACGGTGCCACAGCGTAAACGCAGAATGCTTAGGGCTTCTTAGCCTTCTGGAGCGGACGCCGGCAGGACGCGCCAATCCCCTCTCCAAGCGTCCGTCATCCGCAAACCCGCACTCCCGATAACAGTTGAACCCTGTACATTCCAGTCGAATCTCCCATCCCTGACACGATTATGATAAAAAACTGCGTAAATAATGTTAGTTTTTCCCTCCATCCGATACTATAATCTTATCATATCCAGCAGAAACAAACAATCACAAAAGCTACAGCAAAGAATAGATGCCGTAACGCCGCTGCATTTGTATGCAAGGCTCTAGTCATTGTCGCCTATTTTTTGCTGAACCTGGATGAAATCATAAAGCTGCCAGTCGTTTACCGGCATTATAAAAAATATCAGTGGGCAAGAAACCCGTCTTACATACAGGCGCTGCACACAATACTTAAAAAGAAAATGGAGGATATGTTATGACAAACAAAGAACGCAGAGACGCGCAAATGGCGTATATTTCAGACGACAGCGTGATGCAGGAGCAGGCAGTTTGCAGAAAAAAGCTGCAAAAACTGAATTTTATGGACCGTTCTGATTTTGACGGGATTGCAAAAGAGGTGAAAGGGCTGCTTGGCGCGTCAGAGGACGCCTTTATTAACCCGCCGTTTTACTGCGATTATGGGACGCATATTGAAGTCGGGAAGAATTTTTTTGCCAATTATAACTGTACGATTCTGGACGTTGCAAAGGTAAAAATCGGAAACAACTGCCAGATGGCGCCGAATGTATCGATTTATACGGCAGGGCATCCGATCCATCCGGCAACCCGCAATACGCTCTATGAATATGGCAAAGAAGTTACAATCGGGGACAATGTCTGGATTGGCGGAAATGCGGTGATCTGTCCCGGCGTCCACATCGGGGACAATGTGGTAATCGGCGCTGGAAGCGTAGTGGCCAAAGATATCCCGGACTGGTCTGTGGCAGCGGGTAATCCATGCCGTGTGCTGCGCAAAATTACGGATGCGGATCGAAAGAAGCTGTTTGGAGAAGAAGAGATTGATGATGAAGCATGGGCGGATATTATTAGGGAAGGAGTGAAAAAGGCATGATTTTTCAATGTTTGAGCAGATGGATCGCCGGGTATGCCGGATTTTTATTAAGGGAAGGGTATATTGCGTACTGTGCCTGCCCATCGGAGGAGATGCGGATGCTGGTGAAATGCTCGCAGAATATGGCGCCATAGCAATCCTGCAAGAATCGTGCGGCGCTTGACATAGGATAAAGGTTCCATTATACTAATTTTATTCGATGCAAACCGAGTCGGAGGTGACCGAATGAAATTTCCGCAAATCTCCGGTAACAGACGCTGTCATTGATAAGGAAATCGAACAGGTACAAAGCGCCGGGCTTTTTGCATATCGGTACGGTTTTATTTCAAGAAGCGGTTTTGATTGTAAAAAAAGGCCAGGCATGATCTTGATTGACTTAAAAGACTTATATCAATAAACGTTTTTGGATACAGGATAAAAACGAGGGCAGGAGAATTTTTTATATTTCTCCTGCCTTTTTAATTTATTGAATGACAATCTTTACAATTTCTGGAAAGTTAAACAGCCGCAGCGGAAACGAGCTGTTTCCAAGCCCTCTGCTGATAATCTCAGTCGTATGGTTTCGATGATGCGCACCGGAGGTATATTTTGGGAAAATCCCCTGGTTCGGCGCGTAAAGCCCGTCTGTAAACGGCGGACGGAACTGCCCGCCGTGGGCGTGGCCGCACAGTACGAGGTCAAACGGATAGCTGCTGTATAGGGAAAAAAGTTCCGGGCGGTGGGAGAGCAGAATCCGGTAGTCTGCGCTGTCCTTTTTTTGGCTGCGCACGAGGCTGTCGAGCGTTTCTTTGGCCAGGGGCATATAGTTTTTATCTTTTCCATAGAACTTCGGGTCGTCCAGCCCTGTGAACTGGTACGTACAGCCATCCTTTTGAAACACGGCGGATGTATTTTTCAGCAGATGCACCTGGCAGCCTTCCAGCTTTTTTTCAAAATCAGAAAAATTGCCTGCCAGTGATTCATGATTGCCGCGGACAAGATAGACCGGGCAGATTTTGGATGCTTTTTTCAGAAACACGACAGCGTTTGCAAACGGCGCGCCGTCTACGATGTCTCCGGTCACTGCGATTACGTCCGGTTGCAGGGATGCGATTTTTTTCAGCAGATACGACTGCCTGGTGCCGAAATTTTTGTTGTGCAGGTCTGAAATATGCACGATGGACAGGCGGGAGGCGCGTTTTTTATGCGTACGCCGTGAGAGTGTATGCACGGAAGTGGAAATATAATTGTTGGATGCATACATAAAAACAAGTAATGGAAGCAAAATAATGGAATACATCACAAATCCTTCTTTCTGAGTTACTATAAAATCAAGTTTTCTACAGTATATGCTGGAAAACGTTTTTATTATATGCTACAGTCCTGGAAAATACAAGTGGTGTATCAAAAAGTAAGGAGATCACATCAATGAAAAAATTATCTTTCTTTTTTGCGGCGCTGTTTGTGTCTGTTTTCCTGTACGGATGCGGAGGCAGGCAGGATGCGCCGGGGAAAGGCGGGGCATCCGCGTATGCTTCGCCTTTGGAAATACTGGAAAAAATTGTGGCGGATTATAGCGGGGACGAGCTGTTTGCGATGTACGGCGGAGACCAGGAGCACGCGGTCATGGATGCGCCGGGCAGTTTTTCGGCCAGTAACACGCAGGAGCTGGATACGGTTTTGGGCGTTCCAAACAGCCAGTGGCAGCAGATCGAGGAGACGGCTTCTTTCGTGCATATGATGAACGCGAATACGTTTACAGGCGCGGCATACCGCCTAAAGGACGGTACGAACCACAACGCGTTTGCGGACGCGGTAAAAGAAAACCTGCTAAAACGGCAGTGGATCTGCGGACAGCCGGATACGCTGCTGATCTTGCAAGCCGACAAGTCGTATCTGCTGACTGCGTTTGGCAGCGCCGATCTGATCCAGACATTTAAAAGCCATGCACTGTCGGTACTCAAAGGCTCTACGGTAGTGGCGGAAGTGCCGATTACAGGATAGCGGTGTGCTTGTATGCTGTTTTCAAGCCTTACGTTTTTATATTATTTTCTGCCGTGTATGCTCATCGTTTATTTTACCGTGCCGCAACGCTTTAAGAATGCCGTACTGCTGCTTGGCAGCCTTTTGTTTTATGCATGGGGAGAGCCTGAGTATGTCTTTTTGATGATCGGCATCATCGTTCTTGCCTATGGATGCGGGCTGCTTGTAGAAGCCTTTCGGCATACGCGGGCGGGGCGCTTTGTCCTTCTTGTTTCCGTGGGCGGCGTTCTTTCCTTTTTGCTGTATTATAAATATGCGGGATTTTTTCTGCAAAATATCGAGGCACTGACAGGGATCAGATTTTCGATGGCGTATCCGGTACTGCCTGCCGGCATCAGCTTTTATACATTTCAGGCTGTCAGCTACCTTGCCGACGTGCACAGGGGAGAAGCGGCACAGCACAGGCTCGTGCAGCTTGCCGTATATCTTGCGATGTTTCCGCAGCTTATCGCAGGGCCGATTGTACGTTATGGCGATATTGCGGTGCAGTTGGAGCACCGGGAACATTCCTGGGACTTGGCGGCGTCAGGAATCCGCCGTTTTTTGTACGGCATGGCAAAAAAGATTCTGCTTGCAAACCAGCTCGGGGAGCTGTGCAGCGTGTTTCGGGGCACACAGGAACGCAGCGTTTTGTTTTGCTGGCTGTATGCGGTGTCTTTTATGCTGTTTTTATATTTTGACTTTTCCGGCTACAGTGATATGGCGATCGGGCTTGGCAGGATCTTCGGGTTCCGGTTTTTGGAAAATTTCCGCGACCCGTACAGCTCTGACAGTATTACAGAATTTTGGCGGCGGTGGCATATATCCCTCGGCTTATGGTTTCGCGATTATGTCTATATTCCGATGGGCGGTGGCAGGGCAGGGAAGGGGCGCCAGATAATCAATCTGTCTGTCGTATGGATGCTGACCGGGCTGTGGCATGGCGCCGGGTGGAATTTTGCCGTGTGGGGGCTGTATTTTGCACTGCTTTTGACCGCGGAAAAGCTGTGGCTGCTTGCCGTATGGAAGCACCATCCGGTACTGGCAAGGTGTTCTACGCTTATGTTTGTCATGATCGGCTTTGTCATCTTTGACGCGCCAAACCTTGCATGGGCATGGGAGGCAATCGGCGCTCTGTTTGGAGCCTGGAACATCCCGCTCGTATCCGCGCAAGCATGGTACTGCCTGAAAAGCTATGGAACTGTGCTGCTGCTTGCCGTTGCCTGTTCCTCACCCGCTGTGCGAAACTGCTGCAAACAAATACTGCTGGCAGCAAAAACGCAATGGATCAAAAAGTCCAGAACAACACAAGCATCATTGGCAGAAGAAGCTCCGGCAGGCGGGGTATTAGAATTGCTTGGAATGGCGGCATTGCTGCTTTTTATGACGTCTTATCTGGTAGACGGGTCTTTTCAGCCATTTTTGTATTTTCGGTTTTAAACAGTTTGCGGGCTTTTGATACAATCTTTTACGAGGGACATTGATGAAAAAAAATCTGTTAAAAACTCACAAAAACAAGGCTTTTTGCATCGCGTGCGCCTGCTTCTTGCTTGCGGGAAGCGGCATGTGCCTGTTTTTGCCAAAGGCAGAATACTCTTATATGGAACGCCGCAGGCTGGCTGCGATGCCAAAGCTGTCCGCGGACGCTGTACGAAGCAGGCGTTTTATGTCGGATTTTGAAAGCTATGCCGCAGACCAGTTTCCATGTCGGGATTCGTTTCGTATGTTAAAAGCACTTGCCGCAGGCGGGTTGTTTTTCCGGCAGGACAACAATGGGATCTACGCCGCAGGCGGGCATCTTTGCGCAATGGAATATCCAATGGATGAAGCATCCCTGCGCAATGCGGCAGACAGGTTTCGTTTTATCTGTGAAACGTATCTGTCAGACAGCAATCACGTCTATCTGTCTGTCATCCCGGATAAAAACTGCTTTCTTGCAAAAGGCCATGGGCGGCTTTCTATGGATTACGCATTATTTGAAGAAAAGATGGCAGCATTTTCGGATTTTGCACAATACATCAGCATCTCAGATCTTTTGGAAAAGGATGATTATTACCGGACAGACCCGCACTGGCGCCAGGAGAAGGTTACAGACGTAGCAAAGCGCCTGGCACAGTCGATGGGAGCACAGCCGCAGGAAGCACAGTCAATAGGAGCACAGTCAATAGGAGCACAGCCGCGGGAGACAGGGCTCTTCGCAGACACAACGGCGCATACGCTGGAGCTTGATTTTTACGGCGCTTATTATGGGCAGGCAGCACTGCCGTTTGCACCTGACAGTATTTCCTATCTGATGAACCACACCATCGAGACATGCAGTGCGTACGACTGGCAGAATAAAAAGCAGATACCGGTCTATGATCTGGAAAAAGCAGAGGGGAGAGATGCGTATGAGATGTTTTTGGGCGGGTCTTTGTCATTGGTCACAATCGACAATCCAAATGCGCAATCAGACAAAAGACTGGTGCTGTTTCGGGATTCTTTTGGGTCGAGTATTGCGCCGCTGCTGGCGGATGGGTATCAGCAGGTTACGCTTGTAGATATCCGGTATCTGGCGCCGGAGATGTTGGGGCAGTTTCTTGATTTTGAAGGGTGTGATGTGCTGTTTTTGTATAGTACGCTTGTATTGAACCATAGTGATACGTTGAAGTAGATTGTTTTGTTTGGGCGAGATGGGTAGATTTTTCACAGGGCGACAGTTTGGGTCTATGATTGTATTTTTTTGAGAAAAGGACGCTGGGAGAGGGGATTGGCACGCCCGGGCTGCGTCCGTTCCAGAAGGTTAAGAATCCCTAAGCATCCTGCGGTTACGCTGAGG
>CAMUPC010000157.1 GCA_947090545.1 uncultured Eubacterium sp. | reverse complement strand
TCGCTTCTTTTAAATTCATGCTGACTGTTTCTCCTTTTTCTGCAGAATAGCTTTCACTGTTTCCTCGTCCATCATCCTCGGAAGTCGGTCAAGAATATTGCAGGCTGCACAAACAGCTTCATCTTCTTCAAATGTCAGCCGATATTCATTACGTAACTGTATAAGGGTTTCTACAATTTCTCCTAATCTCATTTCGTTCTCCTTTACGCTTTCGATTTAGACAAATTGTAACTGCCATTTTCTTCGCTGATCTTTGTAATATCCAGCTCATAGCCAAAAGTGCCGGAAAGCGCGGTAATGCCTCTTGTTTGAAACGGTGTGTTTCTGCCTACCGCATGATTGGGGCAATCCGATACGTGCGCCCCGATCGTGGACATTGGGTACAATAACTGTGTGCCTTCCTGAATACTCAGCCGTTCGATCGCATCTGTATCATCTGAGCACCAGATCTGCGGGCTGTAATACAGCATTCCCGGATCAAATCTTCCGCCGCCGCTGGAACAGTTTTCCAACAACAAATCTGGAAATTCTGTAATCAGGCGCTCCTGCATCTCATAGACAGCCAGCATGTAGCGATGTGACAGTTCTCCCTGCTGGTCTGGAGGAAAAGCTGTGCTGCCGATATCTGACAGCGCCCGGTTCATGTCCCATTTCACGTATTCGATATTAGCCGAATGCAAAACCTTGCTGATGCTGTCGTACAGATAATCGACAACTTCCTGCCTGCTTAAGTCCAGCACGAGCTGGTCTCTGGCGCGGGACGGTGTGCGTCCTTTCAAATGAAATGCCCAGTCAGGGTGTTTTTCATATAGTTTGGAATCTGGGGAGACCATCTCTGGCTCAAGCCAGATGCCGAACTTCATGCCAAGCTTATTTACTTCATCTGCTAGATATTTTAAGCCTCCCGGCAGTTTTTGCTCATTTACTGTCCAATCGCCCAGGCTGCTGTCATCATTTTCCCTATGTCCAAACCAGCCGTCGTCCAGCACGAGCATCTCTATGCCAAGCGCGGCTGATTCTTTCGCAATTGCGATCAGCTTTTCTGTGTGAAAATCAAAATAGGTCGCTTCCCAGTTATTAATCAGTACTGGCGGTACTTTTTCCTTCTCATTGCCGCGAATCAAATGATTTCGGTACAGGCTGTGCAGCGACCGCGACATTTTGCCTAAGCCGGCGTCCGAGTATACGAGTACCGCTTCCGGCGCCTGAAAGACTGCTCCTGCTTCCAGTTTCCAGCAAAACCGTTCTGGATGAATGCCAAGCACCATGCGAAGTGTGTCAAACTGTGTGCGCTGTGCTTTCGCAAGAAAATTTCCAGAATATACAAAGTGCATTGCATAGACTTCTCCGCATGTCTGTGTACAGCCTTTTGACAGTGCCGCCAAAAACGGGTGATCCTGATGTGAAGATTCTCCACGCACTGACTCTGTAACAAAGCTCCCTGTTAAGAGCGGCTGTCTTTGGATATGCCGTTCTCTTGCCCAGGCTCCCGATAAAGAAAGCATTTCAAAATCCTCGTCATCCATTTCCAGGCAGGCCGACAGGATGCGTTCCAGATATATCGTATGCGTTCCGATATTTTCTGCCTTTACGCTGCGTATAACCGCGTCACTGTCCGCAAACACACTGTAGGATAACAGCACACGAACGCCTGCACAAGCATCTTCTAATCTAATTTCAAGCGTCTGGCAGCCTTCTCCCCAGACGCCTGGCAGCCCCCGCAGCTTTTCTTTTCCTTCATAAATCCGATGCCCGGCATAAAGCAGCTCCATGCCTGACTGTCCATTGCTGTCCCGGATCTCGATGCAGCTTTCCCGAAAATCTCCGGTACCGCCAAATGGAAACTCCATTGGAAAGCTGTCCAAAAAGGACAGTTTTTCCCGCAGAAGCTTTGACGGTACAAACGGTTTTTCTTGCGTACGCAGCAGATAGCTCAGATCCTGAGCCGTCAGTTTTCTGCCATAATAAATATGCCCCAGATATTTGCCATCGGCTATTCCCATCAGATAGCTTGTCGTCTGCGTATCCAATTTGAATATTTTTGTCTCTTCATTATAACTAATCATGCCTTTTGCTCCTGCGATCCCAAATTTTTAAGTAAATTTCTCTTTTTCATTAATACTTCCATATCTTTAAGTATATTTCTTTTTTTCATTAATACTTCCATTATTATTGACGAATCAGTCGTTTTATTGATTTAGATTAATTTATTCTATGCATAGATATTTCTTAAGTAATTTTATTATATATTTTAGTCATTATTTTGTCAATATATTAATTAATTTTTAAGCAGATTTATTCCACAAAAAAAGCACCAGCCGTTTACAACTGATGCTTTGTATAAGTCTATTCTGCTTCGTTTAACATATCCCGTTTCAGCTTATCCAGCCTTTCCTGCGCATCCTCCAGCGAAGTGCCTTTTACCCCAAAATAATATTTGATCTTCGGCTCTGTCCCGGACGGGCGCACGCAGCACCAGGCGTTTTCTTCCAGCTCGTAATACAGCACATTGGACGCTGGCAAGCCGGCAGGCGCCGTTTCTCCGGTTGCCAGGTCTTTTCGGATGCCCTCTTTATAATCGCGGACGGCAAGCACCTTGTACCCGCCAAGTATTTTCGGCGGATTGCTGCGCGCCTCACGCATCTTTTCCTGAATCTGCTTTGCACCGTCGATGCCCTTTAACGTCAGCGTCGCCAGCCCTTCCTTGTAGTAACCGTAAGTTTCATACATCGCAAGCATTGCATCCCAAAGCGTCATTCCCTGAAGCTGGTAGTATGCCGCCGCCTCGCACAGCATCATAACGGCGACACAGGCGTCTTTATCCCTGGCATATGTCCCCGCCAGGCAACCGTAGCTTTCCTCCAGCCCAAATACATAGTGATAGGTGTGTTCCTGCTCAAACTGGCGGATCTTTTCCCCGATATATTTAAAGCCTGTCAGCACTTCGATCAGAGCTGTATGGTATGCCGCTGCAACTGCCTTTGCCATATCGGTTGTCACAATCGTTTCCACAAGCGCCGGATGCTGCGGCATCGTGCCTGTCCTTGTGCGCTCTCTTAAAATATATTCTGCAATGAGCATCCCGGACATATTTCCGGTAAAGCTGACATATTCCCCGGTCTTTGTATCCTTTGCATAGACGCCAAGGCGGTCTGCGTCCGGGTCTGTGGCAAGCACAAGGTCTGCGTCCTTTTCCTTTGCCAAGGCAAGCGCCAGCGCAAACGCTTTTTCATCCTCCGGGTTTGGATACGCGACCGTTGGGAATGAGCCGTCCGGCAGCTCCTGTTCTTTTACGACGTACACGTTTGTAAAGCCAAGCTCCTTTAATACGCGGCGCACCGGCAGGTTTCCGGTACCGTGCAGCGGCGTATAGACGATCTTGATCGTGTCCGCGGCTTTTTTGATCAGTTCCGGGTGGATGCTCTGCTTTTTGAGCTGCTCCATATACATATCGTCAATCTCACTGCCGATTGTACAATACAGCCCCTGCGCCTGTGCATCCTGACGGCACATCGTTTTTACCGAAGAAAACTCTGTGACCTTAGCAACATGTGCCAGTATATTTTTGTCGTGGGGCGGCGTAATCTGTGCGCCGTCCTCCCAGTACACCTTATAGCCGTTGTATTCCCGCGGGTTGTGGCTTGCTGTAATTACAATCCCGGCGATGCACCCGAGCTCGCGTACTGCAAATGACAGCTCCGGCGTCGGGCGAAGGCTTTCAAAGCGGTACGTCTTAATTCCGTTTGCATTCAGGCATAGCGCCGCTTCCTCTGCAAATTCCGGTGACATCTGTCTGGAGTCATAGGCGATTGCTACGCCGCGTTTCTGGGCGCTTTGTGACAAGATATAGTTGGCAAGCCCCTGCGTCGCCTGGCGCACGGTATAAATATTCATCCGGTTTGTGCCTGCGCCGATTACACCGCGCAGCCCTCCGGTGCCGAACTCCAGGCGGCGGTAAAAACGGTCTTGGATTTCTGCGGGGTCTGATGCGATTGCTTTTAGTTCCTTTTTTGTTTCGTCGTCGAAATAGGGGTCGCTGCACCAGCTTTCGTATAGTTCCATGTAATCCATTTTGTGTTCTTCCTTTCTTGAATTGTTTCTTGAGTTGTTTCTTGAGTTCTTTCTAAGCTGAGTAAAACAGTAGGGGAACTGTTTTGGGGTTCTTTTTCAAGTATATCTCGTGACTTAAAATTAGTCAATGTTTTAAATAAATTTATTTGTATGTGCCATTTTTTTAGGTTGGGAGCAAGTTGGGAGGAGTCTTTTTTTGGCGGAACGGACGCCGGGAGAGGGGATTGGCACACCCTGGCGGCGACCGTTCCAGAAGGTTAAGAAGCCCTAAGCCTCCTGCGGGGCGCTGAGGCACCGTCCGGGCGCGGCACCTAGTTCGCCCTGGCGTTCCGCCAGCAGCTAAAGGTGCCGCTTGGCTTCGCCCCTGCTTTTGTCGAGCAGGATGCTAAGGGCTTCTAAACCTTCTTCCAAAGCCGCCGCCAGGGTGTGCCAATCCCCTCTCCCGGCTGGTTTTCGCATATTGTACAAGGAATAAACGGTTCTTTTCTTTTGCATAGCATATTGGAGGGCGGATTCTTATTTTGCAAAAAGTGCAGTGCCTGGTCAAATCCTTTCTTGAACAATCGCACGTTTTGTGATAAACTACTGAAAAAGAACGGAGGGTATGCCATGATTGAAATTGTATTCAGTGATGTAGACGGTACTTTACTAAATTCGGAACACAAAATCACGCCCTTAACAAGACATGCTATCCAAAAACTGGACAGTAACGGAATCCCTTTTGTGATTATATCTGCGCGAAGTCCCAGTGGAATTTATCCAATTTTGGAAGAATACTGTATTCAATGCGCTATCATTTGCTACAGCGGTGCGCTGATTTTGGATAAGCAAAAAAATGTCTTGTTTCACAAAGGAATGAAAAAAGCGGACGTCAGGGAAATTCTTTCTTTGATTGAACGCCGCGGCTTTGACCTGTCCTGGTGTATCTATTCTATGGATGAGTGGGTTGTAAAGGAGAAAAAAGATCCAAGAATTATCCGGGAAGAAACGATTGTGAAAGCGTCTGCTATGCAAGGCTCTGTTGATACTGTAACTGGCCAGGAAATTAACAAGGTGCTGTGTATCTGCAATCCAGAAACGATTGTGGAGACAGAAGCTGCGTTAAAGGAAGCTTTTCCGGGTTTTTCGATTGTAAGATCTTCTGATATTTTGCTGGAGATTATGGAAAAAGGCGTTACTAAGGCGTCTGCCGTACAGAAGTTTTGTTCTTATTTTGACGTTCCTTTAGCTGCTGCGGCGGCTTTTGGAGATAATTTTAATGATGCGGAAATGCTGGAAGCCGTAGGGCATGGAATGCTTATGGGCAATGCTCCTGCTGTTCTTAAGGAGCGTTTTCAAACACATACGAAGGACAACGACCATGATGGAATTTATTATGGGCTGCTTGATCTGGAGCTGATTTAAACGAACAGGAGTGTTTTTTATGGACAATCTTATCATACGGTGCGCCCGCCTGGACGATGCTGCCCGCTTATTGGAAATTTATGCCTATTATGTGGAGCATACTGCCATTTCCTTTGAATATGATCCCCCAACGCTTTGTGAGTTTCAAGAACGTATGAAGCATACGATGCAGCGTTATCCTTATCTTGTCGCCGAATCCGGCGGTACCGTTTATGGTTATGCTTATGCGGGTGCTTTTATCGGACGGGCGGCTTATGGCCGGTCATGCGAGCTGACTATTTACCTGGACCATGCTGCACAAAAACGCGGGTTTGGAAGAATGCTGTACGAAGCCCTGGAAGCAAGGCTGAAAGCTATGGGTATTTTAAACCTGTATGCGTGCATTGGTTATCCGCAGGCAGAAGATCCCTTTTTAAACCGCAACAGTGCAGATTTTCACGCGCATTTAGGCTTTCAGACAGCCGGAACTTTTCATAGCTGCGGGTATAAATTTGGGCGCTGGTATGATATGATCTGGATGGAAAAAATCATCGGGAAGCACGAGTCATTTTAAAATGCAAAAGCCAGTGCCTTCTGTTCCCGCAAAAAAGAGTGGGACAGAAAGAGACTGGCTTTTTGCCTGTTTAATTTCTATATTAATTTCTGTATTAATCTTTATAGTCTTTGTCCTGTTCTAAAATCGCGCCGGTGCTTGCATCGATTTTAAATTCATATTCATAGCTGCCTTTTACCACCTCGACCTCATAGACTGCGATGCCGTCGTCTACGTCATATTCTGCCTGATAGACTGTTCCGCCAGGCACTGCGTCGAGCGCGATCTGTTTTGCCTTTTCCAGATCGATCTTTCCTGTCTGTCCGCTGGAAGATGCGGATGCAGCGAGCTTCCATTTGCATTCCAAAAGAGCGCCGGTTCTTGCGTGATATTCCAGTGTGTAGCGTTTGTTTCCTGCTGTTATTTTTACCTTATAAATATCAATGCCGTCGTCTACCTTTTGGGATATCGCTGTTATTGTGCCGTTTTTTACCTTGTCAAGCGCAAGGCTGCGGCATTTTTCGGTGCTGATCAAAGGCTTGCTGAGGTTTGGGCTTGCCGTCGTTTTCTCCCAGCCGTATTCCAGTATTTTCCCATCCGACGCCCGGTAAGTCAGGCCATATTTTTTGGAGCCTTTGACAAGCTCGATTTCATATACCTGCTGCCCGTTTTCGTGGTCTGAGTCCACATCGGTAACGACTGCATTCGGCACCTTCTGCAATGCCTTCTGTCTAGCCTGCTCCGCGTTTTTGATCCCTGCTGCTAATACGCTGTCCGCGGCTGTCAGGCTGCCTGCCAATACTACTCCTGCTGCTAAAAATGCTGCTGTTTTCTTTGCTGTTTTCATCCTTTTTCCTCCTGAATCCTCCAAATGATCACTTTTTTTCTGTTTTGCCTATTTTCTTTCGTTCGACGGCTCTGCTTCCCAGCTTCTGAAAGCGCCGCTGTAGGCGTCGATTTCAAATTCATATTCCATGCCGTCGTAGGAAATCTTGCCTTTATATTCCATCCTGCCGTCGTCGTGGTCTGTCTCAAATTCCAGGATATCGCTTTGTGCGGCTCCCGGAACCTGTGCTAACGCCAGTTCCTTTGCTTTCTGCGCTGATATTTTGCTGCCGTCTGGTGCAGGCACAGCGGCGGACTGTGCATCGTAATCAAAGCTTAGCACCTCTCCGGTAGAAGCATCGATCTCATAGTCAAATTCCCTGCCGTCTGCTGTGTAAAACTCTACTTCATAGACTTTTTTGCCATCCTCATAGTCCAGGCTGTTTTTTAAAAAAGTTGCCTGGTCACTGGACACCCCGGCATGAGCCAGAGCCCTTGCCTTTGCATCTTTGTCTGTAATCATTTCGCCGTTTGTATCGGCGGCGCTGTCCCCTGCCCCATCCAAATCGGCGCGGGTGCTGCCTGCGGGAACGTCCGCGTCAATAATCACCCCGGTCAGAGCGTCGATATCGTAAGCATACGGTTCACCGAGTGCTGTAAATTCTACCCGGTAATAGTCCTGCCCGTTGTGATCTGACAAGTCTACCGACGTAAACTCTGCCTGGGAAGCCGTCATGCCGGCTGCTTCCAGCGCTGCCGTTTTCGCCTTCGATGCGCCGATATAGGAAATCTTGCTCTCCTTGCTGCCGCAGCCGCTCAGCAAAAGAACTGCCAAACCTGCCGCGCACAGCATCTTTATTTGCTTCATTCGGTTTTCCTCCTTGTTCTGACACATATTCTAGTAATCTACTGTGAAATAAACATGAAATTTACAGATTTATTTTTTATTATTTTACCGAAATCTGCTTTTTTTATTCCAGTAAGAAAGCGAGCCAAATAAGGATTACCGCAGCGTAGTTTGCTCCTGCGGCAGATGCAGGGTAAACGTACATCCCTCGCCGGGTTCACTTACGAGTGTCATATACCCGCCATGAATCTGCGCGATCTGGCTTACCATCGGCAGTCCCAGCCCGGCGCCCATCTCTCCGCTGTGTGCGCTGTCTACCTGGTAAAACCGCTGCCAGACCTTTTCCTGGTGTTCCCTGGCAATTCCTGCGCCGTCGTCCCTGACTGACAGGCAAGCCTCCTGCCGCACGCGGTACGCCGACAGCCAGGTTCTGCCGTCTGTGCGCCCGTATTTCAGCGCGTTTTCTACCAGGTTAATGACCAGCCGGGAAAGCAGCGCCGGGTTTGCCTGTACCAGAACGGGCTGTTCGTCTGCTTCCTCCAGCAGTACACGGCTTGGATCATAAGCCTGCTCCCCGCAAAGCTGGCGTAAAAATGCGCCCAGCTCCACGGTTTCCATGCCGATCTGTTCTGTCCCCTGCTCCAGCCTTGTCATGCTTAAAAGCTGTGAGATAACGGCAGACATTTTTTCTGCCTGGCGCCTGATCATATCCAGTGTTTCCTGCCTGTCCTCTTCTGTTTCATCGTATTTTAACGCGTAATCGCACGCGCCCTTGATAATGGAGACTGGCGTGCGCAGCTCGTGGGAAGCGTCCGCGGTAAACTGCTTTTCTGCTTCAAACGACCGTTCCAGCCGTTCAAATAAATGGTCAAATTCACTGGCAAGACAGGAAAACTCATCCTGTCCGGGCGGAAGCCCGATCCGCCGTTTTAAATCACGCGCTTCGTTGATTGCCGCAGCCGTTGCGTTAATGCTGTCAAGCGGGCGAAATGCCCTGCGGGTTATCCAATAACTGCCGGCAGCCGCAAGCGCCATAAACACTGGCAGTACAACGATCGATACCTTCAGCAGATTGCGCGCCGCCATGCTGTTTTCCGGCTCCTCGATCATGCCGCGCACCCAGACGCCGTTTTCCCAGCCGTCCGCAAGCCACAGATCCAGTACAAGATAGCGAAGCTCTCCCGCATCCACGCTGCGTATCCTGCCGTTTTCAAACGGCTCGCTCGCCGCGAAGGATACTGGGATCTGCCCTGCCAGCAGGGATTCCCCTTTGCTGTAAATAAGCGTCGTCACCCCGTTTTGATAAAACCGGAAGGCGCCTGCAAGCTGCGGCTTTCCCTTTTCCATCTGGATCTGCGCCAGGTTTCCTTTTACTGAGGCACTGAGCGAAACAGCCGCCGTCTGGATGTCTACCTCATGGCTGATCGCGATCATAAAAACTACCAGCAGTACCGCAAGCAGTGCTGTTAACAGTGTAAGCCATGCCGCAATCCCTGCCTTGACCGAAAGCTTTTTCATACGCTGTCCCCCGGTTCCTCCGTCCGCAGCACCCAGCCGACGCCGCGGATCGTATGGATCAGTTTTTTGTCATAGCCATGGTCAATCTTTTTGCGCAGGCGGCTGATATAGACGTCCATATTGTTGGAGCTGCCGGAATACTCATAGTTCCAGATCTGGTTTTCAAGCTGTTCCCTGGAAAGCACGATGCCCTGGTTTCGGATCATATATTCCAGAATCGTAAATTCCTTTGGGATCAGCGGGATTTTTACACCTCCCCTTACGGCTGTCCTGCGCTTGGTGTCCACAATAAGGTCTGCAATCGTAAACTCATTGCTGCGGCTGCCCGCCCGTTTTCTGGTCATTGCCCGTATGCGCGCCAGCAGCTCGTCAAAATCAAATGGCTTTACCAAATAATCATCTGCTCCCAGATCCAGCCCCTTCACCCTGTCAGCCACCGCGTCCATCGCTGTAAGAAACAGTACCGGGGTATCTACGCCTTGCGCCCTTAGGCGGCGCAGCAGCCCGTATCCGTCCAGCTTTGGCATCATCACATCCAGTAAAATCGCATCGTACTCTGCCCCGAGCAAAAAATCCTGTGCTTCTTCGCCGTCGAAGCAGCCGTCTACGCTGTAGCCGGCTTTTTTCAGGGTCTTTACGATCAGGCGGTTCATGTCTTTTGCATCTTCTACTACTAAAACTCTCAAAACGGTTCTGTTTCTCCTTTCTTGTTTATAATGATTTGCTGTGTTCAAAGTAATTATACTAGAAGAGACTGCTGGAAAGCAAGATCGCCTCAGTTTCTAACAGAATAAACTGGCAGCGGTTTCGGTGAAGTGGTGCATTTTTTGAGAAAAGGACGCTGGAGGAAGGGGCGCGGGGCTTGCTT
>CAMUPC010000156.1 GCA_947090545.1 uncultured Eubacterium sp. | reverse complement strand
GGCGAACTAGGTGCCGCGCCCGGACGGTGCCACAGCGTCACCGCAGGATGCTTAGGGCTCCTTACATTTTGGAATCGGAACAGGAAGCAAGCCCCGCTCCCCTTCCTCCAGCGTCCTTTCCTGAAAAAAATGCACCCCCTGACCAAATCATCTACTATTTCGGATATTTCTGCAACATTTTTATGTTATCCTATCACTATCAACCAAGAAAGGCGGTATTCCTATGCATACCTTACATGCCATCCATTTACAAAACAACACAGCACACTTACACCAAAACATCCAGGAGGTATCCCTATGAGATTCCCATTTGAAAACGATACCGGCAAAGTGATCCGCCGATTATCAAACGCAAGGCTTAGGCAAAACCGTTTGCAGAACTGCCTGGTCGGTATTATGATTCTGGTTTCCGCAGGCATTCTGTCCTTTGTCTGTACTTATGCTTATAACATTACCCACCAATACGCGGCGTCCACCTCCTACCAGGGGATTTTCCATAACCTGTCGCCAGAGCAGGCCTCCTTGCTCAGCGCAGACCGCCGGATCGAAACGGCAGGATTTTACCAGTCTGTCGGCATCACAGACAGCAAGGACAGTATTACTATGAGCATTGTATGCGCGGATGCGGCTGCGATGCAGCTATCCGGCATTACCCTCACAGACGGGCATATGCCAAAAGCATCCGACGAGCTGCTGGTAGAAAAAGGCTATTTAGACGCGCTTGCTGTCAAAGCACAGATTGGCGGTTCATTGCCTGTCACCTACCGCAATCAGGCGAGCCGCCAGCTTGAAACAAAGAATTTTCGGATTGCAGGCTTTATCCAGACTGCCGCTGAGCGCCAAACGCACAGGACCGCTTTTAATGCTGTCGCTGCACCGGATTTTGTAAAGGAAAACCCTGCCCTCTCCGCTCAGGGTGTCTCCGCGATGATTGCCGTTTCCAACGAATCAGGATATACCAATCAGCAGCTCAAGGAGCTCGTTCCAAGGATCGGGCAAAGCTGCAACGTTTCATCAGACAATATACAGGTCAACTATTTATACATTGACAGCAACCATGCATCCGCAGAAACTGTCGTTATCGTGCTGCTTATCGGGATCATTTTAATCGGAATCTGCTCCCTGGTGATCTGCAATATTTTCTATCTGTCGATCATCAGCCATGTAAAGTCATTTGGGCAGCTTCGCACGGTCGGCACGACGAAAAAGCAAATCAAACAGATCGTCACAAGGGAATGCAGTTTTCTGGCACGGTGTTTTATTCCTCCTGGATGCCTTTGCGGTGGATTACTGGCTTTTCTCGCCGACCGGAGTGCTGTTTTGCCTCTTCCTGACGGTATGCTGGTGCTTTTGTCAGGCGCTGTTATTTTTATTTCTGTCAGGCTGTCTGTGCGTAAGCCTGCTCAGATCGCGATGTCTGTTTCGCCTGTGGAAGCAATTCGTTACCACAGCTATCGAAATATGGGCAGAAGCAGGCGAAGCATCAGGCGGCTGACACCGCTGTCGCTTGCGTACAAGAGCCTTGCCCGCAACCGGAAAAAAAGCATCCTCACCTTTGCTTCCCTTGCCCTGAGCGGGATGCTGTTTGTCGGCGCCTCTTCGATGCTTTCCTCGCTCGACCCGGTCAAACGGGCAAAGCAAAGCTTTCCTTACGAGGGGGCTTACCTGATGGAACTCAACCGTGCGCTGGTAACCCCGGCCTATTCCCTTACGAATTTACAGGCAGACAACCCGCTGACTGAGGAGCTGAAACATGCCATTCTATCGATAGAAGGCGTCAGCGGTATTGTCTGCCAGCAGGAAATCAGCGTGAGCATAAATGGAATCGATGAAATCGATGGGATAGAAGGAATAGAAGGAATGGAGACGTCGGTTCACAGTATGAACGCACAAGACCAGAAAAGATACAGCGGCAAAGTGACAGAAGGTACGCTGCCAGACTTTGACGCTGTCGGAACAGACACGCTTGTTATTAACGCTGCCAGCCAGGAACTCGCATATCTGCAAAAAAGCTATGAAGTTGGAGATACGGTTACGTTTTTACAGACGGTAAACGGCACCCAATACACGCTTGCCTATCAGGTATCGGCTGTTATTTCAGCCAAGGACGACGCCGCCAGCTTTCTGCTGCCCGCAAAAGAGATGGAGCAAAGCATTCCCTATCATACCAATAGCGCGTTTGTCATCCAGACAGCCAGCCCTTTTGCTGGCACGAAACAGCCGTTTATGGAAGATCCTGATTTAGAAGCTTCATTAGAGCCTGCTTTGCGGGCACTGATTGCAGGAAATGACACACTGCGCCTTAAGACGCTCAAAGACACGGTTTTGCAGTATCAAAGTGTATTCAGTACGATTCGTACTGCTGCTTACGCGCTGCTGGCGGTTGTTGCTGTTTTCAGTATTCTGAATCTTGTAAATACAAGCATCACCCATCTGGTTTCCCAAAAAAAAGAGCTGGGGCTGTTTTGCGCCGTTGGCTTGGACAGCAGGCAGCTTTCCCGTATGATCGCGTATGAAAACGCGTTCCAAACGGTCGGAAGCTTCGTCTTTTCGTCTGCCTTTGGCATTGTAATAGGAAAAATAATGTGCCAGGGTGTGAGCAATGTTCCTGGGTTTAGCTTTGTCGCATATACGTTTCCATTTGTTTCGGTATCCGTTTATTTTTTGGCGATGCTTTTGCTGCAAATCTTCCTTACACGGTTCGCCTGCCGCTATTGCAGGCGCAGCAGCCTGGCGGTGCAGCTGCGCGGAATGGATTAAGTTGCTCGTTTTATTTCTTTTTCATCCCCCTGTAAACAACCGCCAGAACAATGCCCGCAGCATTCAGCCCGCAGGCGATCAGGAACGCATTCTGGTAAGCGCCTGTCGACGCATAGACACTGCGCATAATCTGCGGCCCGAAATACCCTGCAAGCGCAAAGCCGATAAACATAATCCCGTAATTGACACTGTTATTGCGCGCTCCGAACTGGTCCGCGGTAAAGCCAGGGTACACGCCCATAAACGAGCCAAAGCTGACGCCTACGATACAGATCCCGGCATAAAACAGCGCCTGCTGTCCCTCCGCGGAAGCATACAGGCACAGCATTCCTGCAATGCAGAGCATACATGCCGCCATCAGCGTATAGATTCGCCCGATTTTATCCGAGAGATACCCTGCCGCAATCCGTCCCAGCGCATTAAACAGAGCAAGGACGGACACGGCGCCGCTTGCTGCGATAGCCGTCATCCCAATCATCCCCTGCGCCATCGCGGACGCCTGGGAAATAACCATCATGCCGCTGAAGGCACCGCTTGTCAGCAACAGCAGCATCACATAAAAGACTGGTGTTTTTATCATCTCTTTCCAATCCAGGTCCGCCGCTCCTTTTTGTGCCGCAGGCGGCGTGTACCCTGCCGGTACATAACCCTGCGGGCACTGCTCCAGAAAACAGGTGCTTACCAGTATGATAACAAGAAAAGCCGCGCCGATTACCTTGAACGCAAATGCCGCGTTATAGCGGTTCACAATCACGGTCACAACCGGAGGCAGAATTACAGAGCTCATACCGTATACAGCCGTCGTAACCCCGCCGATGAATCCGCGCTTATCCGGGAAATATTTGACACTTGTAGAAATCGTCGCCCCGTAAGCCATGCCAAGCCCCAGCCCGGCAATCAGCCCATAGCTGACAATCAGAAAAGCTACGCTGCCTGCAAAACCGGATAAGATCATGCCGCCGCCAAACATTATGCCCCCTAAAGCAATGACCTTTTTCGGCCCCAGCCTGTCATTGACCGCTCCGCCGGATATCATCGTAACCGGGCCTACCGCATTTGCAATCGTATATACGATCGCCAGGTCGCCGGAGGTGATGTTTTGCCCTGATGTACTGCTGAAATATTCCGCCATCGAGGACGCAAACACGCTCCATGCATAGATCGAACCCAGGCACAGGTTGACCAGACATGCCGCTGTCAGGATCACCCATCGTTTTTTGTCCCAATTCATCCTTAATTTCCTCGCCTTCTTTTAAATATCCAAAGCGGCATGGTATCCCCAGTAAACCGCGTTGGTAATCGTAGACACTTTTGCCGCATCTCCAATCACCCTTACAAAAGGCGCCGCATCCTGCAATTGTTCCACCAGCTTTGTGCGTGAACGCTGTCCCAGGGCACAGATCACTGTTTTTCCGGGAACAAACTGTTTTTCGCCGTTTTTGTCCTCACAGACGATTCCATCCGGCGTCACCTCCAGCCCTTTGTATCCGGTATATACCGCGGCATATGTTTCAATTTCCTTAAGCAGCAGCGGACGGTGGCGGACATTTGCGTCCACAGCCAGCTCGTCACGCATTTCCACCAGACGGACGTTCTTGCCTTCCATGCCAAGATGGATCGCGCATTCACACCCGGCAAGCCCGCCGCCAAAAACAACTACCTCGTCGCCGACTTTTTCTTTTTGCCGATAATACTCGTTGACAATGACCACGTTGCTGCCTGTAAGCCCTGGAATCGGAGGAACTAACGGCTCAGACCCTACCGCGATGATTAACGCGTCCGCGGCTTCTTTTTGGGCATATTCCTTCGTAACCTCTGTATTCAGGCGGATTTCCACGCCTGCCTTTTCTGCTAAAAGCTTGTATGTACCAGCCAGTTCGTACATCTCATGCTTAAAAGGAAGCGCCTGCTCGCTTTTTAAAATGCCGCCCACTTCTGCTTCTTTTTCGCATAAAATCACCTGGTGCCCTCTGCGTGCCGCTGTATATGCCGCATACAGCCCGCCCGGGCCGCCGCCTGCTACAAGCACTTTTTTCTTCTCCGGCGCAGGCGCAATCTCAGAGCCTTCCATTTCCCGCCCAATCAGCGGATTGACCGTGCACCTTCTCGTAGAGGTAGTGGCGCGCTCCGCCATGCACGTAAAGCAGCGCAGGCATCTGACAATCTCATCCTCGCGGTTTTCCACGACTTTGCGCGGCAAAAACGGGTCGGCAAGCAGCGCACGCGCCATATATACAACGTCGGCTTTTCCGCTTGCAATAATTTCTTCCATCTGGTACGGGTCATTTAAACCGCCGATCGTAGCTACCGGAACGGAAACATGCTTTTTGATCTCAGCGGCAAGGTATACATTGCAGCCATGCTCTTTAAACATCGAAGGATGCGTATCCCCGAACCCTCTTTGATAGGTGCCTGCCGATACGTGGAGCAGGTCGATATAAGGCTCGATCTGCTGCGCAATCCTGCACCCTTCCTCCAGATCATAGCCGCCCTCAAACAGCTCGGAACCGCTTAAGCGAAACTCAATCGGAAAGCCCTGCCCAACCGCGGCCCTTACGGATTTGAGCACCTCGATCGCCAGGCGGCAGCGGTTTTCAAGGCTTCCGCCATATTCATCCGTCCGTTTATTAAAATACGGAGAAAAAAACTGGTTCAGCAGCCAGCCATGCCCGCCATGAATCATAATCATCTCAAACCCGGCACGCTTGGCAAGCCCTGCCACGGTTCCATAAGACGCGGCAATATCCGCAAGCATCTCCCTGGTAAGTGCCTTTACCTCTACGCCGTCAGGACGGACCGTATCGCTTGCGCCCCACTGGTGCATCGATTTCTGTTTGGTTTTATCCGTCATATAGGTGCCCGCATACATCCCGGAATGGGACAGCTCAAGGCTAGGCATCGCTCCGTGGCGGCGGATTGCGTCTGCCGTATAGGTAGCTGCCGCAAGCGAATTCAGCACAGCCGTATCCAGATGATACGCATGGGAGCCGTCCGTTTTGGGATGCACCATGCATTCGCTGACGGTCACAGCCGCTGCGCCGCCCTTTCCCCGTAATTCATAAAAAGCCGTTGATTTTTGCCCGATGCAGCCGTCATTTGTAATATCCGTACCGCCCATCGGCGCGGAAAACATACGGTTGCGGAATGTGGCCCTGCCAATCGTAATCGGGCTTGATAAATGCGGAAATTTTCGGTCCATAGATTGTTCCTCCATCCTGCTATTTTTTCTTTGTTATTTTCTTAACAAAATAAGAATACCATCAAAAAGAGCTGTTATCTATCAGCAAAAAGATAACAGCTACCAACAAATCGTTGCTATGCACGTTTTTCGTCAGAACAGCTCCAGCAGCTTTTTTACCGCCTTTTCTTCCCTGCGGTCTTTGCGGCAGACAATCGAGATGCTCCACGGGGCGGCATCCCTAAGCTCCATACGGTGGATGCCGTCCATGCAGATCTCCTGTTTGTGAATATTGACATCGATCCCAATCCCCATTTTTTCCCGGCAGAACCGATAGATCAACTGGCTTTCCATCGTTTTTAAACGAATCATTGGGACAAAGCCAAAATCCTTGCAGCGCCCTACAAAGCTATGGTAGCAGTAGAACCTTTCATTCAGCGTAAGCAGCGGCTCTTCCCGCAAATCACCGACCGACAGTTGTTCCTTGTCATACAGCGGGTGCCCTTCATATACGAGGGCATACAGCTTTGTCTGATATACCTGCCTTGCATAAACGCCGTCCCGCCCGATGCTGCCGATTACAAATCCCACATCCAGCGTCCGTTTTAAAATCTTGTCCATAACGCTGTCGTTTTCCGACTCCTCCCACTGAAGCTGGATCTGCGGGTTTTCTCTCTGAAACTGCTCCAGCTTTGGAAATGGAAACACATTCCAGACCCCGCAGGAAAACCCGATTTGCAGTTCTTTGTCCATCCGTTCGATCCGGCGGATTCCGATTTCAATATCCTCAAGCCTCTCCAACAGGTCCCGGCAGTTTTCATACAGATACGTCCCGCTTGCCGTTGGGCATAAGCCTCTTGCAGAACGCTTAAATAGTGTCACGTTAAGCTCTGCTTCCAGCTTGCAGATAATTCTGCTCAGGCCCTGGGAAGTGATAAAGAGCTGCTTTGCAGCCTGGTTAATCCCGCCTTCTTCGTAGACACGGCAAAAGTAGCGAATGTCCTTTGTATCCATGTGGTTTGTCTCCATTCTTTTGTTTATTTGTATGTTAGAAAGCCTCTCGATAAGATTATCAAAATAAACTACGACAGCAGGATCATCAAAGTCACTGTCAATCCTTTCCCCTTGCTTGAACATATAAGTTCACCGTTCATTTTAGCCATAAGAACCGAAGCGATATACAGCCCCAGACCGCTGCCGTCTATGTCGGAATCTTTTACGTTCTTGCCACGGTAAAATTTGTTCATTATAAGATCAAGCTCGTCAGCCGGAACGCCCTCGCCGTAATCGGTGATCGACAGTTTCAGATAGTCTCCGCTCGAAGCACACGCAATGTCTATGGGAGTATCGGCATATTTATAAGAATTACCGATAATGTTTCCGATAATTTGCTCCATACGTTTTATGTCAATGTGTATCATACATTCGGGTATCGTACTCCTTCTCACAAGAGAGCGTGTATCCGCCGCCCTGATGATGTCATACAGCACAGCCGCATTTTCATCCGTGCATTTCACGGTCATCTCGCCAAGATCGTCAAGTGCAGCAGTCAGCAGATCAGTGACGAGAAGTTCCATCTGCTGTGTCTTCTTCTGTATGCCCTCAACCTTGCCAAGAACATATTTATCCTGTACTTTCAGACTCAGCACATCGCAGATTGTGTTGATACCCGTAATAGGCGTTTTCAGGTCGTGACTCAGCTCAGCAACAAGCTCTTTTTCTTTTCGTTTGAGTTCTGTTTCTCTGGCTTTTGATGCTCTCAATTCCTCACGCATGATATCAAAGCTCTCGGTGAAAACCCCAAACAGATTGCTGCGCTCCATTTCAAGAGGACTGTCGAGATCGCCCATTGATATCCTGCCTGCAAACTCTTTCATCTTGCGGAATGGCTTTAAGATGTTCCTGCCGATATACAGATAGAACGATACTGCCGCCGTTACCATGATAAGAAACAGCATTACAGCCGCACAGGCCAGTTGATCAAAAGCCTTGTTATACCCCGAAAAAGACGGGTCGGGTATCGCCGCTGTTGCAAGAAATCTGTCACCGTCCGTCACCGCAAGACACAGATCGCCGTTATTTCTTGATTTCGTGAGCGTTAAGTTTTCGCCCTCGGGATAGATGCAGAAACCCTCCCTGTCAAACACAAGTATATCGGTATCGGGAAACTTTTCTTCAAGAACAGCAAGGTCATTCATATTTTCTCTTACTGTTTCAGCAATATCATTTTGCAGGACGATGTTTGGCATATATTTTTGCCTGCCCGTCATGACGAATATCCCGATACAGCAGGCGACGATCATCGCAAGAAGAATAAGCGTTCTTCCGTACCTCATGACGTTTCACCCATGATATATCCTACACCCCAAACAGTTTTTATGATCTTCGGCTCATTCGGGTCGGCTTCGAGCTTTTCCCGAAGATGACGGATATGCACCGCAACCGTACCCTCACCGACGCACTCGTCTTTCCACACATTCTGCAAGAACTCGTCCTTTGTTATGACCTTTCCTCTATGCTCCAGAAAATAGAACAGCATTTTGTATTCAAGAGCTTTCAGCGTGATCTGTTCTCCGTTTTTGCTTATGCAGTGCGACTGTGTATCAAAAAACAGACCGTCCATGATCTGTATTTTTCTGCTGCCTGTCGCTTTAGGTGATTCTTTCACGACAGACTGTGTACTTTCGTATCTGTTCAGAATAGCCCTGACCTTTGCAAGGAGAATATTCATCTTGAAAGGCTTTTTGATATAATCATCTCCGCCAATATTAAGTGCCATAAGCAGATCGTCATCACTTGTACGGGCACTGATGAAAAGGATCGGCATATTGTATTCGCTCCTTATGCTCTTACACAGCTCAAAGCCAGACTTGTCCCCGAGGTTTATATCTAAAAGCAACAGAGAAACGGTGTTCTCCGCAAGGAAGTCCACCGCATTCTCATAGCTTGTAACATAAGCCGTTTTTATATCGAACGCATTAAAATACTCCGCCGTGTTTTCGGCAATGATCTCATCATCGTCTATCATCAGGCACTTATAATCCATACTATCACTTCTTTCATCCAATACCCACCTTTTCGCCGCTCTCGCCTATAAATACGATCTTTCCGCTTTCGGGAAGTGTCACATGATTTCCATAGCCATTCATATAGCTTGCGTAAACCACGTTATCAAACTTATCATAAATATAAACTGCTGCCTTTTCGGGGATATCAAGGGTAACGGACTTTAAGTCCATCTCACCTATCTTATACCACTTTGCCCGTCCCGTTTCAAGAGCTATTTCGTGAATATCTGCCGTAAGATCGTAAATTGAATCCTCACTTACTAACATCATAGCCTGATCGCCTGTGCGCAGGTATTCACAGCCGTTCTCGGTGAACACTTCAAAATCGGCCAGCTCACGTCCTGCTTCGCCGGGTATCAAAACAAAGCCCTCTGCCTTATTTTCATCGGTAAAACGCATCGTTTTCATGATCATCTCACCCGTAAACTTCGCACAGCCGTTTATACCCTCAGGTACATTCAGCTTAACGCAGGGGCTTACATTGTAAAAAACGTTGGAATACTTCATGTTTGTCATGTAGTATTTTTTGCCGTTCCTCTGCGTCCAAGCCTGCTGAACGCTGTCGCTGACATGAAACGCTCCCACTCTTTGCAGATAGTAAGATAGATCTATATACCGTCCGAAGCCGTCTGTATAGGTATCTGCATATTTGCAGATATAGGTATTACCATTCCTTTCGGTAAATGTGAGCAGTTCCTGATCGCCTGCCTGAACAAAATTATCCGAATCGGGTTCACCGTCCATAAGCACAAAGCTGTCATCAGCAGTGTACATATACCGTTTTGTCTTGGAGTTTTCTGCTGTAATCTCGGTGATCCCCATATACTTCCCGTCGGGAAACTCCACCTTGAATATGCCGTCCTCTCTCGCATAGGTATCCGCCATTTTCAGATATTTTTCTGGAACTTTGTCCGCTGTTTCCATTACTTTTGGTTCATCAAAAGTGACTGTTATGCCCTTTTCCACAAGAGCGCAGATCATGAGCGATTCGCTCAGCATCGTTGCACCGCCGGGACTTGCGCCGTTCATTGTCACCGACACGCTTATCTGTTCATCGGGAGCTACCATAAGT
>CAMUPC010000155.1 GCA_947090545.1 uncultured Eubacterium sp. | reverse complement strand
AACTAGGTGCCGCGACCGGACGGTGCCACAGCGTAACCGCAGGATGCTTAGGGCTCCTTACATTTTGGAACCGGAACAGGAAGCCAGCCCCGCTCCCCTTCCTCCAGCGTCCCTCAATGATCAAACATCCTAACCAACAACTCCCCACTCACTGCACAAAATCAAACGCATTCTGAATAACCACCCACTCCCCCGCACAGCAAGCCACCACATCAAACCTGCACGCCTGCTGCGCCAACACCCGATGCATCATACAATAATAAGAAGCCGTACGGCAAATCTTCCTCTGCTTCCTGCCGTCTACCGCCTCCTGCGGCTCCCCCATCCTCGTTCCCGAACGGTATTTCACCTCCACAAAAACCAAATAACCGCCCTCTTTCGCAATCAGGTCAATCTCCCCCATCCGGCAGCGAAAATTTTTCTCCAAAATCCGGTATCCAAGCCCTGCCAGATATTCCGCCGCCTGTTTCTCATACTCCCTGCCAACCGCACGGCTGTTCTTCATTTTTTATAATCTCCCAGCTTCTTTCGTATTTTATCCATATCGTTCACAAATACAAGGATCTCCGCCACCACCTGGTACAGCTCCGGCGGGATCATATCGCCGATTTCCAGGCGCGACAGCGTGTCGGCAAGCTTGTTGTCCTGATATGTCGGCACGTCTGCTTCTTTTGCCGCGTCGATAATCTTTTCCGCCAGCGCGCCCTTTCCGGTCGCAAGGATCTTCGGCGCCTGTTCCCCTGGCTCGTAAGCAAGCGCGACCGCCGTTTTTGGTTTTTCTCTTTTTTCCTGTCCTGACACCGCCCTCGTCCCTTTCTGTCCTGATTTTATGCCCGCATATCAAACGAATACCGGTGCACCATCCCTCTGGACGCCGCTTTTGCCGGCTGGCTTTTTTGCAGAAAGTCCTCGACAAAATCTACCTTTTCTTCCCGGTTTTCGATCGTTACCCTGCAATTGTAGCCAAGCTGTTCTAAACGCTCCTGGAGCTTGGGCAGATGCTGTTCCAGCAAATCATATGCCGCGTCGTCTGACAGGTAGAACTTGGTGCTGACATTGTTGTCCAGCATCTTGATCGATACGTCTGTCGTGCCCAGGTTTTCCAGCTCCAGGTGCAGGAATGCCGAAAGCTCTCCTTCCTTTTTGCTGCGGTTTCGTTTATTCGTGTAGACGTACAGGTCGCTGTGTGCATTTTGGTTTGCCATTTTCAGCGGGATCTGCACGTACGTATACGCCTGGTTAATCTGGTGCATAAATTCCAGGTTGTCGCGCACCTGCGCGGCTGACTGGGAAAACTGGCTCGTATTCATGCCCGTCTGCCTGGCAAGCTGCTCCATCTGTCCCATCTGGCGGTTTAAGCGCTGGTAAAGCTCGTCGACCTTATGCTCCGTCTTTAGCTCCTGCGGGCGCACGGTCCACTGCTCCTGCATTACATCCTTTAACAGCGTATGGTATTCCTTTCCGGTAAACAGCCTGCCGAGTACCGCTTTGTCCAATGACTGCGGCGTTTGCTGCTCCAACTGCTGCGCGACCGCGTCCAAAAATTCCTTTGCGGTTAACTGTGGATTTAATTTCATCTGTTCTGCCTTTGGAAACGCTTCCTTAAGCTGCGCCTCCAACTGCGCAAGCTGGTGCCTGTTTAACAGCTCTCCGATCTGGCGCGGCGCGTCCGTGTCCGAAAGCAGCTTTGCCTGTGCCGCAGCCTCTGCCTGCGTGCTGTCTGCCGCATTTTGCGCCTGACCTGCAAACTTTTCTGCCGAACCTGCTGCCTGTGCGTCCGTCCCGCTGCCTGCCGCATTTTCTGCCTGTGCCGCAAGCTTGCCTTCCAAAGCGGCTGCCTGCATATCCGTCTCGCTGCCTGCCGTTCCTGCTAGTTTTTCTGCTAAAACTGCCTGCATATCGCCTGTTTTGCCGTTTTCAGCCATCTGCTGTAGCTGCGCTTGGTCCAAAAACAGCACTGCCCCCTCAGGCGCCCCGCCCGACGCATGTAAAATCGACAGCACCTGCTGGTTCAGCATCAAAAGCCCTTTCGCTCCGCCAGGCGCATTGGCATAGACGTCCGAAAGCCCGTCCATAACCTTGTTCATCTCGTTTAGCATCGAGTGATGGTCATTTTGATAGTTCTCAAACTGCGCCGCCATCTGGCCGTTTACCGGAATGCCAAGCTTTGTCATCAAAACAGCCGTACCGAGCGATACGTGCGGATTCTGCATCAGCGTATGGCGCATTGCGGCAAGCGACTGCTTGTCGATCGGCATTCCCTCTTCCATCATGCGGTTTACCATATCGATCGTATCCTTCGTCATCTCCATGCCAGCCGCATCCAGCGCTTTTTGGATCGTCGGGTTAAACGCGTTGCCGCCTGTAAACGGCTTGATCGCAATGGTCTGCCCATCGTTCGATTTGACTTGGAAAAATACAGACTGCCCCAGCATCAGGTTCACGCTGCCTTCCAGCCTTGCCGCAATCGACTGCCCGTTTGCAAGCCCCAGCAAGACCTTGGAGCCGTCAATCGAATTGATGCTGCCTTCAAATACCGCGCCTTCCTGCATCCTGGCAAGCTCCGTTACAAGGCTCTGCGTACCCGGCGCACTCCCCGGCTTTGCTGAAGGCGCCGCGATCGGCGCATTCGCAAGCGTATTCGCATACTGTCCTAAAAAATCTGCAATCTGCATAACATCCAGCCCCCTGTTATTTGTCCAAAAATTTTAAAAACGACCTCCTGTGAATCTCGCAGGGCCCTTTTTCCCTAACCGCCTGCATATGCTCCTTCGTCCCATATCCTTTATGCGCGGCAAATCCATACCCCGGATACATACGGTCATACGCTTCCATCATATGGTCCCTCGTCACCTTCGCCAAGATACTCGCCGCGGCAATCGAGCTGCTCTTGGCGTCGCCCTTGATAATCGGCACCTGGCGCATTGGCATATCCGGGATCGTAACAGCATCGTTTAACAATATATCGGGTATTATGCCCAGATTATTTATAGCTTCGCGCATCGCCTCATAGGTCGCATTTAAAATATTTACCTCATCAATCCGCTCCTGTGAAACAACGCCGACCCCTGCCGCCACAGCCTGTTCCATAATGACGTCAAAAAGCTGCTCGCGCAGTTCCGCCGACAGCTTCTTGGAATCATTGATATATAAGATCTCACAGTCTTTGGGCAGAACCACGGCACCGGCAACGACCGGCCCGGCAAGCGGCCCCCTGCCCGCCTCGTCGACGCCGCAGATATATGTATACTGTGCATACTGGCGCTCGTATTTCCCCATTTGGTACACGCGCGCCCGTTCCGCTTCGATTTTTTGTATCTGATTTTTCGCCTGTGCGACCAATTTCTGTACTCCGGCACGGCTGTCTGTCTCATACGCACAGACAAAAGCAGGCAGCGTCTGTAACGAAGCTGCCTGAAATTCCTCCCGGATTTGTGCAATTGTATGCTGCGCCATTTTTTCCTCCTGTTCTTCTATTTGATCCTGCCGATTGAACGCAGCGGATACATACGGAAACATACTTTTCCAATAATCTCCGAGCGCCGCACATACCCTACCTCGGCAAAACGGCTGTCCACGCTGTCATTGCGGTTGTCTCCCAGCACAAAATATTCATCCTCAGCCAATATTTTCGGCGTCGACGCATACCCTGGCTGGGTGATCGCCTCTGTCCCGTAATGCTCCTCCAGCGCCTCATCATTAATAAAAATCGTCCCCTGCGCATCAATGCGTATTTTCTCGCCCGGCAGCCCGATAATCCGCTTGACATAATACGTATCCTGCTCGTAACGGTATGGAAACGCAATGATATCAAAACGCTCCGGCTCGTGAAAACGATAAGACAGCTTGTCCACAAGCACCTGGTCGCCGTCAAAAAGCGTCGCCTGCATGGAGCTGCCCTCGATCTGCGTACGCTGCCCCGCATAATTCACAAGCAGGTACGTACAGCCTACAATAATGGCAAGATAAAAGCACAGGCTGGCGACTTCCTTCCATATAGCCTTCATGCACTACTCACTCCATGTCCGGCGGCATTTCAACTGTGATCCTGCCAAGCTTGCCGCTGCGAAACTCGTCTAACAGCAGCGCCGCCGCTTTTGCATCATCTAACCCGCCGCCTTTTTTTAAGCAGCCCCGGCTTTTGGCAAGCGCTTCAAACACCTGCGCCGCTGTTTCTTCTTCGCTGATGCCGTACCGCTCCTTCAAAGCGCCAGGATATTCCTTTGTAAGCGCCCGAATTAACTCCAGCGCCATTTCTTCTTTATTTAACAGCTCATCCTTGATCGACCCAATCCACGCCAAATGCAGCCCGATCGTCTGGTCCTCAAACTTCGGCCATAAGATCCCCGGAGTATCCAAAAGCTCCACATGTTTATTCAGCCTGATCCACTGCTTGCCCTTGGTCACCCCAGGCTTATTTCCGGTCTTTGCACATGCCTTGCCCGCAAATGAATTGATAAACGTAGATTTGCCTACGTTCGGGATACCAACCACCATCGCGCGCACCGGACGGTTTAAAATGCCCCGCCTGCGGTTTCGTTCGATTTTTTCTCTGCACGCTTCCTGGATCACTTCCTGCACTGCCTTCATGCCCCCGCGGTTTCTCGCGTCCAGCCTGACCGCATAGCTTCCCTGCGCCTTGTAATACGCGCACCACGCCTTGTTCTTTGCTTCGTCGGCAAGGTCTGCCTTGTTTAACAGCACCAGCCTGGACTTCTGCTTTCCAAGCTCGTCGATATCAGGATTATGGCTGCTCACCGGAATCCTCGCGTCCACAAGCTCGATCACAAGGTCGACCAGCTTGATATCTTCCTGCATCTGTCGTTTCGCTTTGGTCATATGACCTGGGTACCATTGATACTGCATCTTTCAATCCTTCCTATTTCATAAAGCCCAGCTTGTCTCTCGGCGCAATCACAAACCACGCCTTCCCGATAATATAGTCCTCCCTGATATTGCCGATATTGGCAAACCGGCTGTCCTCACTGTTGTTCCGGTTATCGCCAAGCACAAAATACTCGTCTTCCGCAAGCGTCAGCTCTGTCCCCGCAATGCCTGCATCCTCAATCCGCGCCACCTGCGTCTTTTCCTCATACTCTTCCCCATTGACATAGGCCACGCCGTCTTTGATCTGCACCGTATCTCCCGGCACAGCAACGACGCGCTTTAAATAATAATGCGTATTCGTATTCCCATTCGGAAGAAACGCAATCACATCCCCCGCCTTCGGAGAGATAAATTTATAAAAAAAACGGTCAATCAGCACCTCGTCCCCATCCTCTAACTGCGGCGACATGGACGGCCCTACGACTGTCGAGCGCACCCCGAAAAAATAAGTAAGCACGACCGCAACCCCGATCGTAATCGCTATTTCCAGCGCCCAGATAAGAATCTCCTGAAACAGTGACAGATTGATCTTACGTTCCTTTTTCCTGCCAAATGCAAGCCCTTTGACTCGTCTGCCCATCTTTTTTCCTCAATACCCTTCCGGCACGATTTCAAAAAAGAGACAATCTCACAATTGTCTCTTTTTCACAAAAACTATTTTACGAGTTCTTTTACCTTCGCACGCTTGCCCACGCGTCCTCTTAAGTAATTCAACTTCGCGCGCCTTACCTTACCGTAACGTACCACTTCTACCTTCTCCACATTCGGGGAATGCAGCGGCCATGTCTTTTCCACGCCGACGCCATTGGAAAGCTTTCTGACTGTAAACGTCTCACGGTTGCTAAAACCCTGCTTTTTTAATACAATCCCTTCAAATACCTGGATTCTTTCACGGTTTCCTTCCACAATCTTGCCATATACCTTAACGGTATCGCCTACATGAAATTCAGGCGCAGACTCTTTCATCTGCTCTGATTCGATTTGTTTCATAATTTCTGATGCATTCATTTTTGTGACCTCCTGTTATTTTGATGTTCTTAATACCGATTCGTACCAGAGGACCATCGCATTTTTCACAACAAGTCTAACTTATCACAATGCGGGCGGGATTGCAAGTGTTTTTTCTTCTAAATATCCTTTTAATTCATCAACCAACGCAAAAACCATTGTGCCCGGATTCCACTCAGATGGCTTTCCTTGCCGTTCATTATAACCTGCCATACGCCTTTTCGCATTATGAATCGCTGTATCGACTCCGCCAAATGAATCCATTATCGAATAGATATCCTCATAATTTTTGCAGTATTTCTTATCGCCAAGCTGGTACTTCCGAAATAAGCCATCCAATTTCTCACACCACATATCCCTGTGCAGTGCCGCATCACTGTACTCAAAATGAAGATACAGCCAGTATTCAAATGATTCATTGCTCCATGCCATCTTATAGCCCTTACTCTCCCCTGTTTTGACAGCCTGGTCAAAATCATCGAAGTCATCCTTATCAAAGACGATCCAGACATTTTTGTACTTGATCTTTGCATTTTTTACAAATTCATCCGCAGCTTCGATCAGCCGTCCGGTAGCGCGCCCTCCACCGCGTATCGTAATCACCGGAACCTCTTTTACATGAATGCTGCCGCCTGCCTTTTCCTGAATCCGCTTTCGCAGCCCCTCAAAATACAAAGGCTCCGTCTTTTCTCCTTCTGTAACGATCAAATAAGACTCTGTATTTGGGGTCCTAAATTCATATTTTCGCTTCTGCCTGGCTGTTCGCCGCTTTTTAAACAAATCATCTGATCCCATTTATTCATCTTCCTTCGTATCCATCTCCTGCAAAAGCGGAATCCCGCCATAGACACCTGACAAATAATCCTCCTCAAAAGAAGCATCCGACCTGATTTTAAAATCAGATAAAGCATAAAGCCTGGAATATCCAAACGCATCTTTTTGTACAAACCAGATCTGGTCTTTGCGGAAATACCTTTTATCCATTAACGTTGTATCATGTGTTGTATAAATAAGCTGTGCTGTCGTCTTATCGTCATAAAATAAATCAATAATAAATTTCAGCAGCAAAGGATGCAGCTTTGTATTCAGTTCATCGACCAAAAGCAATCCCTGATTTAAAATCGTAGTCTGCACTACGATAAAAAGAATCATACTCTTTCTGGTTCCTTCTGATTCATCAAATAAATCCAGATAGTAAGCTTTTCCACTGCTGCTTTTGTGAACTGTGATAAACTGAATCTCTTTCTCACGTTGCTCATAAAATAGATCATCGATGCCTGCATCGATTGCATGAAGAAAATTCATAAATTTATCTTTTTTATTATCAAGAAACAAAGGCAAAAATCTATTTATCAGCTCTTTATCTTTAAAGGATGAAAACGATATTAACGATCTTGTAATACCAGCGTATACCATACGGAATAAATCTGTTTTCATCCTAAATCTGTTAAAAACAGATAAGACCAGCGTCTCACTTGGTATCTGAGCCTTATATCGGTCACACTCTTTTCTGACAGATGCTCCAAATGAAATATCGTCTGCCGCTCTTTCAAAAATCGTTCTCGTCCTGTTTGTCTGCAAATCCTTTTGATACAGCCATTCCATCTCAATGCGCTCCGCATTGTATTCAAATCCGTATCGATATTCACAACCGTCTAAAATCTGGATCATTTCAAATTCTGAATTTTCCTGGTGTTCTTCAAACTGAAACGGCACAAAGTATTTCTGAATTGCAGGCACAGAATGGTCATCCACATTGTTTAACGATTTTTTCAATATTTCTTGAAAAAATAACATCGCCTTCATCAAATTGGACTTACCGCTGGCATTTGCGCCATAAATAGAGGAAACCTTTAAAAACCTCTCTTCTGTTCCAAGATCAATCAAATTAGACGGATGTTCTTTGTAAGCGTGGACTGCTGTCATATCAATCACAGTTTCTTCCTTGAACGACAACACATTTTTTAACATAAACTGAACTAACATGACATTCACCTCCACTGTAATTCTGCTTACTTCCTACTCTTTAATATAATCAATTTCTGTAAGATTGATCCCTGATGATGTTAATATCACCTTTAAAGCTGTATAACGGCGCTTCATTTTTTTATACGCTTCTGAGTCCTTGTCACAGGATACCATATAGTCCTGCAACCTTGCAAATTCTTCTATGTTTTTCTGGAGCGATTCTTTTTCTGTCATATAATACCCCTCCCAATCCGTTTTTTATATTATATCAAATACAGCTAAATTTGCAAGCTATCCGCAGCAGCTCCTTCGCCTTCTCACGTTCCTGCCTGCTGCCAAATGTAAGAACCAGACTGGCACTTGTTTCAGTTACTCTGCGCCTTTTTTACTGCATTTCTAAGAACTTCTGTTTTGCATGTATGAATTTTGGTTTTTTTATCATACCCGATGCCTACGCCGAGTATCCGCCCGAAATATTTCGGCGGTTCCCCTAGTTTTCCTTCAAACCTTAAGGCATACTGCTTGTCCCTGATCTGCTGCAAAGCATTCTCAGGCGTATCATTTACTTTCAATTCCAAAATAATTCCATCCGCCTTCGGATCTGCCTGTGGATAAAAAATAAAATCTACATATCCAATGCCGCTTTTTTCTTCACGTTCCACTCGATACGAATCTCTTGCCGCCAGATAAACCAAGTTTATCACAGCCGTCAAATCCGTCTCGTTATGATAAGAAAGCAGCGGCACCTCCGTATTATGGGCAAACGCTAAGATCCGTTCCATCACTGCCGTATTATTTTCAAGCGTTGCCCGAAGCATTTGATCTGAGATTTTCGCAAGCTGATGCACGTATCCTAGTGAAGGCTCTTTGAAAAGCATATCTCGGAAACGATCCATCAGTTCTTTATTCGGAATACGCACATACCCCTCCTCATAACTCAGAAACCCATACACCACCATCGCTGAAAAAATCTCATCCTTAGTCGCCAGGTTCATCGACACCGCCGCATACTCCTGCACATTTGCCGAAACCGGAATATCTGCTACCATTTTTGCCAAATCGTCACGCACTTCTGCCGTATTATGCTCAATATAATAGAAAATCTCATCATAAGGGCCAGCGCTCGTCCAATAATTTCCCAGATTATTGTTCGTAAGCGCTGCCACTACCGAACGCGGATTATAGACCCGCCTGCCCTGCTTCGTATGATACCCGTCGTACCAAAGCCTTAAACCATCCCTCGACACCCTCGGATGCTGCTGATTCTCTAAAAATCTTTCATACAGCTTATCTACTTCCTCTTCCGTAAATCCAAAATCATCCCCATACAGTTCTTCCGACGCCATCGTATATTCCAAAAACATATTCAGCTCAGACCCGCTGGAATACTTTGCTATCGGCAGGATTCCAGTCATATATGCCAGCGCGACATACGCCTTTCCCTTTAACAGATTGCTCAGAAAATCGATGTAAGCTTTTCTGTCGCAAAGTGTCACAAAGTCCCTGTGAAAAATAAAATCCCACTCATCCAGGACAAAGACAAACCGTTTCCTGCCGTAAGCCGCATACACCGCCGCAAACGCATCCCAGACGGCATCTTCCATTTGAATATCCGCATCAGGATACGCCTGCTGGAGATCTTTGAGCAGCCTGTTCTCTATCCGCTCGATATACTGCTCATAGCTTTTGCATCTGCGCGGCAATTCATTGAACGAAATAAATACCACATCATAATTTCCCATATACTTTTTATAATGGGCAGATTCAGCAATCTTAAGCCTGTCAAAAATGTCCTGCGCATTACCCACGCCAGAAAAAAAGCGGCAATCATATTCGCCATCACAGATTTTCCAAAACGGCGCGGCCTGGTAATGCAGATGTAGTTTGTGCTCGTTTCCGTCCTCATCATAAGCTGATCCAGCAGTAAAGACTTGTCCACAAAATAAGGGCTGTGGAATTCTCTGCTGTAGGTGTCCATGGCAGCGGCTGTGTTCAGATAATTTCCCATGTTTTTGAGCTCCTTTCGCCTGCTTTTTAGTGTAACGCATTGTTGCTTGGGAATCAACTGAAATCACCGCAAAATCCAGGATAGTTTCGGTCAAGTGTTGCATTTTTGCGCATACAGGGACGCCGGGAGAGGGGATTGGCACTTCCTGGCGGCGTCCGTTCCAGAAGGTTAAGAATCCCTAAGCACCCTGCGGTTACGCTGTGGCACCGGACGGACGCGGCACCTAGTTCGCCCTGGCTTACAGCCAGCAGCTA
>CAMUPC010000154.1 GCA_947090545.1 uncultured Eubacterium sp. | reverse complement strand
AAAGGCGCAGCCAGGGCGTGCCAATCCCCTCTCCCGGCTGGTTTTCGCGGGTTCTACAAAAAAACCGTTACACCGTGTACACGAAGCAGGGCTGGCAGCCTGTCACTTTTTTACGGCTATGGCATAGCTCGGTCTGTGCAGTGCAGCACACCATATGCACTAACATTTCTAAAATCAGCTCATTGCGCGGGTTTGGTAGAAATCAGTTTAACGTAGGCATCATTTTTATCCATTCATTTGCATTATTTTTAGAATATTCTGAGCAAATGGAAAAGCTGAAAGCTCTTAATTTATCAGCATTCCAGAAATGTTAGCGCATATGGTGCAGCACACCATACGCACTAACATTTCTGAAACCAGCTTATAGAGCGGGTTTGATAGAAATCTGTTTATCGCAGGCATCATTTTTATCCATTCATTTGCATTATTTTTAGAATATTCTGAGCAAATGAAAAAGCTGAAAGCTCTTAATTTATCAGCATTCCAGAAATGTTAGTGCATATGGTACAGCACACCAAGATCTGACTAGATGACTCATCCGTATGACCGCACACTAGCTGATAGCCACAGCTTATTTAGAGCTTGCGATAACCAGCCGGAGGAAGGGGAGTGGGGCTGGCTTCCTGTGACTATGGAAAAATGTTAGGAGCCCTTAGCATCCTGTTCTATAACGTAGGGGCGAAGCCAAGCGGCACCTTTAGCTGCTGGCGGAACGCCAGGGCGAACTAGGTGCCGCGCCCGGACGGTGCCTCAACGTAAACGCAGGATGCTTAGGGCTCCTTACATTTTGGAATCGGAACAGGAAGCCAGCCCCACTCCCCTTCCTCCAGCGTCCCCCATCCAACCCCCTCCAAATCAGAAAAAGAAAACACCACCAGATTCCCTATTGCTTTTCCTTACCCAATACTTTATCCTAAAATAAAACAAAAAAGAAACCAACCAGAAAATTTCAAAGAAAAGGAGAATCCTCATGACCCCAAAAGAATCAAGCAACATACCCACACCCGCACCCATGGAAATCGAGCGCAAATTCATCCCAAAACAGCTCCCCCAAAACCTCGATCAATATCCATACCACGAAATCGAACAAGGCTACATATGCACCAGCCCTACCATACGGATACGAAAAATGGATAACACTTATTTTCTCACCTACAAAAGCGCCGGCCTTATGGCACATCAGGAATATGAGATGCCCCTTACAAAAGAAGCCTACCTGCACCTGCGCAGCAAAACAGACGGCATCCTGATCACAAAACGCAGATACCTGATCCCGCTTAACAAACACCATACCGCCGAACTCGATATTTTTCACGGCAGCCTGGAAGGAATCACTCTGGCGGAGGTAGAATTTGCCTCTGTAGAAGAAGCAAATGCTTTCACCCCGCCAGACTGGTTCGGTGAAGATGTCACCTGCGACAGCCGTTATCATAACAGCGAAATGAGCAAAGGAGCGCTGTCTAACGCAAACGGGTGATCTCATACTTCTGCCTGGTCAGTATGATGCTTTGCAGTTGCCGAAAACGGCCGTGCAGCTCTCCCTCAGGAATCACAACATCCAGCACAACCGCGATATCATCGATCAGGCGGTCAGTAATATCATCCTGGATCTCATGCAGTACCTGAAATTTTTCCTCATAAGTCTCTGCCTCTAAAAACTTTAGCAGGCACGGATTTGCCCGCAGCTCCTCAGAAGCGCTTTCATGGTTCTGCGTCCTGCGAAACATCTCGCGGCGCTGCTCGCGCTCTTCAAGCTGGCGCCTACGTTTTTCATAATCGAAATCCCCGTCTCTGGATGGATCTGCCTCATGCCTGCGCATTACCCTTCTGGACTCAGCCGGGGACTGCGTGCGCGGCCTTGCCTGGGCTGTAGCTGCACCAGGCTGTGAACCTGCTGTGTGTGCCTTTAGCGCCTGCACAAAGGTTCCGCCCTGCTGGGGCTCCGGCTTTTGTATGCTGCCTGCTGGGGCTTCCGTTTGGGGCGGCGCTGTCCTTTCTATTTTTTCAAATAAATGCTTCTGCGCAGCCTGCGGGTATTTGCTTGGATCGATTTCTTGGAAAAACTGCTTCAGCGGCATTGTATAAATCCCAAATTCCCCATACATCGCCTGATATACTGCCATCTGCTCTCCGGTACCAGCATGAACGGCTACCGCGGCAATCTGATAAACCTTATTTGCCGCGTCCTTGTAGAGTTCTCCTGCTTTTGGCACTCTGTCCATTTTATTACACTCCCTCTTCCTCTTGTTTTGCCAAACAAAATTATTTTGCGGCTTTCAGGATATTAATTTTGCAAGTCTTTTTCAGCCCTGTGCCATCTGATGTGGCGGCTGTGATCTTAACTGTCTTGCCAATCCCCGCCTTTTTCACTTTTACAACGCCGCTTTTAGATACCAGGGCATATTTCGGATTACTGGATGTCCAGACTACCTGGGTATTGGAAACATTTTGCGGCAGCAGCGTCGCTACCAGCTTTAACTTCTTCCCATAGCGGACATTTGCCGACGCTTTGTTCAATTTCAGCCGGGACGCCTGCACAACGGCTCTGGAAAGGTCCAAAATCCCGCCTGTTACACAGTCATTTTCCAGCGAAGCAATATTGCGCGTACATTTCATCAACAGGCTGCGAAGCCCTGCCGCGCCCAGAGACGGGTTCGTCCCGCGCAGCACCGCAACAGCGCCGCTTACAACCGGCGCCGCCATCGAAGAGCCGGACATAATGTCGCATTTTTCAAACTGCGCCGTATCCGGGTCCGCCACGGACACTGCAAAATTGTCAAAATAGTAAGTCGTCGCCCTCGTTTTCTGTGTGGAAATCCCAATCAGGGCAAGATACGTCCTGCCGCCAGCCGTAACAAACCGGGAATGCTCCGGGGTGCTTACTTTTTCCACCGATTCCCATGCCGGAATGCCGTCCCCCTCATCCTCCGTCATCAGGCAACTGATGTAATACGTTTTCTGCGGGTCTATGTTCCACGAAGTAACGTCCAGATAAATAAATCCAGCCTGCTCCGCGCTGTTTTTTACAATACTGTTGTCAGCAAGAAACGGAAATCCCGTCCTGCGGTTATAGCTGACCGTATATTTCAGGCAGCCATCCTGCGCATCCAAAAAACCAATGTCCGGCTCATAGCTTAAGCGAACCGTATAACTTGTCTCCACGCCCTCCAAATCCTGCGCTGTATAAAAATCATCAATACTGTTTACCGTATTATAATAGGAAGTGATCTGGCTGCGCTTTTCCTGCGGCATAAACTGCGGCAAAAACTTCGCCTCCTGTACCGTAGACACGATATTAGAGCCCGGCGCAAACAAATCCACCTGTGTATTTCCATAATCCGAAAAATACACCTTCTCATCCCTTTCATCGCTGGCGCCTACGACAACGACATGCTCGCTCGTCAAATCATACGGTGTCAGGCGCAGCGGAGACGCAACCGTATCCCAGTCGATCGCATCGTTTCCCGCAGCAAATACCGTCAAAGCACCGTTTTCACCCATTTTGTCAATCAGCGTATTTAAAATCGCCCCCGTATCGCGGCTGCCGCCCCAGGAACAGTTTACGGCTGCCACCGGAACGCCAAGCTGCTGCGCCCGCACAATATATTCAAAAGCCCGTACCGCGCCTGCCATATCAAACACTTCCGAATCATCCTTGACCACCTTTAACGCCATAATCTTTGCATTGCTGATCCCGGTAACGCCGGCGCCATTTCCCTGCTGCGCCGCAATCACGCCCGCACAATGCGTACCATGCCCTTCGGTATCCATCGGGTCATCGTCATCATTCGCAAAATCATACCCATAAGTCCCTTCCAGCCCCTTGGACTCATAAGGATTCACCCACATGGAATCCTTTAAGTCCTCATGCGTATAATCCACTCCCGTATCAATCACGGCAACGACAGGCTGCATGGACGGTGAAACCGAAAGCCCGGAAAACCTGATTCCAAGACTGTCCGTCTGCATCGCCCCGTCCCCATCCAAATACCACTGGTAATCCGTCAGCACATCCTGTTTAGCATCGCATAAATGCGCATAACTGTTTGGCGCCACCGCATCTACATAATATTTTTCAGCGGCGATCTCCATCAGCTCCTGTGTTGTATAAGTATCCGAGCGCACAAGCGCCACATAATCCTTGACTCGCTCAGACTGCGCACCCAAAGCCGTCCCAAACTCCCAGCACTCCTCCACCTGGATCTTGCTGTCAAAGCTCGCCGTCCCTTCCTTCGTCAGCGCCGCCGCCTGCGTCGTCGTCATAGACACAAGCGCCTCTCCCTTCACATACGTCCCGTCCTCCAGCGTGGGAATCTCTACTTCCTGCGGCGCTGCCTCCAAAGAAGCTGCTGACACCGACAGCACCGGCATAAAAGCTGCCGCTGCCGCAAGCAGCCCCGCAAATATGTTCTTCCTGTTCATACTGTATCCCTTCCTTATAATATTCCTGCGTAATATTCCCAACCGGCGCACCCGCGTACCCTTCCAGCATCCGCTCCACTCCTCTTCTGCCCGGATACGCAGACACTCCGCCTGTCTGCAAAATAGTGCTTTTACTTTTATGATCCGAAAAAAATACTGGATTTTTTTGGATAGCTGGAGAAATTCATGCAAAATTCACAATTTTCAGACACTATAGCCGCAAATCTGGATACAACTGTAAAAGCAATGCCTGGCAGCCTTCCAAAATCTGCTCATATACCTCATCAAACGCCCCGGTATACCACGGGTCCTCGATATCCCCCGCATTCCCCGCAAAGCTGCGCAGCTTGCTGACCTTGCCAAACGGATCATCCCGGATGATCCTGTTTAAATTACGGACATTCATGCGGTCCATCACGATCAAATAGTCGTACTCATCATAGTCCGCCCTTGTAACCTGCCTTGCGTGGTGTCCCGCACACGATATTCCGTGGCGGCGCAGCTCCTCCCTTGCGGGAGGGTAGACTGGATTGCCGATCTCCTCGGTGCTGGTGGCGGCTGAGGCGATTTGAAAGCTGGATGCCAGGTGGTGCTTTTGGACTAAGTCTTTCATTACGTACTCGGCGATTGGGCTGCGGCAAATGTTGCCGTGGCAGATGAAAAGTATTTTTATCATTGTGGTTTTTCCTCCTTTATTGCGGTGATTTGCCGTGTTTTGCGGCGTTTTGCGCGGGTTGTATTTTGCGGAAAGATTGTTAAAAATATCACAGAGTTGGCAAAACGGGGCAAAATGCGGCGTATTGAGGCCGTGAAACGTAGTCAAAACGTAGTAAAAGATGGGGTGTTTTACTACTGCCTTTTCTTATTGCTGTCAACTCTCATTTTAATAAATTATACTTTTGTTCTCTGATTCTAAAAGCAACTTTTCCGCCTTCAAGAATCTCACAAACATGTTCTCGAATTCCATACTTATACAAAATATATTCTTGTTCTTCATCATTAAAGCTTTCTTCAAGGGCACCTGTACGATAACAAAATTTTATACTTTCCGGATTTTCACTGTGAACACCATTTTGATTTGCTACAATTACCTCTTCTGCATCGGCACCAACAACAATATTAGGATTATGTGTAACAAGAATAATCTGCCTTACTCTTTTTTTCTCTCTTAAATATTGAACTAGATCATGATATATTGCACGATTATCAAGATCATCTTCTGGTTGGTCAATTAAAATAGGATAATCATTTTTACTAAAATCTAGCAAAAGACGTAAAATTACAAATGCTTTTTTCCCTTCTGACATTGAATTCAAATCATCTCCTTGGTATTGAATATCATATTCTATTGAAAAGAAATTTTGTGTAATTAGGTCTTCTGCAACTTTGTCTACAGTAGTACTTCCTTTTAATGTATATTGACACTTTTCACATAAGAGATTATTCATTACTTTCTTAATATGTTGTTTGTACGTCTCAAGGTCGATAAAATGATAATCAAATATGCCGTAGTTGCTTTTAGCTCTCCCATGAAAATAAGATTCCACCAAACTTTGGTATACTTCATTTTTAAATACAAGCCGAGCAGTGATTGAAATATCTCCATGCTTCATATGAACCATATCACAGAACTCTCTATTCTTTTTATAAAATTTCACATGCGTCTCTACCAGCTCCTGTAAACATTGTCCAGTTTGAATTATTTTATCAGTCAGCATCTGTTCTGCGTCTCTAATAAGATTCATCTTTGACTGTTCTTTAGTCAAATTTTTTGATAAATATTGATATTCTTTATTCTTTATAAAAAGTCTTTCTGCTTTAATAAAATTGGGATCATTTTTAATGCTGCTAATTGAAGTATTTGCTGCAGTAACTTTGTCCTCCAACTCTTTAACAATTCCATCCAATTTATGAAGCCATTCTTTGTTGCTTCCATTGACAACTGCTTGCAACGCATTACTAACCAAGACCATTGTAGACTCGCTTAGCCCTTCAGCCTCAAGATCTATACTTGAGAATATATCTCGAATATCAGAAAATTGAAGCCTTTTAATGTCTTCATCCACTTTTTTAATTTGATTTTCAAATCGAGCTATTTCCACTTTCTGTGCTTTAAACTCTTTTTCCTGCATTTCCTCCAATTTATCTGACATATTTTCTCTTAATGATTCAATTTGATTCTCAATCTTTTTTATTTCAAGATCTATGCCGTTCTTACTACCATATCCATCTAATTTGTCCTTAAGTTCTTTACATTCCTGACGTAATATACAAAATCTGGCATATTGACCGTGTAAGATTCCCTTATGAGTACTATTAAACTCTTGTAAAGAATCTAACTCATCACTGTATTTTCTTTCTTCACGTAAAAGTGGTTCTATTAATTCTTTACGCTGATTTTCGCCTTTGTTTTTAGAGGCAAAATCAATAATATATCCTTGTGGAAAAAAATCTATTTTTCGATTCTGTTGATCTAAGCCATCTTTCCAATGAAGAACTGATTTATCAACAATATCATCAATATAGGAATCATATTCCGGGTTCTGTTCTTTTATAATCTTCTCATTACCGCACAAGCGGGCTATACACCCAAGAAGCAGCGATTTTCCTGATGACCTTCCTCCAATAATTGTATTCAAACCGGAATTTAAAGGTATAGTCTGTTTAGCAAAATTATCATGCTCAATTTCAACTGAGTCAATCACAAGATAATCTTTTTTAGAATCAGGTACTTCTTTCTGAATACAAACACGTGCTTCTGGTTCATAAAGAATTTGCCGTAACCCATCAAATGTTGTTTCAGCCTTTATCCAACAATATTTATCGCCTGCTGGCTTAAACATGCGTTCATATTCATGTGCATCTGATCCCCAAATACAAGGCTTAATTGAACCAAATTCACGAATCCTTTCATCTTCCTCTTCATGCGCTAATGCCCAAGAAATAGTTCCTGCATTTGAAGTCATATAAAAATCACATTGCTGATAAATGTTCTTTCTAGATGAATAATCTCTCCCTTCCCATGAAATAGCAGATAAATCCTCATCAACTGGTACAGTAATAAAATATCTTCCAACAAAAACATTACTTCTTAGTATCTCTAATATTTTTTCAGAATTAACTGTAACATGATTTAATCCAATTAAGAAATCACTGCCTTTATCTCCATTATTTTCACGAATAGATTTTCCATATTCCTCAATATTAAATTTTGTTAAAGGCTTATTATCACCTGCATCTTGTTGAAATGTAAGTTGATGCAGAAAATTTTCTTCAATCATTTGTGTAGAAAGGCTATCTGAAAAAATAATATGATAATTTACGGAGTTAGCCTTTTTTCCTACAAAAGTGTTTAAACGCATCTCTATATTGGGAAAAATATATATTTCTTTAATTCGTCTTCTAATTTCTTCATTCGGAAAAAGATTTTCCATTTTCTCTGGACATCCCAGATAGCGTTCCTTGATACTCTTATAGCCGTCTATAACAAAATAGTCAGTAATTCCAATTGCATGAACATTATTTTTAAGAGCTTTTAAAAATAATTTCTGAACAAACTCGTCAAACTTATTCTCATTATCCACATCTGTATATGGATCAAAACCATAATTATTATTAAGAATAGAATAAGGAGTATGTACATGAAAATCCCATTTTTTCCATTCTGAACCATTATTATTCAACATTTTCCCTCTCTTAACTGATAAAAGCATATTTAAAATAGCATTTATCTTTTTCATTAGTTTTATAAATCTTTACTAAATAATTATAGGGTAGACCACAATAATTGTCAATGAATAGAGTTTTAAATAAAAACAAACACCATTTGATTGCCATTAGAAAATAACGCCCCGCCGAAACAGAGCGCCTTATCGTTTTCTTACTCAAATCGCCCAGAACATCTTCTGCGATACCGGCTGTTCCTCTTTTGCCTTTTCCAGTTCCTTCCTGGCATCCGCCAGCTCCTCCATCCGTTTCAGTTCATCCGTTGCATCTTCCAGCCCAAGATGCGTGTAGGTATTCAACGTCACCCCGATATCGCTGTGCCCCATCAGGTACTGCAGCGTCTTCGGGTTCATGCCCGACTTCGCCATGTTGCTGCAGTAGGTGTGGCGGCAGACGTGCGGCGTGATGTTCGGCATCTGCACCCGATAGATATCATTGTAGCGTTTAACCATATGGTTGAAGCGGTGCTCCCAGTGCATCGCCACCAACGGGTTGCAGTCCTTATCCACAAAAAGGAATCCGGTGTATCCGCCTATCACTTTCTCATACCTGGGCGGCTCCCTGTCTTCAATGATGCCCTGGAAGCACCGCGCCACGTCATCCGTCATTGGTATTTTCCGTGTGCCCGCGTTAGTCTTGGTTGATTCCACAATCAGCCTCATATCGGAAGTCCTCTGGAGCTGGTGGTCTATGTTCAGCACCTTATTCTCAAGGTCTACATCCCGCAGTGTCAGCCCGCAGAATTCCGATATGCGCAGGCCGGTATGGAAAAGTATGTACACCACCTCATAATACTTGCAGTAGACGTTGTCATCATGCACAAATTTCAAAAACTTCCGCATCTGCTCCCTTGTGATGGCCTCCCGCGTCACGCTGTCGTTTACCACCACCGTTGCCAGCTCAAAACCGAACGGGTTCTTATGCAGCACGTCATCGTCCACCGCCATCTGGAAAGCCGGGCGCAGGACGCCCCGCACGGCCTTGATGCTGCTGTGCCGCTTCCCGTCGCCCTGCAGTTTTATGAGAAACAGTTTTGCGTCTGATGTCTTTACCTGTGAGATGCGTTTTTCGCTGAATGCCTCTTTCCGGAGCAGATTCTGCACAAAATTGTAGTTGGCGAGCGTGTTCGGCTTTACCCCTGTTTTGGTTGCAAGGTACCGCTCCACAAGCTCTGCAACCGTTATATTCTTCCCGACCGGGTCGGACAGCGTGTCAAGGTCATACCCGATCTGCTTTTCCAGCTCCCGCAGCGACAGGCAGGGCTTTTTTCCTGCGGGCAGCTTATCGGTCGGCTCAAGCCTCCAGCTGTAGACGAAATGCGGCTTCCCGTTTATGTGGTACTTGAACTGGTACTTCCCGTCCGCCCGGACGGACTCCCCGCGGCGCAGGACGCGGTGCTTCGCGTCACGCCTCGCCTTTGTTTTTCCTGCTGCCATTTTTAAGCGCCTCCCTTTCTTCCGGATTCCCATCCAGGTATTTTTCAAACTCTTTCCTGATCACAAGCCTGCGGCTGCCGTATAGCGCCGTAAAACTGTTCTTTTTCTTTTCCTTTAACAGCCTGTAAAACTTCCTCCTGCTGAGTCCGTACAGCTCTATGGCCTCCTCCGGATTTAGAAAATCCTTTTCTGATAATGGCGTTTTCTTCATACTGCGTCCTCCCTTTTCCTGATAAAATGCGGCCTTTAGGCCCATGACATATATCACTCAGATGCCACTGAAAGTCAACTGCTAACGGCATATAAAAGGATTTTATACCGCAGATGACTCCTCAATAAATTTCTCAAATTTCGCCCTTATGATAAGGTACCGGTTCCCGCTGCATACCGCGAATTTCCCGATATTGTCCTCTGCCAGCCTCCGCATCTTTTTGTCCCGATGCTGAAATATGCCGATGCCTCTTTTATGGACAGCATGAACTTTTCACTGACCGGCACCACTATACTTTTATCTTCCGCCTGTTCTGATATGTGTTTATCTG
>CAMUPC010000153.1 GCA_947090545.1 uncultured Eubacterium sp. | reverse complement strand
CTGGCTGCAAGCCAGGGCGAACTAGGTGCCGCGCCCGGACGGTGCCACAACGTAACCGCAGGACGCTTAGGGCTTCTTAACCTTCTGGAACGGACGCAGCCAGGGCGTGCCCATCCCCTCTCCCAGCGTCCTCTCCCAGCATCCCCCTCCCCCAAAAAAATACCCAAGTCTCTCTTCTAAATAAAAATCAACACATAACAGTTGCGAAACGTATATGTGTATGATATAGTAATTCTTTCGAGGATAAAAACGGGGAGGGATACATATGTCTAAATTTATAGGAAACAAAACCTTTTACAAAATGGTTCTCATGATCGCAGTACCCATCATGGTACAAAACGGCATTACAAACTTTGTGAGCCTGCTGGACAACATCATGATCGGCCAGGTAGGAACGCAGCAGATGTCAGGAGCGGCAATTGTCAATCAGCTTATTTTTGTGTATAATTTATGTATGTTTGGCGGCGTATCCGGCGCCGGTATTTTTACAGCGCAGTATTTCGGCCAAGGCAACAACGAGGGCGTACGCCAGACAATGCGCTTTAAGCTCTGGATGGCACTGGCTGTGACAGGATTGACAGTGCTGCTTTTGACAGGGTGCGGCACCTACTTGATCAGCTCTTATCTAAAAGGGGATGGCTCTGCACAGGATGCGGCTGCCACACTATTGTACGGGAAACAATATTTGTATATCATGTTAGCGGGGCTTCCGGCATTCGCAGTTGTACAAGTCTATGCGTCAACACTGCGCGAATGCGGCAAGACGATCCTGCCGATGAAGGCGGGCATCGTGGCAGTATTTGTTAACCTTGTATTTAACTATCTGCTGATCTATGGGAAGTTTGGAATGCCGGAGCTTGGGGTGCGCGGCGCGGCTGCGGCGACAGTGCTTTCCCGCTATGTGGAAATGCTGATTGTTGTATTTAAGGTACATCAGGATACAGAGTCGTATTCGTTTATTACGGGGCTGTACCGTACGTTGAAGCTGCCCAAGGAGCTTGTGGGAAAGATTCTCAAAAAGGGAAGCCCGCTGTTGTTTAATGAGACGCTGTGGGCGGCAGGCATGGCGATGCTGACCCAGTGCTACTCGGTGCGCGGGCTGAATGTTGTCGCTGGGCTGAATGTGTCCAGCACGATTAACAACGTATTTAATATTGTATTCATTGCTTTGGGGGATTCGGTTGCGATTATTGTGGGGCAGCTTCTTGGAGCGGGAAAGATGGATGAGGCGAGGGATACGGATAATAAGATGATTGCGTTTTCCGTAGCAAGCTGCACCTGTGTTGCCGCTGTGATGCTGGTTCTTGCACCGGTTTTTCCAGGTTTCTATAAAATCAATGAAGAAGCGAGGGAGCTTGCGAAATATTTTATTATTGCCACGGCAGTTTTTATGCCGCAGAACGCATTTTTACATGCAGCTTATTTTACGCTGCGTTCCGGCGGGAAAACGGTAATTACCTTTTTATTCGACAGTGTGTTTATCTGGTGCGTCAGCGTAGCAATTGCATTTACCTTAAGCCGCTATACGTCGCTGCCGGTCATTGTCGTATATGTAATGGTACAGCTTGGAGATTTGATAAAATGTTTTATTGGGTTTCTTCTTGTTAAAAAAGGCATTTGGTTGCAGAATATCGTAGAAAAGGAGTAGAACATGGATATTAAAACATTAACAGAATGGATGGAACAGGATCTAAATTGTGAGATGAAGCTGATCGGCAGGGATGCGGAGATGTGCGGCAGGCGGGTACATGTGGCTGCGATGGTGCAGGATAAAGAAGAAACCGTGCTCTATGTGCTTGCAAAGGCATCCCAACAGCGGGAGGTGAAGCAGCCAAACCGCCAGATCATCAAGGATTACATGGAAAATGGGTTAGTCAATATGGCAATGCTGCAAGTCAACGACAAGATGTTTTTTAACGATGACGTGGTTTTGGAACGCTTGAATGAAGGCGGCGTAAAGGAGCTGCTGATAATGGAAAAACTGATCAAAGCAGGATGGCGCCTGCCGCAGGACCATGAATTGCTGGGCCTGGACTGGAGCCAGATCGATTGGATCAAGTGCTGTTTTCATCCTGCTGGCGGAAAGCTGCCAGATTGGGAACAGGCGGACGTATCCGTGGCATGGGCGACGCACCTGAAACAGCATTTTATCGAAATGCCGTTTAAAATACAGATGGAAGATGGAAAGACAGCCAGTGCATGTGAAAAGGAGCTCGCGTTTTCCATCGAGGATGCAGACGGCACGAAAAAAGAAGCTGTCTGCTACATCAATCGGATTCGGGTCGAGGATTTCTGGGCGCAGAAGGATGAGGACATGCAGATGAAGCGCGAAATGCTGGAAGAGGTGTGCCCGCGCGGAATGGTTTACCTGGTTGTAGAGTGTGAATGTACGTCTGATCTGTACGTACAGTTTTATGAAAGCAAGTATTTGCGCCAGGTACAGGACGAGTCGGCGGAGACGGAAAAAGAGCTTTTGGGTATGCTGACGGGTGAGCCAAAGCAGGGGCCTCATGGAATGGTGCAGCAGGAAATCCTGATCCCGCAGCCAGTCCGGGCGGATGAAAAGGAGGTATGGGTGGAATTGTTTACGGTTGGCGAGGTTGTTCCAGAATGCAGGGAGAACGTAGAATGGCTGTAACAATGGAATAAAACAATTGCATCTTTTGCGAGCTCTTATTATAATCCCATCTTTGACAGCCTAAATGCGAGAAAACCTAATAATTCTAAGGATTTCTCGCATTTTCAAAATGTAAAAAGTGTAGCTATATATTATTACTTTTTCTTAGTATCTCGGATGGCTCTTTTCATGCTGATATCGGTAAGAATTTCGTAATCTGTGCGAAATCCTGCCACTGATTCTTTTACAGGGATATGTTTCATCCAACTACTTCTCCAAGATCCGAAAAATATACTCATATTTGTCGTTGTTAAATTTATTTTGGCAATCTGTAAAAATATCTGCCAAAGAGAGCTGTTTATGTGTTATCATGTAAGTGCATCTCCTTCCTGGTGGATCATTGGTGAATAGTGTCTGATTAACCTCCCGCATCTTTCTGCCTGGCAAGTCCTCTTTGGTCTACCGGTTTTTGTAAAAAATCTTATCGTAATGCCTGTTTTCATTCAGAACATCTATGTTATAAGTCTTGCCGCCACCAAGCAGGCGCCAGCCCGATGCAGCAAGTGGTAAACCTTTTAGACAGGCAGGGAGATGTTTTACAGGGTGTGTTGTAATAAAGCTAAATATTCTGTAAGATCTATATGAGACATGTTCCCACGCCCCCGTCCATCCGTTTATTTTGCATAAGAAGAATTCATGGATTGAGTTTCGCAGGTAGTTGTGGTAAGATGAAACTAGCTGTAAGAATCTGAAACTTGTTCGCAATAGTGGGAAAAACATATAAAATATGCATCCAAAATGAAAAGCAAAGTTTAAAACGCGACTATCAGGCAATCGACACAAAATGACAGAGAGATTAAGAGGATAAACAACGATGGAAAAACAGAAAATGGTAAACGTACAGCAGCAGATCATACGCCTTACAGGTGTGCATTCAATCGGCGTGATTGGAGATCCTGGCTGCGAAGGGCTTGGCACCTACAATATGAAAATATACGCAGGCGCACTGGAGGAAACAGGCAGGGATGACCTTACGCTGATTGCCGGAGACCTTGTGCCGGCGGGGACGAAGCGTTATTACGGCGTGATCCGTGAGATGACGCAGGTACTTGCAAAAAATCCGGTTTATACACTGCGCGGCAACCACGATACCGGAGAGTATACGGAGTATTTTGGAGAGAAAAACTATGCGCTTCTTGCCGATGCGTTTGCCGTTGTCGTATTGGATAACGCGGCGCGCAGCTTTGAGGAAGAAGGGCTCTCTTTGCTGGCACAGGTGCTTGCGATGGACGAAGTCTCACAGGTGATTGTAGCGTTTCATATTCCAGTGCCGAACCATTTTATTTTAAACTGTGTGTCGGAAGCAGAGTTTGGGCGTCTCAAACAGGCATACGCACCGTGGAAGGAAAAAGTAAAATACCTGCTCTGCGGCCATGTGCATTCCCGCTTTGAGGACAAGGTGGACGGCATTCCCCTGATTTGTACCGGCGGCGGGGGAGCCTGGATTGAGGATGTGTCAAAGGAGATCCGTGCCTGTGACGTGGAGCACCACGTCGTGCACTTTACGGAAACGGACGGGAAGCTTTCCTACCGCATTGCCAACCTGCCGGACGACTGCTATGCAAGGGAGCGCAGGGACGGGATTTTAAAGCAGCGCCTGGAGGAGACGGTGCAGGGAGAGCTGATGGCTCATTTAAAATATTTAATGTTTGCAGACCGGGCAAAGCGCAGGGGAATGCCTAAGATTGCAAATCTGTTCCAGGCGCTTGCCGCTTCGGAGTATTACCATGCCCGCAATTTCTATGCGGTGCTTGAACATCCGGCGGCTTTTATGGATGCGCCGGCTTCGTTTGTACCAGGGGAACAGTTTGAATATGATAAGATATACCGGATGATGGGCGAATATGCAAAGGAACATCAGTATCCGCTTGCCGGGCAAGCGTATACGGGCGCGGCTGCGGCAGAAAAGGAACATGCGGCGCTTTTGTCACAGGTTTCGGATCTGAATGCTTTTTCGCAGGAGACGATCTATGTCTGCCCGATTTGCGGCTATGTGATGGCTGGGGATGCAGCGCCGGAACGCTGCCCGGTCTGCGGCGGCCCAAGCAGGCAGTATGAGGTGTTTGGGGAGAAGGGAGAATAAAGAAAGCAAACGAAAGAGGAAGCAGCGATGTATGATGTAATTGTTGCCGGTGCGGGGTCGGCTGGCTGTACCGCGGCAAAGACGCTTGCCGAAAAAGGCTTAAGCGTCCTGCTGGTGGAAAAATTTAAGATACCGCGCTATAAATCGTGCTCCGGCATTTTAATCAAAAAGACGATAGAGCTGACGGAGCGTTATTTTGGCGAACCGGTGCCGGAGTCGGCAATGTGCGCCCCGGCGGACAACAGGGGAATGGTTTTTACAAATGATCTGGGAAAAGAATACAAATTTGAGCAGGAAGGGCGCAATGTCTGGCGCAGCCCGTTTGACGGCTGGCTTGCAAACAAGGCAGAACAAAGCGGCGCCATTGTCCGGGATGATACGATTGCAGTTTCCTGCGAGGAAAAAAGCGGCTTGGTCAGCGTTTCGCTGCATGGCAGGCGTGCGGAAAAAAACGGCAAGGCGACGTACACAGAGGAAGCAAGGTATCTGCTTGACTGCGAAGGCGTGGCAGGGATGCTAAAGCGCAGTATTATAAAAAGCCCTCCTGCTTATGTTACGACGTTCCAGGCATTTCATGAAGGGAGCATCCGGCTTGACCCGCATTATTTTTATGCTTATTTGCAGCCGGAGCTGTCCGGTTATGACGCATGGTTTCAAGTAAAGGATGGGCTGCTCGTTTTGGGAGTCGCGGTGAAGGATACGGGAAAACTGCGGCTGTATTACGACCGGTTTCTTGCTTATATGAAAAAGCATCACAGCTTGCAGATTACAAAGAGGGTAAAGTCTGAAAAATGGCTGATGCCGTTGATCCGTCCAGGCTGCTATATTGATTATGGCGCCGGGCGCGTGCTGTTTGCCGGAGAAGCGGCAGGATTTTTAAATCCTATGGGCGAGGGCATCTCTGCGGCGATGGAAAGCGGCTACTGCGCGGCATGTGCGCTGTCGCAGCATTTGGAACATATGGAGATGCTCTATGCGGATTACAGGGAGCATACAAAAGAGCTGCGGGCGTATATGCAGCGGCAGTGGAGCCTGGTCGGGAGTATGGCGGGGACTTTTTCGGAAATGAAGTAAAATAGGGTGAGTAGCTGGATTGTTCAGCGCTTGCGGGCGCGGAAGGTTTGATCTTAGAAAGGATCAGAAAGGATTTGGCTTATCGTGGATATGGAGCAAAAAAAGCTTGCGATCGGGATTGAAGATTTTGAGAAACTGATAAAAAGCGAGTTTTATTATGTGGACAAAACGGGGATGATCCGGGAGCTGCTGCAAAATCCGGCGGAGGTGACGCTGTTTACTCGTCCAAGGCGTTTTGGAAAAACCTTAAATGTATGAGAGTTTCTAAGGAAAGTATCTTTACGGGCCTCAATAATCTGAATGTGCCCACGATCGCAGATGAGCGTCTGGATGAGAGCTTTGGATTTACAGATAAAGAGGTTCAACAGCTTCTGGGCTATTATGACATGTCTGAAAAATATGGTGCAGTAAAAGAATGGTATGACGGCTATCGGTTTGGGAATGTGGAAGTATATTGCCCCGGGATGTGATTAATTACTGTGCGCTTCTTAGGTCGAGTGCAAATGCCATGCCGGAAAACGGAGAGAGGTACGCGGATATCCTGGTGGAAATCGACGATGATGAGGAACCGATGGGGATTGTGATTGAGGTGAAATATGCACGGGACGGCAATTTAGACAGGGCGTGCCCATCCCTTCTCACAGCGTCCCCTCTTCAATAAACGCACCACATGCTCTAAACCGTCCCCATTCCCGCAGCAGCATCCCCTCATCAAAAGCACTTCAATTATGCATTCTGCATAAAAGCAAATCCAATTTTTGTTAACTTTTTATAAAAATAAAAAATAAGAGAAAAATGATTGACACTTTATCATATATTTATTACAATAGAAACACGAAATGAAACGATTCAAGTTTTAAAGATTTGTGCATCTGCTATAATACAAAAACAGCAAACAGCATTAAAACCAAGCGCCCTGTTTTTTGAACGATCGCAGATGCAAAAAAATCTTCAAAAAATGAATCGATTCAAACAAAAAAGTACATAACAGCAAATCAAACAAAACAACGGCAGATTGGTTTGTACACGCAGAAGCATTGATAAAGAAAAAGCAGCAGTGCAGTATTCCCAGTCTGTCAAAAAAGAAGGAGGATTTTATGAAAAAGAAAGCGATGAGCATGTTACTTGCAGGTACGATGCTGGCATCCATGCTGGCAGGCTGCGGCGGCAAGGAAGGCAGCGCAAACAACGCGGGAGAAGGCAGCGGAGCACAGACGGCGGCGGACGGCTCCACGGAGCTGTCGATCTGGGTGCATGAAACGGACAGCAGCGAGGAAGGCAAGCTGTACGGTGCCTTGGTAGAGGAGTTTAATGAGAAATATGCCGGAACATACCATGCGACAATTTCACAGATTGCCCGTTCAGGCGATGCGGGCGGATATGACGACAAGGTCAACGCGGCGATTTCCAACGGCGGCTTGCCGGATGTATATACGGTGGACGGCGTTACGGTAGCGCAGTATGCGGATGCCGGGGCGATTGTGCCGATTGATGAGTATTTTACCGAGGAAGAGCTTTCGGATTACAACCCTTCGATTATCCAGCAGGGAACGTACGACGGCAAGCTGTATACGCTTGGAGCGATGGATTCTTCGGTCGGGATTTTTTACAATAAAGACATGTTCGAGGCGGCTTCGATTATGCCTGCGACGGCGGAGGACCCTTGGACGCTTGACGAGCTGACGGAAGCGGCGAAAAAGCTGACGACGGATGACTGCTACGGAATTACGATGTCATTGGATGCAAAGGACGAGACGCTTATGTATTTCTTCCTTCCGCTTGTGCAGTCCCAGGGCGGCAATGTAGTTTCTGAGGACGGGCTAGTTGCCGACGGGTATTTAAACAGCGAGAAAACCGTAAACCTGCTAAGCTGGCTGAAAGAAATGACGGATTCAGGATACGCGAGCGCGACGCCTGCGGAAAACAGCTTTGAGCTTGGGCAGGCGGCAATGGCGCTGACAGGCTCCTGGGAGCCGGGCAACCTGGCAAAATTTGACATTAACTGGGGATTGATGCCGATGGCAAAATACGACGAAAGCTCTGAGGCGGTATCGGCATGTGGCTCGTGGACGTTTGCAGTTTCCGGCAACTGTGCGGAGGAGAAAAAAGAGGGCGCGGCAGAGCTGGTGCGCTTTATGACCAGCAAGGATGCAAGTGCGAGGATGTATGGGGCGAATGCGATGCCGCCTGCAAGACAGTCTGCGTTTGCAGGGATCGAAGCGTTTGACAATGAGCTTGCTGTCTTTAAATACCAGCTTGCAAACACCGCAAAGGCAAGGCCGGTATCGGTCAATTACGCGATCTTAAGCAGCCAGTTTGCCACAGCGGTACAGAACGTGCTTACGGGCATGGATGTGAAGGAAGCCTTGGATGAGGCGGTTAACCAGTACAATTTCCAGACAGATATGCAGTAGAAAAGAGGGGGAGTTGGATGAAAAAATTAAATAAGGAAAACCTGACGGGGCTTGCGTTTATCGCCCCGGCAGTCATCCTTTTAACCGTTTTTCTGCTTGTTCCGTTTCTGTTGACGCTTGGCTACAGCTTTACGAATTACAATATTTTAAAGCCGCAGCAGATGGAGTTTGTGGGACTTGCAAATTTTTCCAAACTGATGAAGGATACCGTATTTCATAAAAGTATTATCAATACGTTTGTGTTTGTCCTGTTAGTCGTGCCATTGCAGGTTTGCCTGGCGCTTGGGCTGGCGCTATTAATCAACCGCAAGATGCGGGGCATTTCCGTTTACCGCCTGGCGTTTTTTGCGCCGACCGTGCTCTCGCTCGTAGTTGTGTCGATTCTATGGACGTATATTTACAATCCAAACAACGGGCTTTTAAACGCACTGCTTGGAAGTGTGGGGCTTGGGCCGTTTAAGTTTTTAAATGACCCGAAAACGGCGATGCTATGCATTGTGATCCTGTCGGCATGGCAGGGCTGCGGGTTCCAGATGATGATTTTTCTGTCCGGCTTGCAAGATATCCCGGTGCATCTGTATGAAGCGGCTGAGATGGACGGCGCTGCGAAGATCCAGCAGTTTATCCATATCACACTGCCTGGGCTTAAAAACATCGCAGTGTTTGTATCGCTAAATATTGTAGTCAGCGCGTTCCAGTTAATTATCCAGCCGATGATGATGACCGGTGGCGGCCCGCAGAATGCAACAATGACGATTGTATACGAGATCTACCAGACGGGATTTCGCTACAACATGATGGGCTACGGTTCAGCGATGGCGCTCGTATTTACCGTAATCGTGCTTGTAATATCGCTGATTCAAAATAAAATAACATCAAAGAGCAATGAAGATTAGCAGGCGAAAGGAGAAGAAAAAATGGAGAAAAAAATGAGCACCCGCGACAAAGCGGTGATGTATGTGCTGCTGACCGTGATTGCGGTGATCTTTATGTTTCCGCTGATTTGGATGGTGGTCAGTTCTTTTAAGGATGATGCGGGCATTTTTTCCGATATCAGCGGCATTCGTGCCTTCCTGCCGTCGTTCCATGCGGATGTGTTTTTCAATTATAAAGAAGTGCTCGCACGGATTCCTCTGGCAAAAGCGATGCTCAACTCATTTTCATATATCGTAGTAGCGATTATCCTGGGGCTGATCGTTAATTCTATGGCTGGCTATGCGTTTGCACGGTTAAAGTTTCCGGGAAAAAATATCATCTTTTCCATGCTGCTTGCAGTTATGGTGATTCCGGCGCAGACCGTTATGCTGCCGCAGTTTTCCATTATTTATAAAATGGGGTTGGCAGATTCCTATGCGGCGCTGATCCTTCCGGCAATCGCAAGCCCGATGTATATTTTCTTATTCCGCCAGAATTTTCTCGGCATCCCGGAAAGCATCGAGGAGGCTGCAAAGTTGGACGGCGCGAGCGCGCTGCGGACATTTTTCCAGTTGATCGTGCCGCTTGCAAAGCCGATCTATGCGACCGTTACGATCCTTGTATTTATCGCGATGTGGAATGATTTTGTGTGGCCGGTAATGGTGATTTCGGATACGAACAAGCAGACGATCCAGATGGCGTTAAGCAGCTTGTTTAGTATTTCTCCGGTTAATTATGGCAATGTGATGGCGGGGCTTACGATTGTAACGATTCCGGTGCTTGTGATTTTTCTGATGCTGCAAAAATATTATGTGGCGGGGATTGCGTCGACTGGGGCGAAAAATTAGGTGTGCGGGATGAAAGCGGTGGTGTGATCGAGTGTGGGGGTTTTGATGGAGGGACGCTGGAGGGAGGGGAACGGGGCTGGCTTCCTGTTCCGATTCCAAAATGTAAGGAGCCCTAAGCATCCTGCGTTTACGCTGAGGCACCGTCCGGGCGCGGCACCTAGTTCGCCCTGGCTTACAGCCAGCAGCTAAAGGTGCCGCTTGGCTTCGCCCCTGCTTTTTTAGAGCAGGATACTAAGGGCTCCTAACATTTTTCCATAGTCACAGGAAGCCAGCCCC
>CAMUPC010000152.1 GCA_947090545.1 uncultured Eubacterium sp. | reverse complement strand
CGTTCCGCCAGCAGCTAAAGGTGCCGCTTGGCTTCGCCCCTATGTAATCGAGCAGGAGGCTAAGGGCTCCTAACATTTTTCCACAGTCACAGGAAGCAAGCCCCGCTCCCCTTCCTCCGGCTGGTTTTCGCAGGCTCTAATTTAATTAGCAACTATTTTCTTCAAAGTCGCAGGAAGTAAGCTTCGCTCCCCCTTCCTCCGGCTGGTTATTGCAGGCTCTAATTTAATTAGCAACTATTTTTTTCAAAATCACAGGAGGCAAGCTCCGTTCCCTTTCCTCCGATTGGTTCTCGCAGGCTCTAATTTATTAGCAACTATTTTTTTCAAAGTCGCAGGAGACAAGCTCCGTTCCCCTTCCTCCGGCTGGTTATTGCAGGCTATAAATTAAATATACATTATAAATTTCATCCATGATACAGGCTCGCCATCAATCGTCTAGTTATCAAGTCAGAAGCTTTATCAGAAATTAAGTACCGCACATCCTGATTCAACTCCAGTGATGCAAAGGAACACGATTCTGCAAAAAGATCACCGTACAACATGCACCGCTTTTTTACGCAGAGCACTGAAAAACCAGCCGGGCGAGGGAATTGGCACGTCCTGGCTGCGGCCTTGGAAGAAGGTTTAGAAGCCCTTGGCATCCTGCTGAAAGAACAGGGGCGAAGCCAAGCGGCACCTTTAGCTGCTGGCGTTTAGCCAGGGCGAACTAGGTGCCGCGCCCGGACGCAGCCAATAACGTTACCGCAGGATGCCTAGGGATTCTTAACCTTCTGGAACGGACGGCAGCCAGGACGTGCCAATTCCCTCGCCCGGCGTCCCCCAGCACAACAAAAAGGACCGGAAACCTCCAATCCCTTTTGTATCTATCTATTTATCCCCAATCAGGAAATTATAAAGCCCTTCATATTTAAACTTCGACGCATTCCAAGAAAAATCTTTCGCCATACCACGGTCAACCATATGGTTCCAGTCTTTTTTCATATCATAAAATACTTTCTTCGCATAGTTGATAACATTTAACATCTCTTCTCCATTGTAGTTAGAGAACGAGAAGCCGTCTCCGCTGTCCTCGTATTCATTAAACGGCTCTACCGTATCCTTTAAGCCGCCTGTCTCGCGTACGATTGGAGCGGTGCCGTAACGGAATGAGATAAGCTGTGTCAGTCCGCATGGCTCGAACTGGGACGGCATTAAAAACGCGTCCGCGGCGGCGTACAGCTTGTGCGCCAGGTCGTCTGAATAGCAGATGTTCGCAGATACGCGGTCGCCGTACTTCCATGCATAATGGCGGAACATATTTTCATACGCAGGATCTCCGGTTCCGATCACAACAAGCTGTGTATAATCGTCTACGATACGGTCAATCACATAGTTAATCAGGTCAAGCCCTTTTTGGTCGGTCAGGCGGGAAATTAAACCGATCATAAATTTCTTTTTATCTACGGCAAGCCCCAGCTCTTCCTGAAGCTTGATCTTGTTGTTGACTTTTTTCTTGCGCCAGTTGCTTGCGTCATAATTGCAGTAGATTTTTGGATCTGTCGCTGGATTGTAAATATCATAATCAATGCCGTTTACAATCCCCTGCATATCCATATGTCTTGCGGATAATAAGCCGTCTAAGCCTTCCCCGTAATAAGAGGTCTGGATTTCCTGTGCGTATGTATCGCTGACTGTTGTAATATAATCCGCGTATACCAAGCCGCCCTTTAACATGCTGGCGTCTTTGTTAAACTCCAGCTTATCCGGTACAAACAGGTTGTTGGTAAGCCCGCTTAAGCCCTGGAACACTTTTTTATCCCAGATGCCCTGGAACTTTAAGTTGTGGATTGTCATAATGGATTTCATGCCCCAGTAGAACATGTCGCCCTGGAATTCATTTTTCAGATAAACCGGAATCAGGCCCGTCTGCCAGTCGTGGCAGTGCACAAGGTCTGGCTGGAAATCGATCGCTTTTAACATTGACAGCACTGCTTTGTCAAAGAAAATAAATTTTTCAATGTCATAGCGGATATCACCGTAAGGAACGGCGCAGTTAAAATATTCCTGGTTGTCGATAAAATAATAAGTAACGCCGTCCATCTCATAGGTTAAGACGCCGACATACTTTTCTGGAAGCATCGGCCCGGTTCCCATATAAAAATGGGTCACATACTGAAACTGGTTTCTGAATTGTTCAGGAATACATGTATAATTTGGGATTACGACACGCACGTCCCAGTATTCTTTGTCAAATTCCTTTGGCAACGCCCCGCATACATCTGCCAGTCCCCCGGTCTTAATAAAAGGCACGCATTCAGATGCTGCAAAAAGTATTTTTTTCATAAATAGCTCCTCCGTTATTTTTCATTAATAGTAATATTTGATGAAACCGTGATTGTAGCATTATTCATCCCAGTTGTGATACACGGTCTGCACATCATCGTCTTCTTCCAGCATATCCAGAATCTTTTGGAGATTTGCAAGATCTGCTTCGCCTTCTACGGTCACATAGGTCTGCGGGATCATCGTCACTTCTGCCTGTGTCATTGCAATGCCAAGCTCGAGCAGCGCATCGCGTACAGCGGCAAAATCCGCAGGATCTGTTGTGATCTCAAAGCTGTCCTCTTCTTCTGAAAAGTCCTCGGCTCCGGCGTCAAGCGCTGACATCATAAGGTCATCCGCTTCCATATCGCACTCTTCTTTATCGATAATGATCTGCCCTTTTTTGTCAAACATATACGAAACACAGCCCTGCGTGCCAATGCTCCCCTGCCCTTTGGAAAAGCAGTTGCGTACATTTGCCGCCGTACGGTTTTTGTTATCGGTCAGCGCGTCTACGATAATCGCGGTGCCGCCCGGCCCGTAGCCTTCATAAGTTACGACTTCGTAGTTGACATTGCCGGAATCTCCGGCTGCCTTTTTAATGCCCCGGTCGATCGTATCGTTTGGCATATTGTTTGCCTTCGCTTTTGCGATTACATCACGCAGCTTGGAATTATTTGCCGGGTCCGGGCCGCCTTCTTTGACAGCGATTGCAATTTCCCTGCCGATCATTGTAAATGTTTTTCCCTTTGCAGCATCATTTTTTTCTTTTTTATGCTTGATATTTGCAAATTTGGAATGTCCTGACATATTTTATCCTCTTTTCTGTTAAAGTTCCGGTGCAATAATCTATTTTTATTATTTTATCATTTTATCCGCAGGATGACAAGGACAAAAAGCCCGCCAGTCGGCAAATTGCGAAAGTTATTCCCTGCTGACATGCACTTTTTGTATCATTTTATTTTCTACGTTTGTGACATGGAAGCGGTATCCTTCATAGCAGACGCTAAAATCCTCCCCGTCCGCCGGAATCCGGTCGATCATCGAGATCAGAAAGCCGTTTAGCGTATCGTATTCTTCCGGGGATTCGATGCCAAGCACATCCGTCACATCGTCAAACGCCGCCATCCCGTGCATCACAAAGCTGCCGCCCGGCTGCGTCTCAATCAGCCTGCGCTCCTTATCATGCTCGTCAAAGATATTGCCGACAATCTCTTCTAATATATCCTCCAGGGCAACCAGCCCTGACGTTTGCCCGTATTCGTCCACGACAATGACCAGATGCGCCTTTTTTGCCTGCATCTTCTGGAACAGGTCGCTGATCTTTCGTGTCTCGGGGATAAACTCGACTTTGGAAAACAGCCCGTCAATGTCTTTAATCTTCCAGCTTAAATAACCGTCTTTTCTGCTGAACGCCATAATTTCCTTGATATGTAGGATACCGATAATATTGTCAATATCGTCCAGGTATACCGGAAATCTGGAATATGGCTCTGCCAGCACACGGTCTAATGCTTCCTGTAGGGAAATCGTGCCGTCTAACGCGCAGATATTAGACCGGTGCGTCATAATATCCTTTGCTTCTTTGTCGGTAAACTCAAAAATATTTTGGATCATCTCTACTTCGTTTGCCTGTAAGACACCTGTTTCCTGCCCTTCATTGACCATGGAAATAATCTCTTGTTCCGTGACCTTGTCTGCGTTTCTGCGGTTCAGCTTTTTTAAAAAATCACTGAACCAATTGTTTTTTTCTGCGTAGGTTAACTTGGGACTCGCGCCATCGTCCATAAATCTCTCTCCTTTTTGTAAATCGTATTTGCAGTCTTTTGCTCTATTAATAAAATATCATTTCTGTATGATTACGTCAAGCTATGTAGCGGCTAATTGCAGGCTGATACATAGCGCTTTTTCAATTTTTTTCATTACGTCTCCGTCCAGGTGGCAGACTTTGTCTTTGAGGCGTCTTTTATCAATCGTACGAAGCTGCTCTAATAAGATCACGGAATCTTTGACCAGCGCGTACTGGCTGCTGGAAAGCTCCACATGGGTCGGCAGCTTCGCCTTGTTCATCTGTGAGGTAATGGCTGCACAGATAACGGTCGGGCTGTGCAGGTTGCCCACATCGTTTTGAATAATCAGTACCGGACGCACCCCGCCCTGTTCGGAGCCGACGACCGGCCTTAAGTCTGCGTAATAAATATCTCCTCGTCTAATTAACATCTCTTTCACTCCACAAAATAGGTTATACGGTGAGTATTACCAGTTTTATCGAGTGTATGCATGTTATTTTGGGAGTTTTCCTAAAGGATTGCCATTTTGCACATAAACTCTTGGAATCCGCCCGGATAATCCGCAGGCAAATTCATAGTTGAACCTGCCGGACAACTCCCCCAGCTTTTCCAGGGTGAGGCTCTCTTCCCCGTCCCTGCCAGCCAGTACTACCCGGTCACCGATGGCTGCACCAGGCAGATCCGTAACATCTACCATAAACTGATCCATACATACCCTGCCGACAATCGGCGCGCGTTTTCCATGGATCAGCACGTATCCTGTATTGGATAAGCTTCTTGGATATCCGTCTCCATAGCCGACCGGAACGGTCGCAATGGTACGCTGCTCTGTGAGTGTATAAGTACCGCCATAAGAAATACTCCTGCCCGCGGGAAGCTGTTTCACGCAAACGATATGGCTGACCAGCTCCAATGCAGGCTCCAGGTGAATCCGCTCCTTTTTCACCTGGCTTGAAGGCCATAAGCCATATAAAATAATGCCTGCCCTTACCAGCCCAAGATCCGTCTGCGGCAGGTCGATAATGCTGGCGCTGTTTGCACAGTGGCGGTACGGGATCGCAACGCCTTCCTGTTCGATCATGCCTGCCATCTGGTGAAACTTTGCAAGCTGCTGGCTGGTCGGCGTTTTATCCGCCTCGTCTGCCCTGGCAAAATGCGTAAACACGCCTTCTACATTAATATGCGGCAGCGCTGCGATCTGAGCAACCAAAACGGCGCTCTCTTTACAAACCTGCATCCCGATACGGCTCATGCCCGTATCGATTTTAATATGTATGGAAATATCTTTGCCAAGCGCCCCGGCTGCTTTTGACAATTGCTCTGCCGCTTCCATTGTAAATACAGCAGGGCGGATGTCATGCGCAACAAGCATTGGCGCGTGCTCCGTAAAGACATATCCAAGAATCAGGATCGGTTTTTTGATCCCATGTTCGCGAAGCTCCAGCGCTTCTTCCGCGGTTGCAACAGCAAAACCATAAATCTCTTCCAATGGTTCGAGCGTAGCGGCAATTTGCCGCGCGCCGTGCCCGTACCCGTTTGCTTTTATAACAGCGATGATTTTGGAATCCGCCCGGATCAGCCTTCGGATTTCTTTTACATTATTTAGGATCGCGTCCAGATCGATTTTTGCATATACGCGGCGGTAGGTATTCATACAGTTGCCCTTCTTCCAGTAATTGGTATTGTTTTTGTCTCTTCTTCTGACTCTTCCCTGCATTCCATCACAGCGCCGACCGCGTCGATAAGGTCTCTGGCGAGCACGCTGTAGCTGCCTTTAATGCGTGCGGCGCGGCTTCCGGCAAGCCCGTGCACATAGACGCCCAGATGCGCGGCTTCCTCCGGTACCATGCCCTGTGCGATCAGCCCCGCAATGATCCCGGCAAGCACATCGCCGCTGCCGCCCTTTGCCATCGCGCTGCATCCTGCCGTCTGAAAGCTGGTGCCGCCCGCGCCAGCCGTAACGGTCGTAGCATCCTTTAAGACACAGGTCAGCCCGTATGTTTTTGCAAACTGCTCTGCCGCCTGTCGTACCGACTGTTTCAGGGCATTTGTGTCTGTTTTGCAAAGCCTTGCCATTTCGCCCAAATGCGGGGTAATAACAAGCGGCGCAAAAGCCTGTTTCAGCAAATCCAGGTGTTCGGCAAGGATATTTAAAGCGTCCGCATCTGCGACGACCGGAACGGCAGCCTGTTTCATAACCTGCGCTACGATTTGCCGCGCTTTTTTGCCCTGCCCGATTCCAGGCCCTAAAATAATTACATCCGCCCAGTGTATGGCTTCCTCCAGGGATGCATCCAAACCCGCGGCGATCTGTGCGCTTAGCGTCTTGCTGTCATCCTGCGGCAAATCGTCCTGATATACCGATAAAATCGCTTCCGGCAGCGTGCTCTGCAACATCACGCGGTTTTCCTTTTCCGTATAGATCTTTACAAGCCCGCAGCCCGTACAGTAAGCTGCCTGCGCGCAAAACAAGGCGGCGCCAGCCATATTTTTGCTGCCTGCCACGGCAAGCACATGCCCGAACGTCCCTTTATTCCCTCTTGGATGCCGGGGAGGTATCCGTTTTAAGTCTGTCATGTCATAGGTAAAGGCGGACGGCTTTTGGTGCAGAAAGCTTGCATCCGTAATCCCGATATCGGCTGTAACAAGCTCCCCGCAGAGCATCCGCCCCGGATATAAGAGCTGCCCTGCCTTTGTATAGGCAAAAGTAACTGTAAGATCCGCGTAAAAGGCAGTGCCATAGGCTTCTCCGTTGTCACTGGATACGCCGCTTGGCATGTCGATTGCCGCTTTCAAGCCGCTGCACGCATTCATATAAGATATCCACTCCGCGTACATTCCCTTTGGCTCCCTGGACAGCCCGACGCCGAACAGGGCGTCAGCCACACAGTCAAAGCGCTGCTCCTTCGGGAGCTGCTCTGTAATATGTATGCCATACCGCTTTAGAATATCCCGCTGGAGCTGATTCTCTTTGGTACGCCTTCCATTGTCCATAGCCTGGACAACCGTAACCTCATACCCTTTTTGATGCAAAAGCCGCGCAGCCGCAAGCCCGTCCGCGCCGTTGTTGCCATTGCCGCACACGGCAAGGATATGCCCGCATGGTACTTTTTTGATTACCTCTTTTGTAAAGCAAAGCGCCGCGCGCTCCATCAGGACAATCGAAGGGACTTGGAAGTGTTCGATTGTTGTGCGGTCTAACGCTTTCATTTCTTCACTTGTTACAATCCACTGCATCGTCTTTCCTTTCTGTTTTATGCCGCGCTGTTTACAGATCCTGGCTGCTTTGGAGCATATTATAAGAAAGCTGCATCAGGCTGTCTGATAAATGTACATTTTCCACGACTACATTTTTATCCATCAAGTCCAGGTCTACATGGGCAAAATTCCAGATCGCACGAATGCCCAGCTTCACCAGCCGGTTTGCCACCGAGTCCGCCGAATGCTTGGGCATCGTAAGCGCTGCAATATCGATTTGGTTTTCGCCTGCAAACGCCTCCAGGTCATCGAGCATCATAATCGGGATGCCCCGAAGCGAATGCCCTAAAAGGCCGGGGTTTACGTCAAACAGCCCGATAATCATAAAGCCCAGTTTTTCAAATTTGCTGTAATTTGCCAATGCCTGCCCCAGATTCCCGGCGCCGATCACAATAATGTTGTGCTGCTGCTGCAAGCCTAAGATCCTGCCGATCTCGTCATACAGGTACTGTACGTTATAGCCATAGCCCTGCTGCCCGAACCCGCCGAAATTATTTAAGTCCTGACGGATCTGGGAAGCAGTGACTTTCATTTTTTCACTCAGTTCATTGGAAGATATCCTTTCGACTCCTTCATCAAGCAAATCTCCTAAGTAACGATAATAGCGCGGCATCCTGCGGATCACCGCCTGCGAAATCTCTTTTCCCAATACTGTTTCCCCTTACCTTCGTTCTCAATGTATACCCCTTAAATTATAAAGATATCTTACGCATTTGTCAATTCTTCCCATTTTTCGTAAAGTGCTTCCAGCTCTTCGTCCTTTTGTACAAGCTGGGAATGCAGCTCCATCACTTTTGCGGAAACTACGGCAACCTTGGGGTCTGCCATCTCCTCCTCCAATTCCTGCTTCTCTGTTTCCAGCGTTTCAATGCGCTCTTCCACCTTACGCAGCTCCTGCTCGATTTTCCGCTGCGCCGCCTGCTGCATCTTTTTTTGCTTCCAGTCCTCCCTGCCGCCGGTTTCTGCTTTTGCCGAAGCCGCCGCAGCATCTGTGACAGCCGCCTGTGCAGCCGCGCCCGCGTTTATTTTGGGCAAAAGCTGCGACGCGCGCTGGACGTCCCGTTTTTCCAGATAGTAGTCGTAATTGCCGATATAATTAAACACCTGCTGTTCATGCAGGTCTAAAATCCTGGTTGCCGTCCGGTTAATAAAATAGCGGTCATGAGAGACGAAGAACACGGTGCCTTCATAATGAACGAGCGCGTTTTCCAATATTTCCTTTGACGTAATGTCCAGATGGTTGGTCGGCTCGTCTAAAATCAAAAAATTTGCTTCTGACAGCATCAGCTTTGCCAGCGATACCCTGCCGCGTTCCCCGCCGCTTAGATCCCCGATGCGCTTGAACACATCATCGTTGGTAAATAAAAACGCTGCAAGTACATTCCGAATCTGCGTATTGGTAAGGTGCGGATAATCGTCCGAGATTTCTTCAAACAGTGTTTTTTGTGGATGCAGCACCTGATGCTCCTGGTCATAATAGCCAATCTGTACATTGGTTCCGAGCGTAATCTCCCCCGCGTCCGCGGGCAGCATTTCATTCAAAATCTTTAAGATCGTCGTCTTTCCGGTGCCGTTATTTCCAATCAGAGCCACACGCTCGCCCCGGAAAATCGAAAAGTCAACCTGTTCAAACAATTTTTTGCCGTCAAACGATTTCGCCAGGTGCTCTACGCGGATCACGTCATTTCCGCTTGTCACGGACGGCGTAAGGCGCAGATGGATCTCTGTAAGCTCATCCACAGGCTTGTCCAGCCGCTGCATTTTATCCAACAGCTTTTCTCTGCTTTCCGCACGCTTGATCGATTTTTCCCGGTTAAACGATTTTAGCTTGGCGATCACCTCTTCCTGATGCTTGATCTCCTGCTGCTGGTTATAGTAGGCACGAAGCTCTGCCGCGCGCACCTGTGCTTTCTTTTGGGCGTACGCGGTATAATTGCCGGTATAGCTGTTTGCCTGGTGCCTAAATACCTCAATAACCTTAGATACGATTTTATCCATAAAATAGCGGTCATGCGAAACGATCAGCACCGCTCCTTTATAATTAAGCAGATAATTTTCCAGCCACCCAATCGACTCCATATCCAAATGGTTGGTCGGCTCATCGAGCAGCAAAAGATCCGGCTTCGTAACAAGCAGCCTGCACAGGGCGGCACGGGTCTTTTGCCCGCCTGACAATTCCGCCTGCGTTTTGGAAAAATCCGCTTCCGAAAAGCCAAGGCCGATTAAAACACCCGTCACCTCACTGCGGTACGTATAGCCGTCAGCAAGCTCAAACTGATGGACCAGCCGTTCATATTTTTCCATAAACGCTTCCAGCTCCTGTTCGGGAACTTTGTCCATCCTCCCTTCCATTTGGCGGATCTCCTGCTCCATATCGATCACAGGCTGTTTTGCTGAGAGGACTTCTCCATAAATGGTACGTGTACTGTCGATAACTTCGTTTTGGGCAAGGTAGCCGACGGTCTTGTCTTTTGAGACGGCAATGATTCCTTCGTCCGGTTCCAGCTCTCCTACGATCATTTTTAAAAGCGTCGATTTTCCGGCGCCGTTAATGCCGACAATTGCGGCTTTTTCATGCTCTTCAATGTGGAAGGACGCGTGTTTGATGACGACGTCGCCTCCGAAGGATTTTGTTATATTTTGACACGAAAGTATCATGAGAACCTCCGATCTTTTTTGAGTTATTGTAATTATTGGAAGATGCTGCACCCGGTAATTATAAACAATTATTTTGGAATCGTCAACCGGAAGGATGATTGTTGTTTTTTTCTGGAAACAATGTTTGCGATTTGGGAAACAGGATGGGAGCTGGGATGGATGTCAGAATTTTTGAGGTGCAAAAGGCTGTTCAAGTTTGTTCATGTGAGGACGCTGGAGGAAGGGGAGCGGGGCTGGCTTTCTGTTCCGGTTCCAAAATGTAAGGAGCCCTAAGCATCCTGCGGTTACGCT
>CAMUPC010000151.1 GCA_947090545.1 uncultured Eubacterium sp. | reverse complement strand
AACTAGGTGCCGCGCCCGGACGGTGCCTCAGCGTAACCGCAGGATGCCTAGGGCTTCTTAACCTTCTGGAACGGACGCCGCCAGGACGTGCCAATCCCCTCTCCCAGCGTCCCTCCAGCGTCCCTCCAGCGTCCCTCCAGCGCCCTGCAACAACTCAGAAACAACCAAGTAAAGTTCCTTAGGATACATAAGATACAGGATTCAGTTCCAGTTAACAGGCATACAGGAGAAGGCGGAATAGATATGGAATATACAATCATTGAAGGAAATTATGCGAAAATCGGTGTATCCAAAATGGCAGATACCGTTTATTTTACATTTGAAGGCGAAAAAGAGAAAAAGTGCGCAATTTTGCTGTATACAGAAAACGAAGAACAAATCAAAATCCCAGTACCAGATGCGTACTGTATCGGAGCGCTGCGCTCCGTCGGCATTCGCGGGCTAAAGTGGAAAAAATTCAAGTATAACTATGAATTTGACGGAAAGCTCGTATTTGACCGCCACGCCCGTAAAGTAATCGGGCGGGAGAAGTGGGCAGATCCAGGACGCCTGCACGGGGGCTGCCAGGTGCGTGCGGGGTTTGATTTTGCGGAATTTGACTGGTGCGGCGACCGGTTTCCTGAGGTTCCAAGAGAGCAGATGGTGATGTATAAGCTGAATGTACGCAGCTTTACCATGGACGGCGGCGCTCTTGGCAGAAAAAAAGGGACATTTGCAGGGGTAATCGATAAAATTCCTTATTTGAAGGAGCTTGGCGTGACCTCCCTGGAGCTGATGCCTGTCTATGAGTTTGAAGAGCTGATGGTTCAGGAAGCTGCGGCATGGAATGTGGAAAACTGGAGTGAGAATGCAAAGGAAGGATTTTTACTGGAAGAGGTTCGCACGCCGCCGTATAAAATCAACTGCTGGGGGTATGTGCCAGGGGATTACTATGCGCCGAAGGCTTCGTATGCGGCCTCTGACGAACCGTCCGTGGAATTAAAAAAGCTGATCCGCGAGCTGCATAAAAACCAGATGGAATGCATTTTGGAGATGTATTTTGATGAAAAAATGAACCTGAATATCGCGGTTGAGATCCTGCGCTATTGGGTGATGGAATACCATGTGGACGGCTTTCACCTGCTGGGTGCCGCGCTGTCTGTGGATGCAATGGCGCAGGATTTGATTTTGCGGCGGACAAAGCTGTTTGCAGAAGCATTCACCAGCCGGTTGTTTAAAGAAACGCCGTCTTACCCGCATTTATTTGTATACAACGACGATTTTTTGTATGCGTCACGCAAGCTGTTAAGCTGCAACCGTGGAAACATGGCGGAACTGCTAAACCAGCTAAAGCGCCAGAACGAGGTATTCGGGTTTGTGAATTTTGTTGCCGGCAGCAATGGATTTACGCTTGCCGATTTATTTAGCTATAACGATAAGCATAATGAAGAAAACGGAGAGGATAACCAGGACGGGCTTGCCTGGAATTTTAGCTGCAATGGCGGCGTGGAGGGTGTGACGCGTAAGCGGAGTATTTTGGAGTACCGTAAAAAGCAGATGCGTAATGCGGTTGTGCTTATGATGATCGGACAGGGGGTGCCGCTTCTGATGGCTGGGGATGAATTTGGCAATTCCCAGCAGGGCAACAACAATTGCTACTGCCAGGACAATCAAACGGGATGGGTCAACTGGAGCGCCAGGAGGCGCAACGCGCCTTTTGCAAGGTTTGTGCAGCAGATGATCGCGTTCCGCAGGCAGCATCCGGTTTTAAGGAGCCGCCTGCCGATGAAAATGTGCGATTATGCGTCAAAGGGCTACCCGGACCTGTCTTATCATGGGGAAAATGCCTGGATCGCTTCAGGCAGCTTATGTCCTCATGCCGCAGGGATTTTATATTATGGCGCTTATGCGGTGCGCCCGGATGGGACGGAAGATGACTGTCTGTATATCGGGCTGAACTTCCATGTCCAGCCGCAGACGCTGGCGCTGCCTAAGCTGCCGCGCAGGATGCGGTGGTACGTTGCAGCAGATACGGCGGATAGAGAAACGCCGTTTTATGAAACGCCAAAGCTGGTAGAAAAAAAGCACCAGATCGAAGTGCCGCCGCAGGCAATCGTGATTTTGGTTGGAAAGTGAAATACTTCGCGGAAATAAACGATTACAGGAGGGATATTTGAAATCAGTGATACATGTGATACACAATGCCCTAGGGCATATCAAAACAATTAACCATCATAAAAAGCTGGTGATGCAGGGCTGTTTCCGGCTGGGGCTGTACGGGCAGGGGCTGATGCATGACCTGTCCAAATATACATGGCCGGAGCTGCGTATTGGCATCCGTTATTTTAGGGACGACCAGAGCCCGCATAACGGGGAACGGGAAAAATATGGGTATTCAACCGCATGGCTGCATCACAAAGGGCGCAATAAGCACCATGCGGAATACTGGATCGACTATACTACAGACGCAGACTCGGGCGGCAGGCATGTCGCAGGCATGAAGATGCCGGTAAAATATGTCGCCGAGATGTTCGTAGACCGCGTCAGCGCGTCCAAAAATTACCGAAAGGACAAATACAAGGATACAGACCCGCTAGAGTACTACGAAAAGCGCAAGCACTATATGGTTGTGCATGACAGCACGAGAAAGCAGTTGGAGATTCTTCTGCATATGCTGGCAAGGGACGGAGAGGAAAAAACGTTTCAGTATATCCGGCGGCATATTTTAAGGAATAACCATATGGAAAAATTGCGGCAGCTATGCAAGAGATAGCGATTGCAGCCATACAGGGGACGGAAAAAAGGCTGCCGCGGCTTTTTGCATGTCTGCCGGCAGCGGGGCAGAAAGCTGCATCGGCTGTCCGGTAACCGGATGTGCAAAGCACAGTAACCCGGCATGGAGCGCCTGCCGCTTCATCCGGGAATCGCCGGGGTTATACAGAAAGTCTCCGATGAGAGGATGCCCAATATGGCGCATATGCACGCGGATCTGGTGGGTACGCCCGGTGTCCAGCCAGAGCTTTACAAAGGAAAGCCCCTCGCCATAGGCAAGCGTCTGGAAATGGGTAACAGCAGGCTCGCCGGATGCAGGATTGACGGTGCGCTCTATGATCGTATGCTCCTTGCGGGCAATCGGGGCATGGATCGTGCCTTCTTTTGGTACGGCGCCTTCGGCGATTGCGTAATAAGTGCGCTGGATCGTGCGTTCACGCATCTGCTCATATAAAATACAGCTACTGTAAGCATTTTTCGCAATGATTGTCAAGCCGCTCGTATCCCGGTCCAGACGGTTGATACAGCGGAACGGATAGGATTCGTGCTTTTGCAGCGCATAATCACACACTGCGCCTGACAGTGTGTCTTTGTCGTGCCCGATCGAAGGATGGACGGGCATTCCGGCAGGCTTGTTCGCAACGAGCAGGTCGTCGTCCTCATAGACGACTAAAAAGTGCTGCGGCGTTGGTTTTAGCTCTGGCGCGGATGCCTGGTATCCCTCCTGTTCGCCTGGTTCGATGAGCTGGACGGCCAAAAGTTCTCCTTTTTGCAGTACGTGATTGACATATGCCCATTCGCCGTCAACCAGGATGCCGCGTTCTGTCTTTTTTAGCTGGATAATGACGGTGCGTGAATAATGCTGTTGTTTTAAAAATTGTAAGATGCTGAGCCCGGCAGCATCTGCTCCAATGGGATAGGTAAGTATACGTTTCATAATACCTATGATACAATAAAATCTAAAAGTTGGAAAGGCACGAAGCAGAATTTTTTACATAGAATATAAGAAAGTGGCTTTGAGGTGCCGATTTTGCAGACTTTTTTGCCGCCTTTGGATATACAGAAGGAGAAAAAAGTTTTAGAAGAAATGCAGGGAGGAAGCCTTGAGGCCCGAAATACGTTGATTGTGCATAATATGCGGCTGGTGGCGCATATCGCAAAAAAGTACCAGAATGCGGATGAAGATATGGAAGAGATGATATCCATTGGGACGATTGGGCTGATTAAGGCTGTGATGACGTTTCATCCAGAAAAAGGCTCCAGATTGTCAACTTATGCGGCAAGATGTATTGACAATGAGCTTTTGATGCATTTGCGCAACCGGCGCAAGGTGGCGCGGGAGGTGTCCATTTATGAGCCGATCGGTACGGATAAAGAGGGAAACCAGATCAATTTTATGGATATTATTGAGAGTGAAGAACCCGACGTTGTGGAGCGGATGGATAAAAACAGCAAGATTTGCTATTTGCAAAAGCGCCTGCCCCAGATTTTGACCGACAGGGAGCTTGAGATCGTAGTCCTGCGCTACGGCTTGCAGGACGATAAGCCTGTGACGCAGAAGCAGATCGCCGGAAGGCTTGGGATTTCAAGGTCGTATGTCAGCCGGATTGAAAAACGCGCACTGGAAAAGATGCGTGCCGAGCTGGAGAGCGGGGGCGTCTGAGAGCTTATACAGCAGACTCCTGGCGGGCTGTGCATCCTGCAAAGCCTGTCCAGGGATTTTTTGTCTAAAAGAAAAATAAAATTAGTATAAAAACCTTTCCTTTGCGTCTATTATGTGCTACAATAGAAGCATCTTTTTTGTAAGCATGAAATCCAGTATATTCCAGTAACGCGTCCAGGAGGAATTTTTCAATCGAAAGGAGAAACACAAATGATCTTTAAAAGAAAACAAAAAGAATTTAAAATGCCGGCATATCAAGATGTCAACGGCATCCGCATTTTTGACGAAGATTATAAAGTGCTGCGTGCAAGGTGGGTTGGAGAACGGATTGACTGCGGCACGATTGCCGTGTTCAAAATGAAGTGCAAGTATTTGTATGTGAAGGCGTATGCGCTGACGCCAAAAGCGAATATAGAACTGAACAATTACTATTATACATCGGTAGACCGTACGAAGTACAGGAAAATGAGCGGAATCTCAAAAGTGACAAGCCTTGGTGCGAGATTATATAATACGGAAGAGGTGATTGATAATGATTAATTTTGAACTTGATCATGACGATTTCTATGCTTTTTTGGATGCTGCCTGTTTTGAGGATGTCATATGGCTGCAATTGGATACGGGTGCGGACTGTACAGCGTTAACGCTGCACCCGCTATTAAATATTAAGGAAATTGATGTGATCCAAAAAATTACAGAATTTCTGCAAAAAGAAATGGCTGGCAAAAAGTATTACATTCAGTTCCGTGCGGCAAATCAAACGCCTGTTCAGGGAATCCGGTGTGTGTTGCACAATATCAGCATTTCCGGTATGAAGATTAAAAAGTTTTATTTTTTCTTGTCGCTGGACTATGCATACAGCCTGACGCTGCTTGGCAAAGAGTTTTTTATCTGCTGTTCTTTTTTCAGAAATTATGATGCGGACCTGATTGTAAGGTCTTTCCATAGTGAACGGTATTTGGCCAATTGCAGGAAATACCTTCATACCGACAGCCTGGATGAGTATACGATTGATTTTCTAAGCGTGGTAGAGATGGTTCAGGCATATTGCAGGAGCCTGACTGATCAGAAAGAAATTCCTGCAATCCATTGGAATACCGTTTCCCATTCAACCGATTCTATGTTATCATAAACAGGTCTTTTTTGTAACAGCTTCCATGTTGCAATACATTCTGTGTTGTACTATATTCAAACGCCGCATTTTTATCAGCGCGGCATTCAGTATCCCCAACAAAATGAAACTATCAAAATTACAGAACAGGAGGAATGATTTGTATAGTATTGTATCTACAGCAATTATCCGCGGCGTGAACAGCCTGCCCGTACAGGTGGAGGCGGATGTGAGCGACGGTATGCCGATGTTTGAAATGGTCGGTTTTTTGGCGTCGGAGGTGAAGGAGGCGCGAGAGCGGGTGCGTGCGGCGCTGCGCAACAGCGGCTATTTTCTTCCGGCAAAACGCATTACGGTCAACCTGTCGCCGGCAAATATTAAAAAAACAGGATCGGCATTTGACCTTCCGGTCGCGGCGGCGATCCTTGCGGCGCTTGGCATGGTGCCCGCAGAAAGCCTGGAAGCACTGTTGATCGTGGGGGAGATAGGGCTAAGCGGCAAGGTGCAGCCAATTGAGGGTATCCTTCCGATTGTTGCCGAAGCCGAGGAGCACGGCTTTACGCGCTGTATGGTGCCATTTGAAAACCGCGCGGAAGCGTGCCTGATTCAAAAGATCCAGATTATCCCGGTTCAGTCGGTTCAGGAGATGATTGCATATCTGAACGGGAAACAAGCTGCTTTGGAGCCGCACACGAATGGAACCTTGGCGGCACCGGAAGAATCAGACAGACAAAGGCAGTATCCGGCAACAGAGCCGGATTTTTCGCAGATTAACGGACAGCGCTTTGTCCGCCGTGCCAGCGAGATTGCGGCAGCCGGGATGCACAACCTGCTGATGATTGGGCCGCCGGGCGCGGGCAAGACGATGATTGCGCAGCGTATCCCTACGATCCTGCCGCCGATGTGCAGGCAGGAGCAATTGGAGCTTGCAAAGATCTACAGTGTCAGCGGCCTGCTGCTGCATGGCAACCAGATAACAGACAGGCGCCCGTTTCGCAGCCCTCACCATACGGTGACACCGCAGGGGCTGGTCGGCGGCGGGCTGCTGCCAAAGCCGGGCGAAGTTTCCCTGGCGCATAAAGGAGTTTTGTTTTTAGACGAGCTGGCGGAGTTTCAAAAATCGACACTGGAGCTTTTGCGCCAGCCGATGGAAGAAAAAAAGATCCAAATATCGAGGCTGCATGGAAACTGTTGTTATCCGGCGGATTTTATGCTTGTGGCGGCTACAAACATCGCAACACCGAAATTGATACAATGCAAAATTGCTGAAATGCCTGAAAATAAGCCTTTTCACGGATTCCGCCATTTTGTTTTTTCGGTTTTGGAGCCTTTTTTCCGTTTCGGAAGCTGTTTCGCCCTCCGATTTTGCACCTCCTTTTAACGATAGCAGGCAATCGTTAAAAGGTTTAAATGGGGCAGAGTCTTGTGCAGGAAGCGATAAAAAATATCTAACAGCCGCCCAGGCGGCTATCAATAATTGATGCCATAGGAATTTTCGTACTCGCAGGCAAAAGTATAGAAGAATGGCGCAAAATCAAGGGATTTTGAGCGTAGAGGGGTTCACCGGAGTGGCTGGTGGGCTCCTCTTTTTTGCGTTTTGGATAGGGCTGTGAGTGTGGCGATTTATACTATCACGCAAAACTGCCGACTTTTGCGTGATAGTATGAGTTTTGCGTGAAAGTATAGGGTTTTGCGTGATAGTTTAAAAGTTTTGCGTGTTTGTATGCAAATGCTGTTGAAATTTGGCGATATTGTCGAATTTTATTCGTTGGTTGATGGAGTTATTCAAACCGCACAAAGCTATGGAACGAGTAATAGATCGACCAAAGAAAGGTTTTCTTTTGGTAAATTTATGCTTTTCATTCCCGGAAAATAGTCGTTTCGTGCTATTGGGTATTAAACCGAAAATTTCTATGGTACAATTCAGAGGGTATTTTTACTTTAGAGGAAACGGTATTCTGCCGAAGTAATAGGAAACAGCGGAAAGGAAGATATGCGGATGTATGATGTGATAGTGGTCGGAGCCGGGCCTGCAGGATGCACAGCGGCCAAGGCTTTAGCGGAAAAAGGCCATAAAGTTCTTCTGGTGGAGAAATTCAAGTTGCCGAGGTATAAATCCTGTTCCGGCGTTCTGATAAAGAAATCAATGGAGCTTATGAGGACATATTTCGGGGAGGATGTGCCGGAGTCTGCCATGTGTACCCCGACAGAGAACAGGGGCATGATCTTCACGGATGACAAAGGGAAGGAATACCGTTTTGAGCAGGAAGGGCTGAATGTATGGCGCAGCCATTTTGACGGATGGCTTGCAGGGAAGGCAGGAAAAAGCGGCGCAGAGGTCAGGGATGGCGTTGCGGCGCTCTCCTGCATGGAGCGTGACGGCTTTGTGGAAGTCAGCCTGCGTGGGGAAAATAATTATACGGAAAGCGCAAGGTATGTCTTAGACTGCGAGGGCGTTGTGGGGATGTTGAAACGGAAGATTACCGGGGAGGTTCCCGGATACATAACCACCTACCAGACATTCAACGAGGGCGGCATAGATTTAGACCCGCATTATTTCTATGCGTACCTGCAGCCGGAGCTGTCGGAGTATGACGCATGGTTCAACGTGAAGGATGACCTGCTGGTGCTTGGGGTATCCGTGAAAGATACGGAAAAGATCAGCCATTATTATGGACGCTTCATAGCCTATATGGAAGAAAAGCACCACCTGCGTATCAGCAGGCAGACCAAAGGTGAGAAGTGGCTGATGCCGCATATCCGTCCGGGATGCCGTGTGGACTATGGTGTGGGGCGTATCCTTTTTGCCGGGGAAATCGCCGGGTTTCTGAACCCTATGGGGGAGGGCATATCGGTAGGGATGGAGAGCGGGTATTGCGCCGCTTCTGCAATCATGAAGAATTTTGATGAACCGCAGATAGTTTATGAGGTTTATAAGCAAAGCACGGAAAATCTGAAATCCTATATGCAGCGCCAGTGGAGCCTTGTGGGAGGAATGGCTGGCACGTTCAGGGAGATGGAGTGACATATGGCAAAAAAATATAAAAAAATCAAATCTACACAATAGATTCAAATTACCCTGTTACAATCATGGTTAGGAGGTGCGCTATGAGTAAAATTTTAATTGTTGAGGATGATTTATCCATACAGGCATTGCTGCATGATTTTATACAGGAGGCGGGATATAGCGTTGTACTGGTGACTGACGGTGTAGAAGCCCTTGCGAAGTATTCCGAACAGAGCTTTGATTTGATACTGCTTGATATTATGCTTCCCAAAATTGACGGTTTTGGTGTTTGCGAAGTTATCCGGCAAAAATCAGATGTGCCTATTATCATGCTTACGGCATTAGACGACGAGGGGAACCAGCTTAAAGGCTTGGACTTGCAAGCTGACGATTATATCACAAAGCCGTTTTCTATGCCTGTACTGTTGCGGAAAATCGCCGCTGTCCTACGCCGTTCATCAAAGCAGAATGATATTCCGCAGACCATGAGCTATAAGGATTTAACACTGGATTTAGAGGGGTACAAGGTTTATACAAAGGAAGAAAGCATTGATTTAACGCCCCGCGAGTTTGAAATACTGCGGGAACTGCTGATACACAAAGGCAGAATTTTAACGCGGCAAAACCTGTTACAGACACTTTGGAAGTATGAGTTTTTCGGGGAAGAACGGATTGTTGACACACACATAAAGAACTTACGGAAAAAACTTGGTGCTGCTGACTACATAGAAACGATTAGAGGGGTGGGATATAGAATTGATAAAGAAGATTAAAAGTAAATTGTCGATCAAAGTTTTTTTGATTACATTAATACTTATGGTGGTTTGTTGCTCTGTAACATATTTGTGTATATCCCACTTTGCCCCATATATTTATTCACATGATTTAGCGGAAGTGGAAGAATTGGCTGATATGCTATCAGAGGAATTATCTCATATTCCTAAAGAGGAAGTACAATATTTTATTCAAGGGTATAATGATATTCTTACAAGGCAGTATGATAATGAGTTTGCTTTTCACCTATTCCAAAACTCTGGCAAAGAAATAGCCCTGCCGGACATAAATAAATTTACTGGAAATAAAATTGATGATTATAAAAGCACAGATACGACAGGAGAATATGAAATATCGTTTGCAGACAGCACAGAAACATATATTTTATTGCTTGCTAAAAACACTAATAAAGAAAGTCAAGTGGTTTTAGCACTTCAAAAAACGCTGCCTATATTGAGTGTTACTATTTTATTGGTATCTGTAATCGCAGCTTTTTTCTATACTTGGTATATGACAAAGCCAATTAAAAAGATAAGCAAATTATCAAAGCAAATGGCTGATATGGATTTTAGCGGTTTATGCCCTACTAACCGTACAGACGAAATAGGGGTGCTTTCTCATAGCTTAAATGACCTATCAAAGAAACTGGCGGCTGCTCTTTCAGAGTTACAGGAAGCCAACCAAAAGTTACAAGCTGATATTGACATGGAAAGGCGGCTTGAAAAACAACGGGTAGAATTTTTTGCAGCAGCTTCCCATGAATTAAAAACGCCTATCACCATTATCAAAGGACAGCTTCAAGGTATGCTCTATCAAGTGGGACGCTATAAAGACCGGGAAACATATCTTGCACAGTCTTTGGAAATTACGGACACTTTGGGAAAAATGGTACAAGAGCTTTTAACAATATCCCGATTAGATACTCCGGGTTATACTTGCAAAAAAAGCAATCTTAATCTTAGCAATCTCATAAATGACCGCCTTACAGCATTTGAAGATTTATTTATGCAAAAGGATTTGACGGTTGAACAATCCATATCCCCGG
>CAMUPC010000150.1 GCA_947090545.1 uncultured Eubacterium sp. | reverse complement strand
GGGGAGCGGGGCTTTCTTCCTGTGACGTTGGAAGAATGTTAGGAGCCCTTAGCATTCTGTAGAAAGACCAGGGGCGAAGCCAAGCGGCAGCCTTTAGCTTCTTGCGCAGCAAGGGCGAACTAGGTGCCGCGCCCGGACGCAGCCAATAACGCAGCTACAGAATGCTTAGGGCTCCTTACATTCTGGAAAAGGAACAGGAAGAAAGCCCCGCTCCCCTTCCTCCGGCGTCCCACCATCCAACGAATCCCCGCCCAAAAAAACACATGTTTCAACCATTCGTAACGGCTGGGACTACAAGGAGAGCCTACAGGCGCTCTTTTTTTGGTTACAATAACAGTATCATGGAGAAAGAGTATGAAAAAAGCAAATACAGGGAAAGTCAGCATCAGGGACGTGGCAAGAGAAGTAGGCGTGTCGATCACAACTGTATCGCGCGCACTGAACGGATATTCAGACGTAAGCGAGAAAACGAAAAAAAAGATATTGGAAGCAGTGCAAAGGCTGGATTACGCACCGGATGCAAATGCGCGTTCTATGGGCGGGAAGGCGGAGCCGACGATCGCTTTGCTGACCTCGGAATTGAAGGAAAAGGACGAAAACGGATTTGTCTATGGGATGATTAACGGGCTGTTCCAGCAGTGCAGTGCGCTTGGATGCGAATTTATGCTGCTGGTAACGAATGTCGTAAAACAGGAAAAATTAAGCTTTATGCAGTTGTGCAAAAAAAAGAACTTAAGCGGAGTCGTGGTGACGGGGCTTCGTACCGGAGATCCTTATTACAAGGAAGTGATGAACAGCGATATTCCATGCGCCCTGATCGATATCAAGGCGTCGGGAAAGTATCAGTGCAATATCACGATCGATAATGTCAAGGCGTCGCAAAAAGCAGTGGAATATTTAATCGGGCTTGGGCATAAAAAGATCGGCATGATTAACGGGCAGAAAATAGCGGAGGTGTCAGGAGAGCGTTACAGCGGATATGTGACGGCGCTGTTAAATGCCAAGATTCCCCTGCATCTGGAGTATATGCGGTATGGGGATTTTGTGGAGGATATTGCGCTGGAGCAGACAAAGAAGCTGATGGAGAAGCACCCGGAGATTACGGCGCTGTTTTGTGCCAGCGACGTTATGGCAATTGGCGCGATCCGGGCGCTGGAGGAGATGGGGCTGCGGGTGCCGGAGGATGTGTCTGTGCTGGGGTTTGACGATATCCCGATTGCGAAGTATGTTTACAATGGAATTACAACGGTGCGCCAGTTTCCGATCGAGATGGGGCGTGCGGGTGGGGAAGCGGTTTACCGGATGTTAAATGGCGAGCATGTGGAAAGCGAGCTGCAACTGCCGTATGAGCTGGTCGTGCGCGGGACGACAGCCGAGTGCGGGCAGTAAGCTGTGCAGAGGAATAAATATTCAGAATAGTTTTTGTTTCTTCCACTTTTTTATTGACAAATGCGCGGATAGATTATATAATTTTAGAAACGAAAACGTTTTGGGAAGGGAGACAGGGGATGAAAAAGACAGTTGTTGCACTTCGGATCTTGTGTGCGCTTTTGGATGCGATCATCCTGATGATTCCAATACAGTTTGTGATGTTTGGAATTTTCAGGGTATCTGCGCCGCAGGCGGATCTTTTGTACAAGTTTTTATTTGCTGTATACGGCGCGCTGTTTACGGAGCATCTGGGCGGGACGCCGGGCAAATATCTCGGGAAGCTGTGCTGCGAGGACGCGGACGGCGGCAAAGCGCCGCTTTTGTATGTCGGGCTGCGCGAGCTTGTAAAATCCATGTATTTTATCCCGATCATCGGCTGGCTTGTGGCGGTGGTCAGCGTCGTTATGATGATCGTGCGCAGGGACGGCAGGACGCTGCATGACCTGGTGGGAAATACGAGGGTAGTGTGCCGCAGCGAGAGCAAAGGAGGAGCAGATGGTAAATGAACAGTCGCTGCTTGCGGTGATGAATCCGCTCAGCCTGCTTGCCGGGTGCGCGCTGGTCGGGCTGCTTGCGTGGTTTTGTGCGTGGAAATACAAAAATACAAATGATTTTAAGAAAAGCGTGCACTTATACGTACCTTCCGTAATCGTTTTAGATTTGATTCTGGCGCTTTTGCTGGATATCGACGTGCTGTTGTGTATCGGTATGGACATCTGCGGTTTCGTTGTCCTGGCGCTGATATCCAACCACTATTTTTATTCTTAATGCAGGAAAAGGAGAAAAAAGCGTGAAAACAAACATGGATTATTCAAAAGCGGATCAGTGGATCATCGCAGAGAAGGCTTTTGACAGCAGGTATCTTGGGAAATGCGAGTCGGTGATGTGCCTGGGCAACGGCTATATGTGCATCCGAAGCGCGACAGAAGAGGCATATCTTGGGGAAAAGCGGGACTTTTTTGTCGCGGGCACGTTCAATAAGTTTGACGAGGGCGAGGTAACGGAACTTCCAAACGCGGCGGATATGATCCATTTTCCAATCGAGGTGAACGGGCAGGCATTTTCGCTGGAAAAGGGCAGCGTACTGCACTATTCCCGCGAGCTGAACCTAAAGACCGGAGAGCTTGTCAGGGACGTAGAGTGGGAGGCGCCTGCGGGAGAACGGCTGCGGCTTACGTTTCAAAGAATCGTATCGATGAAGGAGCTGCATACGGCAGCACAGAAAATTACGATTACGCCGCTTACGGGAGAGGTGAGCCTGCGGTTTTTGCCAGGGATCGACGGCAGCGTGACAAACAGCGGCGTGCAGCATTTTTCCGAAGGGGATAAGCGCTTTTATGACGGGAAATATATGCAGTCGTGCCAGACGACGACGCAGTCCGGGATCGATTTTGTATTTACGCAAGCCTGTGATTTTTGCCTGCTGCCGGACGGCGTGCCTTATGAAAAGGATATGAAGCAGCTAATCCAGATGGACCGCAGGAAGATCAACTGTGCGTATACGTGCACGCTTGCACAGGGCAAAACGCTGTCAGTGGAAAAGATCAGCAATGTGTATACTTCCAGGGACAGGGAGATGGAAGGAAAGACGATCGAACAGATCCAGCAGGCAGGGCTGTCCGCGCTGAAAAAAAGCGCCGCGGCAGGCTATGATGCGCTTGCGCAGGAAAGCGCGGATGAATGGAAGCGGCGTGTCTGGGATAAGACGCCGATTGTTATACAGTCTGACAATCCGATGGACCAGCTTGCGGTTCGGTTTGCACAGTATCATTTGTATGTGATGACCCCGGCGCATGACAACCGCATGAATATCGGGGCGAAGGGCTTAAGCGGGGAAGGCTACAAGGGGCATACGTTTTGGGATACGGATATTTTTGCGCTGCCGTATTTTACATTTACAGACCCTGCTGTGGCGCGTTCCCTGGAAGAGTACCGCTATCTGTCCCTGCCGGGCGCACATAAAAAGGCACAGGGCAACGGCTATGAGGGCGCGCAGTTTCCATGGGAGTCGGCATGGCTGGACGACGGCGAGGTAACGCCGGTATGGGGCGCTGCGGATATCGTAACCGGGCAGCCGACAAAAATCTGGTCAGGATTTATAGAGCAGCATATTACGGCGGACGTGGCGTATGGCGTCTGGCAGTATTATATGGTGACAGGCGACCAGGACTTTATGGATCAGTACGGGTATGAGCTGCTGATGGATACGGCGCTGTTTTGGGCTTCCCGCCTGGAATGGAGCGGCAAGGACCAGATGTATCATATCAATGACGTCGTAGGGCCGGATGAGTACAAGGAACACGCGGATGACAATGCGTTTACAAACTATATGGCGCATTGGAATATCGGCATTGCGATCCGCTATTACGAGCAATTGAAGGAGCAAAAGCCGCAGATTTACGAACGGCTGAATAAAAAAATGGGGCTTGACCATGTCTATGAGGTGTGGAAGGAGCGCCGGGAGCGGATTTATCTGCCGAAGCCGCGCCAGGAGGACCTGGTTGTTGCGCAGGATGCAAACTATCTTACCTACCCGGTCATTGACCTGAAAAAATACAAGGAAGCAGACGAAGTAGGCACGCTGTTTCGGGAGTACAACTTAGAGCAGGTGAACCGGATGCAGGTGTCCAAGCAGGCGGATATTATGATCTTGTTTTTCCTGATGGAAGATTTGTTTTCCCTGGATGTCAAGCGCGCCAACTGGGATTATTATGAGCCAAAGACGCTGCACGATTCTTCGCTTTCGCTGTCTACGCATGTGATCTTAGCGAGTGATATGAAGGATAAAAAGCTCGCCTATGATTTATTTGAACGTGCGGTGCGCATAGACGCCGGAGAAAATATGAAATCCTCGGATGCAGGCATTCATGCGGCTTCGATCGCGGGCATCTGGCAGTCGGTAGTATACGGCTTCGGCGGTGTGCGGATGCTTCACGGAGATCTTAGAATCTGCCCGATGCTGCCGGATGCATGGCACGGCTTGGAGTTTACGATCTGCTGGCATGGGCAGAAGCTTGCGGTAAAAGTAAGCCGCGAAGAACTGTACATAAAAAATATAACCGGAACAAAAACGGTTGAAATCGAAGTGTATGGTGAAAAGTACCAAATTTCTGACGAAATAACTGTAAATATTGCCGAAAACGCGCAAATGTAAGTTTTATTATTGACTTCCAAAACGTTTTGGAGGAAAATATAAATACGAAAACGTTTTGGAAAATGAGCGCAGAGAAACAGGAACCGCAAAAAAACAGCCGATACCTGGATATCCCGCTTCAAATTCCAAACACTAAGGTAGCAGACAACTAAAAACAAGGAGGATTATGACAATGATGAAAAAGAAAATGAAAAAAGCAGCAGCATTGACAGCAGCGGCAGTATTGGCGATGAGCCTTGCAGCGTGCGGCGGCAGCGACGACAGTAAAGGCAGCGCTAACGACGGTGCCGATGCTAACACACCGGAAGATACGACAGGCAGCAATGACGGCGCGGACGGCGCAGACAGTGCCGGAGAGGACGCTGCGGACGGCGCAGAAGCAGGCGGTACAGATTTCTCTGGAAAGAAGCTTACGATCGGCGCATGGGGCGGCAATGACCAGGAGTCCGCGGCGCTGAACAAAATGATTGAAGAATTTGAAAAATCAACAGGCGCGGAAATCGAGCTTAAAGTGTACACAGACTACAATACACAGATCCAGGCGGATTTTGTAGCAGGAACCGCACCAGACGCATTTTATATTGACGGCAGCATGTTCCCGTTTTACAGCAACTTGGGCATGATGGAGCCGCTTGACAAAGACGAAATGGACGGCGGGGCATTTTATGAAAACCTGCTCAGCGCGTTTACAGCAGAGGACGGTACGATCTACTGCATTCCAAAAGACGTATCCACACTGGCGACCTATTACAATATCGATATTCTGGATAAAGTAGGCGTGAAGCCGGAAGATATTCCTGATGCGCTGGATGACTACAAGGCATTTTTAACAGACTTACAGTCCAAGCTGGATGCGGAATACGGCGAAGGACAGGTAGCGGCAATGACCTACAACCAGGATATGTCCAGAAACCTGTATATCCTGGAGGCTGACGGCGACAGCATTATCGCAGAAGATGGAAAATCACAGCTCAGCCAGCCTGGTATCGTGAAAAACCTGGAGTTTATGACAGACTTAGCACAGTCCGGCTGCTGGCAGACACCAAAAGACCTGGGGCTTGGCTGGAACGGGGAAGCGTTCGGCGCAGGAAAAGCAGCGATTATGGAAGAAGGCAACTGGGTTTATACAACACTGAAAAATGATTATGATGTAAACTTTGGCGTTAAAGAAATGCCGACCTACAAAGGCACACAGTATTCGATGGCATTTACGGTAGGCTGGGGCATCTTTGCAAATTCCAGTGAAAAAGACCTTGCAAAAGCATGGGTAAAATATGCGACAGGCGTTGACGGCATGGAAATCTGGTGCAGCGGCGCAGGCTGCCTGCCATCCCGCGCAGACGTAGCTGAAAAGATGGACGTAGAAAGCGATCCGGTATGGAAAGTGCATTCTGATATGACTAAGATCGCGACACCTTGGCAGAAGGGTACAACGATTGACATCGTAAACTCCAACTACCAGAACTTCGGCCCGGCTGCATTCAAAGGGGAATCCAGTGCAGAAGAAGCAATGAAGAAGGTAGACGAACAGGCAAACAGCGAGATCGCAAACGCACAGTAATTCGTCCGGCTGCTTGATAGACAAGGATGAATCAATGAAATAGGCAGAGAATAGACGGGGCTGCCATGCGGCAGCCCCTGCATTCCTGCATGGAGAAGAATTATGGAAAATGAAAAAACAAAGAAACGCAGGTATTCGGGCTTTGAAAAAAAGGAGCACCGGCAGGGATATCTTTTTCTGACGCCAGCGATTATTATTCTGACCATATTTATCGGGCTGTCTGTATTCTATGTCGTATATCTGTCCTTCCACAAAGTCAACCTGTTTACAAAAGAATATACGTTTGTCGGCTTGCAGAATTATAAGCGGGTATTTACGGACAATATCGCAAGGATCGGCTTGCTGAATACGCTGAAATTCTCGATCGTTGTAGTACCGATCCAGACAGTGCTGGCGCTGGTTATCTCGTCCGTGCTCAACAGCAATATCAAGGGAAAATATTTTTTCCGCACGGTTTATTTTCTGCCGACACTGACCTCAAGCTCCGCGCTGACGCTGATCTTTATGTTTATGTTCAACGTTTCCGGCCCGATTAACAAGCTGCTGATCGATACGCATTTGATTTCACGGGGCATTAACTTCTTACAGGAGCCGCAGTTTGCCTTAAAGGTCATTATGATGATGAATATTTGGTCAACGATCCCGATGTATACAACGATGTACCTGGCAAGCTTACAGGACCTGCCTGCTTCGATGTACGAAGCTGCGGATATCGACGGCGCGGGCTCTTTGAAAAAGTTCTGGTACATTACGATTCCATATTTAAAGCCGATTACGACATACGTGCTGTTAACAGGCGTTATTGGGACATTGCAGATGTTTGACCAGGCATATATCTTTTCCAACGGTTCCGGCGGCCCGGAAAATTCGACGCTGACCGTTTCGCTGATGATCTACCGGTATGCGTTCGGCACACAAAACGCGATGGGCTACGCAGCGACGCTGGCGATTATTCTGGCTGTCATTATTATGCTGATCTCAAGGCTTGCTGAAAAAGCAAACGGCGAAGAACGAATTTATTAGGGAGGAGGAGCTATGAAAAAGAAAAACAGTGCCGGCAGGATCTTTTTATATGTGATTCTGATTACGGCTGCGGTCGTTACCGTTTACCCGTTTTTATGGATGGTATCCGCTTCGTTTAAGCCGCTAAAGGAAATTGTAGGCGGCAACATGAAGCTGATCTCCGAAAATATGTCTTTGGATAATTACCAATATATTTTAGGGCGCTCTTCCCTGTTTCCGAAATGGTTTTTAAACTCGTTTATCGTCGCCTTGATCGGAACGACGGTCAACGTCTTTATTAACACGATGGCAGGGTATTCGCTGTCCCGGCTGTCTTTCCCAGGCAGGGACCGGATCTACCACGGGCTGCTCGTCCTGATGATGGTTCCGGCGCAGGTACTTTTGATCCCGAATTACCTGATCTTGCAAAAGATGGGGCTTTTGGATACGTATGCGGCGCTGATCCTTCCTTCGGCAGCGAATATCGGAAACATTTTCCTGATGCGCCAGTTCTTTATGAACTTCCCAAAAGAAGTAGAAGAAGCGGCAAGCATCGACGGGCTGGGCAGGTACGCGCGGTTTTTCCGCATCTGTATGCCTCTTGCCAGGCCAACGATCGCAACCCAGGCAATCTTTGTCTTTATGGGCTTTTGGAATGAATTTACAAAATCCATGCTGTATATCAAAACCGCGTCCAAATACACACTGACGCTCGGCTTGCAGAGCTTCCAGTCACAGAACGCCGGGACGATGTGGCATCAGGTCATGGCAGCGGCATGTATCTCCGTATTCCCGATCATTATTATCTATTTGATCTTTAACAAATACTTCCTGGTCGGTGTCCGTATGGACGGAGAGAAATAAGCAATCAGCACACAAGCATATGGGCAGCGATATCAGCAAGTATGCCAGTAAAAAAACGGAGAACAACACATAGAAAAATAACACATCGAAAATAGAAATAAGAAATGGGAATAAAATTAAAATGGAAACAGCAAAAGCAATCGAAATAGAAAAAAAGAAGTTAAAGGCAGTGATCTTTGACTTAGACGGGGTCATTACAGATTCAGCAACGTATCATTATCTTGCCTGGAAGTCGCTTGCCGCAGAACTGGGCATCCCGTTTGACGAACAGTACAACGAAAAGCTCAAAGGCGTCTCCCGCATGGAGAGCCTGGAGCTGATCCTGCAAAACGGCAATGCCGCCAGCAAGTACACCATCCAGCAAAAAGAAGCGCTTGCCGACAAGAAAAACAACTTATACAAAGAACTCATCCGCCAGATCTCACCAGCGGACATCCTGCCAGGCATTGCCGCGTTTTTGCAGGAGCTGAAAGCAAACCAGATCAAAATTGCCCTCGCCTCCGTCAGCAAGAACGCACCGTTTATCCTGCACCAGCTTGCACTGGATACGATGTTCGACTATGTAGCAGATGCAGCAGCAGTACCAAATGCAAAGCCGTTCCCAGATATTTTTCTAGCCGGAATGCAGGCATTTGGGCTCCAGCCGCACAACTGCATCGGCGTAGAGGACGCCCGGACAGGAATAGAAGCGATCCACCGCGCCGGAATGCAGGCAGTCGGCGTAGGCACGCCAGAAGAAATGGAAGGCGCCGAGCTTGTGACAACGACCGGAGAGCTGCGCCTTGCGATGGTATTGGAGCGGCTTGGGATGGAGCTTTGAGGCATTTTATAATAGCGGATTGGTTGTGACAAAACCGTACATTGTGACAAAACAGCAGATTGTGACAAGACAGCATTTTGGGTGTGAAAGCCAGGTGCTGTCTTTTTTTCTTGCGAAAAGGATAGAGCAGGCATATAATGATGGTAATGAATATGTATGGGAATGAATGTGTATGCTATGGATAGCTGGTCGGGAAACTGGAAGAAGGGGCAGAAAAAGCAAAGGCGCATAAGGAATGTGAGGTGGAATATATGACATGGAAAGCATATGAAATGGATGCCAGGCGTGAAGGACGCGCCGAGGGGCGTATCGAAGGAAAAGCGGAAGGCATTATCCAGAGCGGGCGCCGTCATAGGTTTAGTGATGAAGTGATAGTAGAAGATATCGTAGCGGAAACAGGATGCGACCATGCCCAGGCGCAGAAAATACTGCAAAACTATGATAAAAAGCGTGAGATAGAACTTGTATAAGAGCAAAGAAGCTGACAGAATGAGAAAGGCTGCCTGAGTTGCCGTGCAAAAAAGGCATAGAAAAGGAGCGGTTGGAAAGGAGCAGCAGAAAATGAAAAGATACCAGGAGCTGTGCTATACAGATGATTTTATGTTCTGCAAGGTAATGGCATCAAATCCCGAGCTGTGCAGGCGGGTGCTGACACTGATACTGGGAAAGAAAGTGAAAAAGGTAGTGATACATGGCTCGCAGCAGGCGATCGGCATTACAGCAGCGTCGAAAAGCATCCGCATGGATGTGTACATGGACGACGCAGAAGGCACGGTATACGACCTGGAGATGCAGAGCACGCATAAGCCGTACCTGCCAAAGCGCCTGCGCTATTACCAGTCCATGCTGGACTTAAACCACCTGGAAAAAGGCGCAGACTATGGAGAGCTGCCGCATACCGTCATAATTTTTGTATGCACGTTTGATTATTTCAAAAAACGCCTTCCAGTCTATACCTTTGAAAACAGGTGCGCGCAACTGCCAGAACTGCGCATGGGAGACGAATGTGAAAAAATATTTGTAAACCCAGACAGTAACCGGGAAGGGCTGAGCGAGGACTTTTGCGCATTCTTAGATTACCTGCACGGCAGGGTAACGGAAAACAGGCTGGTCAGGGAGCTGGAAGAAGAGGTAGAAAAAGCAAGGGCGCATAAGGAATGGGAGGTGGAATATATGACATGGAAAGCATATGAAATGGATGCCAGGCGTGAAGGACGCGCCGAGGGGCGCGCCGAAGGACGTATCGAAGGAAAAGCGGAAGGCATTATCCAGAGCGGGCGCCGTCATAGGTTTAGTGATGAAGTGATAGTAGAAGATATCGTAGCGGAAACAGGATGTGACCATGCCCAAGCGCAAAAAATACTACAAAACTATGATAAAAAGCGTGAAGCACAGCTCGTATAAGGCAGGATGCATCACAGCAAAACAGGGCATCAATCAGAAATGCCAAAAAAAACTACCTGAGGCAGAAATCTCCCAAAACAAGATGCACAGACAATGTAACGATATTTTTTCCAGAACCCGCGAAAACCAGCTGGGAGAGGGGATGGGCACGCCCTGGCTGCGCCTTTGGAAGAAGGTTTAGAAGCCCTTAGCATCCTGCTCGATACAGCAGGGGCGAAGC
>CAMUPC010000149.1 GCA_947090545.1 uncultured Eubacterium sp. | reverse complement strand
TTTAGCTGCTGGCTGTAAGCCAGGGCGAACTAGGTGCCGCGCCCGGACGCAGCCAGGGCGTGCCAATCCCCTCTCCCAGCGTCCACTCCCAGCACACTATTATTTTACACCTCCGCAGCCTCCTCCAGCTCAGACGTACAGTGCCCACACCGTACAGCACCAACCGGAATCTCCATCAAACAATACGGACAAGTCTTAACTGTCGGCTCCTCTGGCACCTCTTCTTTTTCCTCTTCCAAATGCGCCAGCCTCGCAGCCTTCGCCTGAAGCGCATTCAGCCCTTTCAGCATCAGAAATATAATCAGCGCCATCAGCAGGAAGTTTACAACCGCCGTAATAAATTTCCCATATTGCAAGGTCACTTCCCCTAAAATATTCACCGACAACTGATCAAAATTCATACCGCCGAACAGCCCAAGAATCGGAGAGATCACATCTTCTGTCAAAGATGTAACAATACTGGAAAATGCGCCGCCGATCAATACACCGACTGCCATATCCATCACATTTCCACGGGAGATAAAATCTTTAAATTCACTGATAAAACCTTTTGCTTTCATCGAAAACTCCTTTCTTTTGTTTTTTATACCCGTATTATCTTAAGCGATTCTCCGGCTTTTTGCAACTATCTTCTTTTAGAAAATTCCTTTAGAAAAGTTTCCGCAGCACCGTCCCTCCATCCAAATATCATTAAGCCGATGCTTCTACTGCTGCTCTTTTGCAATCCCGACCCAAATCGCAGGACGCACCGCCAAATCTTTGGAATCCGCCGCATACCCATACCGCATCACCGTTCCGTCCGCCGCTACAAACGCCGCACTGTCCGCCGCCTTGCCGGGTGTGCGCAGCCACCACGCCTTCTGGTTTTCCTTTTCCTTTAATACCTTGCGGTAGCGGACTGCCTCTGTTTCATCCAGCAGAAACACATGATCGTTCGTTGCAGCTCCGCCAGATGTGCCGTATTCGCTGTTTGCCGGAGTCATAACGCTTGTTTGCAGTACCTTTTCCTGTTCATAAGCAGAAAAACAGGTTTCATAAAACTTTTGATTCAGCCACGCGCGCAGGCTGGACGATTCCCATACCGCATCCCTGCCAGGTGCCTGGTAAACGGTTTTTGCCTTTGCTGGTTTTTTGCGTATCAAAAGCTTTCTGCCCGGATCTGCAATGTCTGCCACCAGCCATTTGTCTGTTCCATACGTAACCGTGTCTCCGATTTGCGCCTCGGCAAGCACTTCTATCTCATACTGCGCCTTTTTTTCCAATGCGTCTTTATAGTCGCCGACTTTATCGTGCAGAAGCTTGACCGCCTTTTTGTAATTGCCCTCCGATGCCGCGCGCAGGGACCTTTGATAATTGCACTCGCGCACACGCTGTTCTGTGTCCCTGTAGCCTTTGCTTTTCGCAAAAATCGTATTTGCCCGCTCATAGTCCTGGATTCCCATTAAAAAACTGCCTTCCAGATAAAACGCGGCAGGCGAGCACAGAAATATCACAAGCCCGATGGCTGCCGCAAATACTCCTGCGGCGGTAAGCTTTCCAAGGATTGCTTTCCTGCGTTCATTTTTGCGCGCCTTTTCCTTTTCCTGCCTGCACGCTTCGATCTGTTCCGGGATGTCTTTGTACTCACGCCTTAGCCGGCGAAACTGCGCGATCGCCGCATCATAATCCGACGCGCTTTTTGCCTCTGCTTTCATCTGCATCCCTGTCTGGTACACTTCCTCCCGATATTCCCTGCGTGCCAGCGGAAGGCGCTTTTTGCAGCGTTTTTTCCGCACCTCGCTGTCCTCATAATCTCCCAGCTCTTCAAACATCTTGAGCGCTTCTTTATACATATGAACCCGGTCCTCCGGCTGGAGCATCTTTTCCGCCCCCTCCATGCGCCTGATTGCCTTTTGGTAATCCGCTTCCCGCTGCTGCTCCGGTGTTAACACGACTTCCTGTTTTTTCTTTCTTTTTGCCATAAACAAATCCTTTCCCCGAATACGTGGCCTGGCTTTTGGGATGTAGTATGCCCATCCATCTCTTATCTGTTATCGGACGATTTACAGTATTTATCTTATATGCATTCCGCTGGAAATGCAAGTATTTTTGGAGAAAAATAGCGTTGTGGGCTGAGCGTATTTATGCTATGCTAATGCTGTATCCTGATTTTTTCAATTCCTGCTGCATGGACTGGCGCTGTATTTGCGGCACCAGACATGTAACTGATTTGATAAACGCTCTTACCGGAGGAAACTATGAATTATTTGAATACAGAGGAACCTTACCTGCTCTTTCAAAAAGCAGTAAACAACCCGATGTTTGTCGATAAAAGCATGTTAATCGACGCCGTATCCAAAAGAATCGGCACAAACAGCGGATATCTGTGCATTACGCGCCCAAGAAGATTTGGCAAATCCATCAATGCACATATGCTCGGCGCTTACTACTCAAAAGGGATCGACAGCAGGCATTTGTTTGCGCAGCTTAGAATTACCTCTGCAAGCGGCAATCAAAAACACCACAACAGCCACAACGTGGTCTTTCTCGATATGAGCCGTTTTCCAGACTTTTGCAACTGCTACAAGCAGTATATTTCCGCTGTAATTGAAGGGCTGCGTGAAGATTTGCTGGAAGCCTACCCCTGGCTTGGCAAAAAAACATACTATGCCGTCAGCCAGATGTTTCGGGACAGCAGGGATTCGTTTCTTTTTATTATTGACGAATGGGATTCTGTTTTTTATAAGGATTTTATGACAGATGCGGACAGGAGCGCCTACCTTTCTTTTTTTAAAAATCTGCTGAAAGACCAGCCTTATGTGGAACTTGCGTATTTAACGGGCGTACTGCCGATTGCAAAATATTCCAGCGGCTCAGAGCTGAATATGTTTGACGAATACAATTTTATGAATGATACGGTCTTTGATTCCTATTTTGGATTTTCAGAACAGGAAGTCCGCGATCTTTGTGAGCGTTCCGCAAAGGCTGTGCCTTTTGATGACCTGAAAAAATGGTATGACGGGTATTTCATGAGCAATGGGGAAAGCCTGTTCAATCCGCGCTCTGTCGTCAGCGCCTTATCACACGGCGTCTGCCTGAACTATTGGACGCAGACAGGCCCTATGAACGAAATTGCAAGCTGCATCGAGCACAATACCGCGGCTGTGCGGGAGGATGTTGTTAAAATGGTTGCCGGGATTCCTATTGAGACTGACCTGGAAGGATACAGCGCATCGGAATTGCAGCTACACTCAAGAGATGAGATCTTGTCGGCAATGGTCGTTTTTGGTTTTTTAACGTATTATGACGGCTGTCTGCGTATTCCAAACCATGAGCTGATGGAAAAATACTTAAGAGTGCTTGCGCGTGACAGCATGGGAGAGGTCAAGGAAATCGTTGAAAGCTCCAGGCAGATGCTGGATGCAACTCTGGCAGGAGATGCGTCTACGGTAGCGCAGATTTTGGAGCATGTTCATGACAGGGAAATTCCTTTTTTGCAGTATCACGATGAAAATTCACTGTCCTGCGTGATTACCCTGTGCTATTTATATGCACGAAAGGACTACCTGATAGAACGCGAATCAAAAAGCGGCAAAGGATATTGCGACTATCTGTTTTTGCCAAAAAAATACGGGAAGCCTGCGATTGTATTGGAGCTCAAAGTAAACGATACATGCGAAGCGGCAATCTCACAGATCAAGGATAAAAACTATACAGAAAAGGCAAAGCAATCCGCCAGTCAGGTTCTGCTTGTCGGCATTAGTTATGACAAATCTTCCAAAAGGCATCGGTGTATTATTGAAAAGCAATTGTGACTGCCTTTCTGCCCGCCAAAACAACGAAAAAAGCGCATGGGAAATACCTCCACACTGCACCGCAGCGATACGCAAAGTATTTTTCCATACGCTTTTTCATATAATAAATCTATTTTTCCGTACGCTTTTGAAAATGTTAAAGCACCGTCTCCTTCACTTTTTTAGAAAACGCCCCATACACCTTTTGCCCCTTGCTGTTCCACCGGTACGCACGGACTCTGACATAATACGCCTTTCCGCTGGACAAGCCGCCAAGCACCAGAGAAGTATCCTCGGTATCCATAACATCTGCCGGCAGCATTGCGCCGTTGGATGCATACTGTACGGTATATCCGTCGCAGCCGGCAAGCGGTTCAAATGTGACGGAGAGCTTTCCCTGCTCTGTGCTGCCAAGCGCGACCGTATCCGTCATTTTTTCCGGCGCTGTTACATTGGCGGTTTCCTCTGCTTTGTGCTCTGCCTGCGGGTCAAATGCCGCTGTGCATTCGGGAGCGGCATTCGCCCATTCTTCCGACGGCACATGCTCCTTGATCGCTGTGTCCGCCGCAAGAAGCTGCGCATCGGTCACATTGAAAAACGTATCGTCTCCGCGGCAGTCGTTCCATGTACAGTCCACATTGTACCAGTTTTCACCGATGCGGACTTTGTTCCATGCATGTCCCGGGCTCGTAACTGTCACGCAGGTAATCCCGGCGCGTCCGCATAATAATGCAAACATCTGGGCATAGCCTGCGCAGACCGTCCTTTTGTCAAACAGTACCGCGCTGATGCAGCTCTGGCTCATCTGCCTGTCATCCGGGTCATCGGCTGACATCGTCTCATCGTAAGTAACCTCGTCGCAGACCAGCTTATGGATCAACCGCTCTTTTTCCAAAATGGTGCCCGCAGCCGCGATCTGGGCATCCCATACTTCAAGCTGCCTGGCAAACTCGTTCGTATAATCTGCCCTTGTCTGTCCGTCCGCAAAGATCTCATATAAACCAACCGTCATCATATTCGTATTTTCTGAATAGATAACCGAATTTCTCATAAAATAATACTGCGGATTCTCATACAGAAAACAGTAAAACACTTTTTTCATCTGCGCCGTGGACAGCCCTTCGTAGGAGACAAGCGGCAGAATAAATACCGTAGCGTTTTCTCCGCTGCGGCTTACCTGTGTTGTCTGAAAAGAGTCCGTTCCTGTCATATAGCGGTCGGCATGTTTTTTCAGATTGAGATACAGCTTTTTTTCTTCTGGATTCAGCAGGCTGAAATAATAGTCGCTCCCGCTGTCCGCCCAGACGCTGTCTGCCAGCGAATAAGAATCGTTAACCTGTATCCGCCGCAGCGAAGCCGTGCCCGCATCGTTTTGCAGATTATCCGTCTGTACAAACTCTGTCTGCATATTGACTGGATATGCTATCTGCTGTCCATCTTCCTGTTTTAGTTTTAGTTTCTGTACCTGTTTGTTGTCTGTCTTTTGCTGCCTGTACTGTAATTTATCCGGCGAAGCATCTGTTTCCTGCCGCGGCTGCGCCAAGACCTGCGCGGAGTTTGAAAAAACACCGCCAGCAAGCATCAGCAGCGCCATACCGCCGGCAATGCATCGTTTCGTATTCATACTGTGATAACCCTTTCTCTCATTCTTTCCTCAGTAATTAATACGAAACGGATGCAGATTTTTTTGGAATAATGTTTTACTTAATTCAATTTCTTCCTCTTTTGCCAGGCTGTTTTCAAACGTCACGCCGCCGTCTTTTGTGTTTGGCGACAGCAGCCCCGCTTCCTTAAGCCTTCGGCACATCTCCTTGGCTGTGCCGTACCCGCCGTCAAAAATCTGGACGTGCTGCCCTGCGATCTCCTGGATCATGCCTCTGACAAACGGATAGTGCGTGCAGCCTAAGACAATCGAATCGATCGTTCCGGCATATGGGGCAAGCAGGCCAGCCAAAAATGCCCGCAAGTCATCCCCGTCCGTATTGCCGGATTCGACAAATTCTACCAGCCCCGGGCACGGCAGCCCGATAATCTGCGCCTCGTTCTCATAGCTTGCCATCAGGTTTTTATATTTTTTTCCCTGAATCGTCATCGGCGTCGCCATAACAAGAACCGTCGGGTGCCCTGGTTGCAGCGCCGCCGGCTTTATCGCCGGCTCGATGCCGACCAGCGGGATGTCAGGATGCATCGTGCGCAGAATCCGCACTGCCGCGGCTGTCGCCGTATTACATGCCACGACAATGCCTTTTGCCCCCTGCTCCAGCAAAAACTCGACATTTGCAATGGTAAGCTTTCGTATTTCCTCTAACGGCTTTGTCCCATAAGGAGCGTTTTTAGAATCGCCGAAATAAATATAGCGCTCGCCCGGCATAATTTTATACAGTTCTTTTAATACGCTGATCCCGCCCATACCGGAATCAAATACCCCGATCGGCTGCGCACACTTTGGATTGTCCATCTGTTTATCCCCTATGTCAGAATGTGTGTGTTTATTCATATTCTACATTTACATCCACGGATACAAGCTCGCCGGTGTCTTTGGTAATGCCGTCCACCTGCGCATTGGACCCGCTGTACTGCCCGCTGTTATACTGCCAGTATTTGACATTGCCTGTCCCATTGTATCCGGTGCCGAGCGATACGTTGCGGTAGCGCGCCACCCACAGGTCGATGCCGTCCAGCTTCGTACGGTCAAGGTATGTATTTAAAAAGGTCACATAGCTATATAGTACAAACCGATACCCAGCCTCCTCGATCACCTGCTTAAACGCCTGGATCATCTGGTGCAGCGTCTCTTTTTTCATTGTCTTTGCCTTGTGCACGGCATCCTCCAGATCCAGTGCGACCGGATAGTCCAGCTTTCTGCCGCCCAGGATCTCCAGCACAATGCGCGCTTCTTCCTGCGCCTCTTCCACCGTCGTGGCGCGGCTGTAGCAGTAGACGCCCATCGGCATCCCGACCGAAAACGCGTTTTGATATTTGGTTTCAAATGTATAATCCGCCAGATTATGGTTGCTGATACGCAAAAAAGCAAACTCCACGCCGGATTCCTTGACGCGGTTCCAGTCCACATCCTCCTGCCACCTGGATACGTCGATCCCGTTTTTGCTGCCTGGCGTAACCGATACGGCTGCTGACGCGCTTTGCCCGTCCACCGTCGCCGTCACCTTCACAGTCCCGTAAGCGACTCCGGTGACATTGCCCTCATCATCCACCGTAGCAATATCTGTATCCGCGCTGCTCCACTCGGCGTCGCCTTCCAGATACGTCGATACTTTCAGCGGTTTTGTCACGCCGACACACAGCTTGAGCGTGCGCGTATTCAGCGAAATACCGCCGACACGACAGCTTACCGCATGGCACAAAAGCCCCTCTCCAGCCGCGCCGACCGCCGCTACACGGTAATAGTACGTCTCCCCGTCCGCTACGCCGCTGTCTGCATATTCGGTGTCTGTCAGCCCCTGTGCAATGCATGTAAAATCATCCCTCAGATCGTCTGTCCGGTACACGTTATAGCTCTGCGCCCCGATCGACAGGTTCCAGCTTACCTTAAGCGTCTCTTCTTCTGTCTGCGCAACTGTAAGCCCGATCGGAGAACTTGGCGCCACGTTGCCTTCCATGGACACGCTCGCTGCGCTCAGCCCTTTATAAGAGCCGTTGGTATAAATGGATTTCATACGGTAATAATACGTGCCGCCCGGCGTGACCGAACGATCCTCATATCCGACAAATGTCCCGCTGCTTAAGTCTTTGATTTTTTTAAATCCGCGGTCCTGATACGCGCTGCGGTAGATCCGGTACCCAGATGCGCCTTCCGCTTTTTTCCACTCCAGGGAAACGCTCCGGTTTGTCAGGTTCGGATGGATCGCAACAAGCTCCGGCGCCTGCGCCTGAGTCTGTACTGACATTGCCTGTGACTGCTCCCCGACTGTCACCGCACCGCTGGCGCCTTTCGTATAAGCCGCGATTTTATAATAAAATTTCTTCCCTGGCACGAGCTTTACATCTGTATAGGTAAGAATCGTACGTTTGCTGATCGTCTTAATCTTGCGGTACGTTCCGTTTTCCTTGACACTGCGGTAAATATAATATCCCGACGCCGCAGCGTCCTGGCTCCAGGTAATCCTTACGGATTGGTAACTGACCGGCTCCAGGCTTACTATTTCTATATGGGCTTGTGACGAAGCGGCTGGTGAAGCTGTAGAAGAAAACGCCACCTTCGCTTCCTTGGAAAAATCTGCCCGGACCGCCGTACCATTCACTTCACAAACCGCGCGCACCTGGTACGAATAAATACCGCCCGATACGACTGCCTTGTCCGTATAAGACGACTCTGCCGTCACCGTCAGCAGTTCATACTCCTCCTGCTGCGCCTCTTTGCGGTACAGCTCATAGCTTTCCGCCCCGGATACCTTGCTCCATTCCAGGCGGATACTCTGCTCCTGTGTCACATCCGCGTATGTAAACTTCGTCTTTTTCAGCACGGGCAGCACCGTAAGAGACGCATAACCACCTGTACTGCCGCTTTGATCCAGCGCACAGACACGGAACTGGTACTGTACCCCAGTTACCAGCCCCTTGCATTCATAAGACAGCGTGCCTGCTTCTGTTTTCCCCGCCACCGTATAATTTGCTCCGTCCACCGAATATTCCACCTGGTATCCCGCAGCATCTTTCACGCTTGTCCAGCCAAGCGTCACGGAGTTATACGTAAGCTTTTGCTGTGTCACCGTCTCCGGCGCAGGCATCTGTGCCGCTTCTTTTGCGCGCACGCCACCCGTAAACTCTGTCATACAGCCCGGCTCATCTTCTGCCTGCTTAGCCGGATAAAGTTCCGCTTGCCCTGCCGCAGACGCCTGCTGTGTAAATGCTGCGGCAATCAAAAGACTGAGCGCAGCCAGTACAGCCAGCTTTTTTCTTCTATTTAACATTACTCCCTCCCATTCTTTCTCACTAATCATCCAGCGGGCATTTCTTCACCCGTTTAATATTGCAGTCCTGGATGCGTCCCGCATTACAGTCTACAAGCCCCTTTAAAAAACAAAATCCCTGTTGTTTCCGTTCTTTCCTGACCCTGCTTGTTTTGCTGCTTTTGTCCAGCGGGCAGGCTGTTGCCCGTTTGTTATTACAGTCCTGGATTCTCCCAGAATCACACTCTACAAGCCCTTTTAAAAAACAAAATTTATTTTCCATAAAAATTCCTCTAAACTTCCTGGTTTCGCGTATTAAGGCTTCCTTTCCATCTTCCGAACCAGCGCCAGCCCGTAAGTACCATATCCCAGATGTGCTGCCAGACTCAGAGGAATCGCATTCATACCGCATGATACTCCAAAATAGTTCTCAAAGCCTTCCTTTAATTTTCTTGCATCCTCCACAGGCATACTCGCCGCTGCCGCCAGATAAAACTCGTCAATGCCACCCGCATGAAAACGTTCCGTAATATCCCGCTCGACCGCCTGCATCATTTTTTTGCGGACCGCCTTGTCTCCGCGGGCTTTTTCTGCCGCTTCCACCTTCTCTCCTTGGACGTAAAGCAACGGCTTAATATTTAATACGCTGCCAATCATAGCTGCACCGGCGGAAATACGCCCGCCCTGTTTTAAATATTTTAAATTGTCCACGGTCAGATAAATGATACACTCATTTTTTACAAATTGCAGCCTGCCGCTGATCTCAAGCGCACATAACCCCTGCTGCGCCAGCCTGCGCGCTTCCAGCACCGCATATTTCTGGGTCACCGAAACACGCCCAAGGTCCGCCACGACGACTCTGCCTTCATACTGCTGCGACAGTGCCACCGCGGTATCGCACGAACCGCTTAATCCACTGGACATCGGAATATAAATCAATTCCTCATACTCCTCCAGCACCCGGTCCCATAGCCGCGTGACATCAGAAGGATTCGGCTGGGACGTATAGATGACGCTGCCGCCCTTTTGTTTTCTGTAAAATTCTTCATGCGTGATCGTCTGTCCTTCCAAATAGAGCTCATCATCGATATAAAACGGCATAGGCAGTACAAAAACGCCGTATTTGCCGGCTTTTTCCTGGGAAATGCCTGAATTACTGTCTGTTACAACCGCTGTCTTTTCCATACAGATCGTTACCCCTTTTTCTATACATATTATTATCTCTATTATTGCAAATTTTGTCGTATCCCGCAAGCAGTTTTGGTGATAATCACTTAAAATATTTTTCAAGGACTGGCAGTTTCTTGCTCTTATGACAAATTATTTCTCTTTAAAATAAGAAAACCCCGGAGCACATGTCTCCCAGGGTTTTTGTTTGCACTTTTATTCACCAAATAAATCTGAATGCGTTCCAGTATTGACCAATGTTTCCTTTTTCAATTCGGCTTTCGCTCCGTCTGTCAGCCCCTGCAAATAAGTGATTGCATAACTCAATTTATAGTCTGGTATATGATCCACTAACTGATATACCATTTCTCTATCGCTCATGCCACATTCCCTCTTTCTTTGCGTTTGATATCTAATTATATCATACTCTACAACGTTTTCAAATAAGATTTTGCCATCATTGGAGTGGGTGTTTCGTGCATTTTCAATTTTTCTGGAATATTCGTAACTTGTATCAGAATTGTAAGTGCTGCGTTTTGGCAGGGAAGGACGCTGGGAGAGGGGATGGGCACGCCCTGGCTGCGTCCGTTCCAGAAGGTTAAGAATCCCTAAGCATCCTGCGGGACGCTGTGACCCCGTCCGGGCGCGGCACCTAGTTCGCCCTGGCGTTCCGCCAGCA
>CAMUPC010000148.1 GCA_947090545.1 uncultured Eubacterium sp. | reverse complement strand
GGCGAACTAGGTGCCGCGCCCGGACGGTGCCACAACGTAACCGCAGGATGCCTAGCGCTTCTTAACCTTCTGGAACGGACGCAGCCAGGGCGTGCCAATCCCCTCTCCTGGCGTCCCCCACCCGCAAACCCCCACAACACAAAAAGAAGGCTGCCCACCCAGCCTCCTTTTTTTCTCTATTTCTGAAAATAATAATTATCATCCGGCTGCACATACCCAAAGCTCGGATGCGTCCTTTTCAGCGTCAAATACAGCGCGCAGTTCGTAAGCATCTGATACGGCCCGGAATAAAAGATCCCCGTCAGCCCAAGCGTAACCGCAGACAGCAGATTCCAGCCGATAAACGACAAATCCAGCACAAATGTCTCCCACTTATTCCCCATCATCATTTCCCGGCTGATACGGAACGCCTCGTCGCACGCCATATCTGGATATTCTGCCATCAGGTACGGGATCATCCGGTACTCATACGACTTGACGATGCCTGGTATCACAAACAGCAGCGTCCACAGCGCCGTGTACAGGTTTTTAAAAAACATCGTCTTTACGACATTGCCATAACAGTTTTTAAATGCAAACGCCATCTCGTTAAACTGCGGCTTTACTTCCCTCGCCATCGTCATATAGCGTTTACAGCCGACTTCTACCGGATTCAGCACAAAGATATTAAGCACGATCATAATGATCCACAAGCCAAATACAGTTACCACCGCAAGCCCCAGAAATGGCAGCACGAAGCGCACGACCTCATTGACGATCCTGTATTCGTCATAGCCGTAATAGCCGTCGCCGTACAAATCCTGCCAGTCCCTGGTCGCATTGACGCTGCTGCTTCTGCCGGCTATGCTGCCGGCTACGACTGCATGGATAAAAGCCACGAGCACAAACGGCCAGTAATTCAGGCGGAGCAGTGACTTTGAGTCCTCTTTTAACGCAATTCGGTTCCACATATTGATTCCTTCTTTCCTTAAAGCCTTGTCTCTACAAAAATATCATAAATCGCTTTGATCGCCTGTTCAAAATCATCGTTGCTGACACCGATAATTACATTCAGTTCCGAAGAGCCCTGGTCAATCATCTTGACATTGACATTTGCGTGTGCCAGTGCGGAGAAGATCCTGCCTGCCGTCCCGCGTGTGCTTTTCATTCCGCGCCCGACGACCGCAATCAGCGACAGGTCGGCTTCCAGGTCGATGCTGTCTGGCTCGGCAAGGCGATGGATCGCGGACAGTACGCTCTGCTCCTTGCCTTCAAATTCTTCCTGGTGTACAAAGACGGTAAACGTATCGATGCCGGACGGTGTATGCTCAAATGAGATCTGGTTTTCCTCAAACGCAGCCAGTACCTTGCGCCCGAAGCCAATCTCTGAGTTCATCATATCCTTTTCAATATTGACCGCTACAAAGCCCTGCTTTCCGGCAATGCCGGTAATCGTATACTCCGGCTTCTGGCAGGTGCTTTCTACGATAAACGTGCCCGAATCCTCCGGTGCATTTGTATTTTTAATATTGATCGGTATCCCTTCCTTGCGTACCGGGAAGATCGCATCCTCATGCAGCACCGTAGCGCCCATATACGACAGTTCCCGAAGCTCCTTATACGTAATGACTTTTATGCCCTTTGGATTTTTAATAATCTTTGGGTCTGTAATTAAAAATCCCGATACATCCGTCCAGTTCTCGTACAAGTCCGCCTTACATGCCTTCGCTACAATCGATCCTGTAATATCCGACCCTCCGCGGGAAAAGGTCTTGACACAGCCGTCCTCTGTGGCGCCGTAAAAGCCTGGAATTACTGCGCGTTCGCTCTTTTTTAAGCGCTCTCTTAAAACCGCGTTTGTCGTATCCGCATCAAAATTACCCGCTTTGTCAAAACGGATCACCTCCGCGGCGTCGATAAATTCATAGCCGATAAAATGCGACAGGATCAAGCCGTTTAAATATTCCCCGCGGGATGCCGCGTAATCAACGCCTGCTTTTTGGCGGAAATTCTCCTCCATCGTTTTAAACTCTTCATCCAGGCTGAAGTTCAGCTTCAATCCGCTGATAATCTCATTGTATCTGGCGCGGATCTTGCGCAGAAGCGGCTTAAATTCTTCATCCGCCTCTGCCATGGCGTAGCACTCGTACAGCATATCTGTGACCTTGGTATCATTTTTATGCCGTTTGCCCGGCGCGCTCGGCACCACATACCTGCGCTTTTTATCGGCAAGCAGAATGTCGCGCACCTTGCGGAACTGCTCCGCGCTCGCTAAGGAGCTTCCCCCGAATTTTACAACTTTAATCATGTCTTTTCCTCCATCATAAATCAAATTCATTTTCTCTCATATACTCCTGCGCCTCATCCAGGATCTCATCCAAGTCATCCTCTCCGATGTCTACCTGGTGCGGCTGCTTCCTATAAAATATATCATACATGACAGGAATAATAAAGAGTGTCATTAAAGTTGCATACAATAAACCTCCAACTACGACAATCGCCATGCCGCGCCCCATCGAATTGCCCGCCTCGTTGCTGAATATCATCATGCACATCGACAGGATCGTGGTCAGCGCCGTCATAAGGATCGGGCGCATACGCGTCTTTCCGGTAGCAATCAGCGCTTCCCGCCTTCCCATGCCGCCGATGCGAAGCTGGTTGGCATAATCTACGAACACAATCCCGTTGTTTACAACAGTTCCCATCAAAATGGTAAATCCAAGCAGGCTCATCAAAGACAACTGCTCTCCAAACGCCAGCAGCCCCAGCAGCCCGCCGGTAAACGCCAGCGGAATTGTAAACAGTACGATAAACGGAGACAGCAGGCTTTGGAACTGCGCTACCATAACCAGATAGATCAGTAAAAAGCCAAGCGCCATCAACTGCCCCATCTGCATGACCATATCGTTCACCTGGTGGCTCTCGCCGCTTAACTCAATCGAATAGCCGTCCGCGATCTTATACTCCTTGAGCAGCTTGTTTAACGACCTTGTCAAAAGCGTCGTATTATAGCCTTCCATCGTATCCGCCGTTACGGTAATATAATGCGACTGGTTCTCCCTCGAAATCGAAGCAAGCCCCTGCCCATATTGTATTTCCGCAAAATCTCCCAGCACGTACTTCTTCGTCTCTGTCGTGCCGTCCTCCTTCGTCTGCGTTGCCTCAAGCTCCATATCCAGCAGGTTTTCCTTATTTAAAAGCTCTGTCTCATCGACGATCTGCACCAGCATATCGGTATCGCCTACACTCATCGTAACTGAATCCTTTTCTGTCGTCAGCCTGGACGAAAGCGTCCCATAGATCTGCGCAACCGTAAGCCCACGCTTCATCGCCCGGTCTTTGTTGATGATCAGGTGGATTTCCTGCGCGCCGTCCTCCTGGCCGTTGGAAATATTTTCAAAGCCTTCCACCTGAGCGACAAGCTTTTGCACATCCTCGCTGATTTCCAGCAGCTTTTCCACACTGTCGCCATAAATATTGAGCGACAGCCCGCTGCCCATCATCGCTGTCATATCCCCCATCGCAGAGGAAGAAACCGACACCTCGCAGTCCAGATCCGCCACAGCATCCTCCAGCTCCTTGGAAATCGCGCGTATTTTACGGATATCCTTGATATCCTCATCCAGCAAAATCGCAAACGAATAGTTCAGGAAATTTTCTCCTCCGGCGGCACCAGCACCTAACATACTGTTCGCGCTGCTGCCGTCCATCGCCCCGACGGTCGCGATGCCGTCTACCGAAAGCGCCGCTTCCATCACCTTGTCCGCCAGCGCAAACGCATCTTCTTTTTCAGTCTCTTCCGGCACATTGACCGTAATCGAGATCTGCTCCCCAGTCATCTCCGGCAGCATCGTAATACCCATGCGCATGACCTCGCGAATACAGATCACGAGCAAAAGCACTGCGAGCGCAAGCGGCACGATTTTCAGCTTCAGACAGAAGGAAAGCGCTGTTCCATACACATCCTGCACCTTTTCAAACAGCGGATAGCGTTTTTCCTTTGTCTTTTTCAGCAAAATAGAGCCTGCCGTCGGCACGACCGTCAGCGCTACGATTAAAGACGCCGTCAGCGCGTACGAGATCGTCATCGCAAAAGGCACCATCAGCTCTGCGACCAGCCCGGTCGTAAAAATCATCGGCATAAATACACAGACCGTCGTCAACGTCGACGATATAATCGGCCCTGCCACCTGCGCGGCGCCCTGCACCGCTGCCCTTGGCGCCGAAACACCGTGATTGCGTATCCGGTAAATATTTTCAATTACAACAATCGAATTGTCCACCAGCATACCGATCGCAAGCCCCAGCCCGGCAAGCGTCATAATATTGATCGAGATATCGGAAAAATACATAATCAATATGGCAAACAGCACCGAAAACGGAATACTGAACGCCACGACCAGCGTCGGCTTTGCATCCTTAAAGAACAAAATCAGCACAAGCACCGCAAGCAGCGCGCCGCCGATCATACTTTGCAGGATGCTGCTGATAAACATGGTAATATAATCGCCCTGGTTCATAATCGGCGTTACCGTCAAGCCTTCATAATCGTCTTGCAGCTTCCCAATCGCCGCTTCGCAGGTTTTTGCCACCTCGGACGTGCTCGCTGTGCTTCCTTTGAAAATCGAAATCAGCACGCCCTCCTCGCCGTTGATTTTCGCGTAATTTTCTCCGGCATTGTCTATCACCGTAATATCCGACACATCCGACATGCGCACATTGCCCACGCCAGGCAGCTTGCACAGCAGCATATCCTCCAGGTTCTCAATGCTGTCGTAATGCTCGCCGACCTTAATCAGCCACTGGTTTTGCGACTTGCCTTTTTCCCGGATATAGCCTGCCGGCATGGAAAAATCCTGCGCCGTAATCAATTGCGACAAAGTATCCATATTGACGAGGCTGCTGATATTCGCCTGCTCCAACGCCGCTTTTCTGGACTGGCGGTACTGTTTTTTCGCTTCCTTTAATTCCTTCTTCGCCTCATCCAGCTCTTTTTGAGAGTTTTCAATGCCTGTCAGCCCGTTTGCCATCTGCGCGTCTCCCGAAGCCATCGAAACCGCAGCCTGAAATTTTCCGCTGTCCGCCTCCTGATATTTCTGGTCAATCTGGTCCATCTGCCTGTTGACCTGCTTGACTGCCTGTTCCACAGCCATAATCTGTGTGTGCAGGTTCGCAATCCCAGTCTCGATCTGCGGCAGGCGCTTTGTCACAATATCCGACAACTGCTGCAAGTTTTCGACCGTTAAGTCTTTCACCTGGTCGCCCATGCCCATTTGCGAGATCCATTCCACAAATGCCGGAAGCTTCTCCGGGTTTGCCAGCGCATCGTCGATATCCGTCGGGATCGTAATGCCCGCAAGCTGCGCCGGCTGTGCAAGCGTCGTCTGCATCGCACCCAGCGCACCGTTGATTTTGTTATATGTATCTACAACCTGGTTATCCTCATACGCCTTTTTCTCCGCTTCCAGCCCGGCAAGGGAAGCCTGCAAACTGGTCAGGTTCGCCTCATACGCCGCCTTTGTCGCCTGCGCCTGGTCGAGTGCAAGGCTCGCCTGCGCCAACTGCTTCGACGTCTCCGTCTGCGCTTTTTTCAAGTCGTCCTGCTTTTTTTCCAGCTCGCTTTTCGCCTCTTCCAGCTTTTTCGTCCCGTCCTCAAGCTGCGCGGCAGCCTCTTCGATCTGATCCTTTGCTTCGGCAAGCTTTTCATTCGTCTCTTCTAAAACCTGGTCGTTGATTTTATCAATTTTAGACGCGTTTAAACGCACTTCCACCGTCTTTTCCACACTGCCCACCGCAGAAACGCTCGCAACGCCGTCCTGCCGCTCAAAATACGGCTTGATAATCTCTTCCGTAAAATCAGACACTTCATAAATGTCTTTTTCCTCATAGCTGACCGTCGCATACATCGTCGCCATCATATCCATCGAGATCTCCAGCATATTCGGCGTACCGCACATCTCTGGGAGCTCAAGCTGGTTAAGCTGCGCCGTCACCTTGACCATCGCAGAATCCATATTCGTATCCTCGACAAATTCCAGCGTAATCATGCTGTAATTCTCCGCACTGATGCTCGTAATATTTTCCACGCCGGTCACCGTGCCAAGCGCCTGCTCCATCGGCGCCGTTACTTCACTCTCCACCTTCTCAGGGCTTGCACCTGGATCTGTCGTAATAATCATTAAATACGGCAGGCTCATATCCGGCAGCAAATCCGTTTTCATACGCATTAAGCTGACGATGCCTATTACCATAACGGCAATAACCGCTACAAAGATGGTAAACGGCTTTTTTACGCAATATTTGGTCATGTTCCACTCTCCTTATACGGCCTTGTACTTTTCTAACAATTCGTGTTCTTCTCACGTGCACGGTTATCTGCAATCCATGCCTCAAACCTTTTTGCAGAGTAATTCAGGATCAGCTCCTTCGGAAAGCCAGCCTCCTGTACAACAGGCATCGAGTGATCCGTATTGGCAATATCCGACATAATATGCGCGTCGCTGTTCATAATCACAGGCACCCCATACTTCCTGCACAGCTTTAAAATCGTCAAAATATTCTCTTTGACATGTTTCCGTGACGGCGACCGAAGCGAATTATTATTTATCTCCAGCAGCGTATGAGATTGCTTCGATGCCAGCACAAGCGTTTCATAATCCAGCGGGCAGTTGCCATCGTCAGGATGCCCAATGATATCGATCTTTGGATTTTTCATCGCACCAAGCACTGCCGCCGTATTCTGCTCCATCGTCCCAAGCGGATACAGGTTGCCGTGAATGCTTGCAATCCGCAGATCCGTCTTATCAATGATCCAGTCTGGCAAATCCACCGTCCCCTCATAGTCCATAATATTCAGCTCCGCCCCAAGCATCAGCCGCACGCCAAACATCTCCCTCGGCACAACCCTCAGATTCACAAAATACAAATCGCCGCACGTCCCCGGCATATTGTGTGTATGCTCCGTAACGCCCAGCAGCCTAAGCCCCCGCAGCGATGCTTCCTTCGCCATCTCCGTCAGCGTCCCGTAAGCATGGCCGCTTGCAATCGTATGCGTATGCACATCCAGTTCAAAATCCATCGTCTCATCCTCTTCTTTTTGAATTTATCCTGCTTTCTTTTTTATTTCTTCCTATTAAATCTATGCTGTCAAGCTGATATCTTTAATAAGATAACGCATTTTTTTTCGTTTGTCTATTTTTTTCAGAGGATTTTATAAAATATTAAGATAATGAAGGGATGATCCAAAGGAGGTGGCTGAGGATATGGTAGGAGACATTTTTTCAGATTCCCATTTCTGACATAAAATTAATTAAACTTGATTCTCTGTAAAGCGGTTCTTTATTATGACGTTTTTTCTTTGCCGCTTTTATATATCCATTGACATATACTCTAAATTCTTCTACAATTTTACTATATTCATTCTCTATACGCCGATATTGAGACTCTGGTATCTTCTTTTGTATTTGTGGTTCTATTTCTGAATCGTTATTTACTATTAGGGCATATCGAAAATCCAGTCCTGCATTTTTCCTTTTCTCAGATGGCACAGAATGACCTATTCGTCCAAATTTTCTGATATCGCATCCCAAATTATTGCGAAGCGGTATGTAAAAATGATTTCCATCCTTTTCTATTTTTATGCATAAATGAGTTCTCCTTGATTGTTTATCAGTATCTCCGCAGTCTAACATTTTTATAAAATTATGATTTTTCATAAAAAATGATTCGCGTATAAAACAAAAACATGGTTCCATAATTTACCTATCACTCCTCTAAAAGTAAAAAGGGAAACGAAACTGTTTCCCTCTAACTGCAATATCTTCAGCTTTTTTTAGACAGGTGCATCTGACGAACCCCTCACAATTTCTTCAGTTTTTATTTTAGCCAGGCACTTCTGACAAACACCTCAATAGAAGTTTTCACTTCTATAATCATATTAGATGCAAAAACGAATAAAGTCAATACTTTTTTTATAAAATTATCATTCCTTCTTTACCAGTATTTCTATGTGAACTACCACGTCCACTGGACATTTTGCTCCCCATATAGCAGAAAACTCTTTGTTCATCATAAAAACTGCTTGCTGATTAGCCCGTATCCCCACACCGAAGGCTTCGTATCACCCTCGGATATTAACTTGTGAATGGTTTGCTGTTCTTCGTATCGCCTCTTGAAACTATCTTTGCCCACACAGTACAATTCTATATGAATATTCTGATTCACACGAACCAGATACAGTTTTCCGTTTTTTTGTTCTATGTGAATCTTACCGGGCAGATAGGTTCCTGTATATTTCAAAAGCTCTTCTGGCGGCAGAAAAATTTCCTCCGGTTTGCTGTAAGCAGGCGGCTTTTTATGATGCAGGATCGCTGCAATGCCATTCCCGAAACGATACTGATCTAATGATTCCGTGTTGGATATAACGATAATGCAGATGTCCTCGTCAAAAAAGTACTGGGTATAGGCGGATACGCCAAGCATATCTCCGCCATGTGCATACTTAATCGTCTGATCTTCCTCATATCGCTCTAATCCATAGCAATAGTTATTTTTGTTTTCTGACAGATAAATCCCATACGCATCTTCCGATAAAATGTCCCTGTTTTTCAGGCACTCATACCATTTTTGCAGGTCATCACAATTCGTAACCAGCGCGCCTGCGCCAATACTGTACAAATTATTTGTATAAGGCACTCTTGCCAGTTCGCCGTAATCATGCATATAATTGCTTGCTTTGTTTGGAATAATAGTTTGTCCATCATCAAAGATCGTATGGTTCATTCCTAACTTCAAAAAAATGTTTTCCTGCAAAAATTCATAATAATCCTGCCCTGAAACATATTCAATGATCCATGCAAGCAAATTATAATTGGAATTATTATATTCAAATTCTTTCCCCGGCTTCTTTACAGGCTCCTTAATAATCCAGTTTCTAAAAAATTGTTCCTTATTATAAGGTTTTCTGTCCTCGCCCACATAAAAATCGTCCTCAAAATTATAATTATTATGCAGTCCCGACGTATGCGATAAAAGATGATGAACCGTTATTTCCGAAGGAAGCTTCATGTTTGGAGGCAGATACCAATTTGCTTTTTTATCAAGCTGCAACAGCCCTTTGTCATATAAAATCATAATTGCAAACGCTGTAAACTGTTTTGCAACAGAAGCAACCGTAAATCTTGTTTCCATTGTATTTTGAATGCCAAACTCAATATTGGAATATCCGCGGCACATTTCAAACAGGATTTTTCCATTCTGTATGATTCTTACAACGCCAGAAAAATCCCACTCGTCCATTTCTGCGGTAATATAGCGATTCAGGCTTTTTTGAATTTCTGTCATACATAATCTCCCTACAGCTCATACGGCGTACTCTGATACACATAATAATTCAGCCAGTTAGAAATCAGCAGCTGCCCCGTCGACCGCCAGTTTACAATCGGCGCCTTCGTCGGGTCATCATCCGGGAAATAGTTCACCGGAAGCAGCGGGTTCAGCCCTTTCTCCACATCACGCTCATATTCCAGCTTTAACGTATCAGAATCGTACTCTGGATGGCAGGTAATAAAAAACTGGCGGCTGTCCGTGCTTTTTGCAATCGCTACCCCGGCTTCCTCCGATACCGCCATAATCTCAAGCTCCGGTACTGCTTCGATCTGGCTCGCTGTAATCTCTGTCGCCCTGGAATGCGGCGCGTAAAACACATCGTCAAACCCACGGAACAGCGGCGAATTTTTCTTGATCACATGATGGGAATAAATACCCGACAGCTTCGGCTCCCGGTCACGCTTTTTGATCCCATAGTGATAGTACAGTCCCGCAAACGATCCCCAGCAGGAGTGCAGCGTACAATGGACATGCGTCTTTGTCCACTCCATAATCTGCTTTAATTCCTCCCAATAATCCACATCCTCAAATGCCACAAAGTCTAACGGCGCCCCGGTAATAATCATACCGTCGTATTTCCTGTGCTTAATCCGGTCAAACACCTCATAAAACGTATTCAGATGCGTCTGGTCTACATGGGTAGATACATGGCTTGCCATATGTAAAAATTCTACCTCCACCTGTAGTGGCGAATTAGACAGCTTGCGCAGAAACTGCGTCTCTGTAACGATCTTCGTCGGCATCAGATTCAGCATTAATACGTTCAGCGGTCGGATATCCTGGTGCATCGCACGATATTCCGTCATAACAAATATATTTTCATTTTCCAAAATCTCACGCGCCGGCAGCGCATCCTGAATCTTAATCGGCATAAGCTTATCTCCTATTCTTCTCCTGTACATCCCTTCCAGGCTGTGCTTGGGAAATCTGGTTCTTTTGGCACGGGTGGGATGGATGTTTTTTTATGTTGCTTTATCATATCATATATTTTGGCTGGACTCAATGTGAAATTATATGAAAAAGGATGGTGGATGTTTTTTTGGGGGCGGGTGATGTGGGTAGGTTTTGCGGGGGGGGGACGCTGGAGGGAGGGGAGCGGGGCTGGCTTCCTGTTCCGATTCCAGAATGTAAGGAGCCCTAAGCATCCTGCGCAGCGCTGTGGCACCGTCCGGGCGCGGC
>CAMUPC010000147.1 GCA_947090545.1 uncultured Eubacterium sp. | reverse complement strand
AAGGGCTCCTAACATTTTTCCATAGTCACAGGAAGCCAGCCCCGCTCCCCTTCCTCCGGCTGTTTTTTCCAAGCTTTACGTATTTTTTGCAACATGTAACGTGCAGCGTGCGGTGTGCAGCGAGTGTGATTCAAAACTGCTAATTGTTAGAGTATTCCCGGATATATTAACATTATCATAATTTATCCGCAGTTCAGAAATTTTAAGTGCAAGTGGAGCACTTCCATATGCACTGACATTTCTGAAACCATCTTATAGAGCGGGTATGGCAGAAATCAGCTTAACTCAGTCATCTTTTTTATCCATTGATTTACATTGCTTTTGAAATATCCTGAGCAAATGGAAAACCTGCAAGCCCTTAATTTATCAGCAGTTCAAAAATATTAGCTCAAATGGAGTATACCCCCATATGCGCTAACATTTCTGAAACCATCTTACTAGGCGGGTCTGTTACAAATCAGCTTAACTCAGCCATCTTTTTTTATCCATTGATTTACATTGCTGAAATCATCTTGTATGCGGGTTTGACAGAAATCTGTTTAACTCAGCCATCTTTTTTATCCATTGATTCACATTGTTTTTGGAATATACGGGGCAAATGGAAAACCCGCAAGCCCTTAATCTATCAGCATTCCAAAAATATTAGCGCAAATGGAATACCCCTCCCGTGCCTTGTGAGTTTATTACTGCATCCTAAAAGCCACGAATTTCTAAGTAGAACATGCGAAAACCAGCCGGGAGAGGGGATTAGCGCGCCCTGGCTGTGCCTTGGAAGAAGGTTTAGAAGCCCTTGGCATCCTGCTCGATAACCTAGGGGCGAAGCCAAGCGGCACCTTTAGCTGCTGGCGGAACGCCAGGGCGAACTAGGTGCCGCGCCCGGACGGTGCCACAACGTAACCGCAGGATGCCTAGGGCTTCTTAACCTTCTGGAACGGACACAGCCAGGGCGCGCCAATCCCCTCTCCCGGCGTCCCCCCCGCACCCCCCTCTAAAATTCTTTGTATATTTTGTCATAATCTCACCCCAAAAACCCCTATAATTATTCAATACTCACAAATAAATCACAAAAATTTCAATGACAAAAGAAAAAAATTCTATGTTTTCTTTCATTTATATCCGCTATACTGTCACTATCAACAAGGGGACACCCTCAAAGGTGTGTTTGTATGGAAAGGAGAAAAATATGAAAAGAAAATTAGTATCAATGACACTGGCATTAATGATGGGGATTTCACTGACTGCATGTGGTTCCGGCGGAGATGACAAGCCGGCAGCAGACGGAGGAAACACATCTACAGAAGATCAGGCAGGCGACACAGGCGCCGCAGATGAAGGTGCAGGCGATACAGGTGCTGCGGATGAGGGCGCAGGCGACAGCGGCTCCTCAGCGGAAGTAGCAAATAAAGACAAACCGTTAGTATGGTTTAACCGCCAGCCGTCCAACAGCTCTACTGGCGAACTGGATATGACAGCACTTTCCTTTAATGAAGATACATATTATGTAGGGTTTGACGCAAACCAGGGTGCTGAGTTGCAGGGTACGATGATCAAAGAGTATATCGAAGCAAATATCGACAGCATCGACCGCAACGGCGACGGCGTGATCGGTTACGTGCTTGCTATCGGCGATATCGGGCATAACGATTCCATCGCACGTACAAGAGGTGTCCGCAAGGCGCTCGGTACAGGTGTTGAAAAAGACGGCGATATCAACAGTGATCCGGTTGGAACGAATACAGACGGTGCTGCTTCCGCGGTTCAGGATGGTTCGATCGAAGTAAACGGCAAGACTTATGTAGTACGTGAGCTTGCTTCCCAGGAAATGAAAAACTCCGCAGGTGCTACATGGGATGCGGCTACAGCAGGCAATGCTATTGGCACATGGTCATCTTCGTTTGGTGATTCCATTGACGTGATCGCTTCTAATAATGATGGTATGGGTATGTCCATGTTTAATGCATGGTCAAAAGATAATAAAGTGCCTACGTTCGGATATGACGCAAACTCCGATGCGGTAGCAGCAATCGCAGAAGGCTACGGCGGAACGATCAGCCAACATGCGGACGTTCAGGCTTACCTGACACTGCGCGTACTGCGTAATGCTTTGGACGGCGTGGATATCGATACTGGTATCGGTACAGCGGATGATGCGGGCAACGTATTATCAGACGATGTATTTGTATACAATGAAGAGCAGCGTTCTTACTATGCATTGAACGTAGCGGTTACTTCTGATAACTATAATGATTTTACAGATTCTACAAAGGTATATGAGCCTGTATCCAAACAGCTTGACGCAGGCGCACATCCATCCAAGAAGGTATGGCTGAACATCTACAACGCTTCGGATAACTTCTTAAGCTCTACGTATCAGCCGCTGCTTCAGAACTATGATGATCTGATGAATCTGGAAGTAGATTATATCGGTGGTGACGGACAGACAGAGTCTAATATTACCAACCGTCTTGGAAATCCGGGACAGTATGACGCATTCGCGATCAATATGGTTAAGACAGATAATGCAGCTTCTTATACAGCACTGCTCAGCCAGTAATCTTGCTGTACGGCTGTAAATAAGGACAGACAGGCGATTTAGGGAGAAGAGATTCTCCCTAAATCTTTTAGAAATGCAAAGACAGGAGTAAAAAAATGGCAGATAAGAAAGATGATATTGTCTTATCGATACGCGGCATGAGCAAGTCCTTTGGGCGCAACAGAGTGCTGGACCATATCAAGCTGGATGTAAAGCGCGGCACTGTAATGGGACTGATGGGTGAAAACGGAGCCGGAAAATCGACGATGATGAAATGCCTGTTCGGTACCTACCAAAAGGACGAGGGAGATATCTTCCTGGACGGAAAGGAAGTCAATTTTTCCGGGCCAAAGGACGCACTGGAGAATGGGATCGCTATGGTTCATCAGGAGCTGAATCAATGTCTGGAGAGAAATGTGATCGATAATCTGTTTCTTGGGCGTTATCCGGTTAATTCCATGGGCGTGATTGATGAAGGCAGAATGAAAAAAGAAGCCTCAGAGCTGTTCAGAAAGCTGGGCATGACCGTGAACCTGACCCAGCCGATGCGCAATATGTCTGTATCACAGCGGCAGATGTGCGAGATTGCCAAAGCAATTTCCTATAATTCCAAGGTGATTGTACTGGATGAGCCGACGTCTTCCCTGACGGTACAGGAAGTAGATAAGCTGTTTGAGATGATGAGGATGTTAAAGGAACAGGGAATCGCCCTGATCTATATTTCTCATAAAATGGACGAAATATTTGAAATTTGTGACGAGATCTCGGTGCTGCGGGACGGCAATCTGGTTATGACAAAGAGCAGCAAGGATACCAATATGAATGAGCTGATCGCGGCGATGGTCGGCAGGTCTTTGGAAAACCGTTTCCCGCCGGTAGACAATGAGCCGAAGGATGTGATTTTATCGATCCAGCATTTGTCTACGAAGTTTGAGCCGCATTTGCAGGATATTACGTTTGATGTAAAGGAAGGGGAGATCTTCGGGCTGTATGGGCTGGTCGGCGCCGGACGTACAGAGCTTTTGGAGACGATCTTTGGAATCCGCACCAGGGCGGCAGGGCGTGTCTATTTTAACAGCCGCCTGATGAATTTTAGCAGCGCCAGAGAAGCGATGGATCATGGGTTTGCCCTGATTACAGAGGAGCGCAAGGCAAACGGGCTGTTTTTAAAGGGCGATCTTACGTTTAACACCACGATTGCAAATCTCAGACAGTATATGTCTGGAATCGCGCTTTCTGATTCCAAGATGGTCAAAGCAACGGCGAATGAGATCAAGATTATGCATACCAAATGTATGGGGCCGGATGATATGATCTCAAGCCTGTCGGGTGGCAACCAGCAGAAGGTCATCTTTGGAAAATGGCTGGAGCGCGGGCCGAAGGTATTTATGATGGATGAGCCTACGAGAGGGATTGATGTCGGGGCAAAATACGAGATCTATGAGCTGATTATCCAGATGGCAAAGCAGGGAAAGACGATTATCGTTGTTTCTTCTGAGATGCCGGAGATTCTCGGTATTACGAACCGGATCGGCGTTATGTCCAACGGGCATCTTTCGGGAATTGTAAATACAAAAGAGACGGATCAGGAAGAGTTATTGCGGCTCAGTGCAAAATACCTTTAAAAATATCTGCAAAAGGGAGATGAATAGATATGGCAAACAATGCAGTTTTAACGGCGGAAGAAGAAAGAAAGCTGCGTCAGCCGATCGATGATTATGTCGGCAAGATTCAGTCAAAAATAGACAAACTCAGGGAAGACGGGACAGATAAGGTGATCTCTTTGCAAAACCATATGGACAGCCTTAAGAGAGACCGTATCTATACCAAACAGGAAAAGGAAGCAAAGCTTGCGGCAGACCAGGCAGAACTGGAAAAAGCCAAAGCAGTGGAAGCGAAAAACAAAGATGAGATTGCAAAGCTGATCCAGGATGCGGAAGCTTATATCAATGCGCATTTTGATAAGGACTACTATCAGGCAGTCAATATAAGCTGTACGCAGGAAAAGGTAGCGGCAAGGGAAAAATACCAGAGAAAGACCGCACAGCTCGGACAGGAGCATCAGTCAGCGATTGCAAAGCTCTCTGACCATCAGGAAATCAAGGATGAAAAGTATGTATACAAAAACAGGCTTTTTGACGCGAAAATGGAGCTGGAGAAGGATCTTCAGCAGGTAAAAGACAGGAGGCACGCGGCTTTTGCCCACAAATACCATTTGCTGGACCTGCTGCGTATGTCCAAGTTTACATTTGCAGAAACAGCCGCGCAGAAATGGGAAAACTATAAATACACGTTTAACCGCAGGGCATTTTTGCTGCAAAACGGCTTATATATTGCTATTGTTATGATCTTTATTATGCTGTGTATTATTACTCCAATCGTAAAAAATACCCCGCTCCTTACTTATAATAATGTGCTCAATATTTTACAGCAGGCTTCTCCGCGTATGTTTCTTGCGCTTGGCGTAGCTGGCTTGATCCTGCTGACGGGTACAGACCTTTCGATTGGGCGTATGGTTGGTATGGGTATGACGACGGCGACGATTGTCATGCATCAGGGCGTCAATACCGGATTGGTTTTCGGCCATGCGTTTGACTTTACCGGGCTGCCGATTGGGGTCAGAGTGATCCTTGCATTATTTGCATGTATTGTATTATGTACGTTTTTTACAGCGATCGCGGGATTTTTTACAGCAAAATTCAAGATGCATCCGTTTATTTCCACGATGGCGAATATGCTTGTAATTTTTGGTTTGATTACCTATGCGACAAAGGGTGTATCCTTTGGTGCGATTGAACCTGCGATTCCTGCGATGATTATTCCAAAAGTGAATGGTTTTCCTACGATTATCCTCTGGGCGTTAGCAGCAATTATTATCGTATGGTTTATCTGGAACAAAACAACCTTCGGCAAAAACCTGTATGCAGTCGGCGGCAATCCAGAAGCTGCTTCTGTATCCGGTATTTCCGTATTCCGCGTTACCGTAGGCGCATTTGTCCTGGCTGGTATCCTCTACGGATTTGGCTCCTGGCTGGAATGTGCAAGAATGGTCGGATCTGGTTCTGCGGCTTATGGTCAGGGCTGGGAGATGGACGCGATTGCGGCGTGTGTTGTCGGCGGCGTATCGTTTACCGGTGGTATTGGTAAGATTTCGGGCGTTGTTGTCGGTGTGTTTATTTTTACAGCGCTTACGTATTCGCTGACGATCCTTGGTATTGATACGAACTTACAGTTTGTATTTTCAGGTATCATTATTCTTGTAGCGGTTACACTTGACTGTCTGAAATATGTACAGAAGAAGTAATAGCGTAAGCATAATAAACAAAAATAATTGTAACAAAAATAAAAAAACAAAAATATAAGAAATAAAGGTAAGTGAGGTACAAGTACTATGAAACGAAAGCGATTTTTAGCCATGATGTTAGCGCTTGGGGTGACTGTGACATGCCTTCCATTATCTGCTGCCCCGATGCACGTACAGGCACAGGCAAAAGACAGTTCGATCTTTAAGGGAGAGGAATGGTTTGACCAAAACGGCGTTTTCCAGGTGAACAGGGAGGATGCGCACGCAAGCTTTGTCGGCTTTGACAATGCGGACAGCGTAAAAGATCCTGCCCTGCGCAAAAAGAAGGAATCGTCTCCGTTTTATCAGTCGTTAAACGGCACCTGGAAATTTGAGTGGGTATCGTCTCCGTTTGAGAGAAATACGGAATTTTACAAAGATTCCTATGACGTCAGCGGGTGGGACGATATCAAAGTGCCGTCGAACTGGCAGACTGAAGGATATGATGTGCCGAAATATACAGATACGCGCCTGCCATGGGAAGGAGTAGAAGATCCAAGAGCCAACTACGGGCTGGCAGAGGACAGCCCAAGAGGGGTTTCACCGACGATTTACAATCCAGTCGGCTCTTACAAGCGGACATTTACGACTCCGGCGGATTGGGACGGAAAGGAAGTATTTGTGTCGTTCCAGGGTGTGGAATCTGCATTTTATGTATGGGTGAACGGTGAGCAGGTGGGGTACAGCGAGGACAGCTATACACCGGCAGAATTTGACATCAGCAAGTATTTAAAACCGGCAGGACAGGAAAATACGATCGCGGTGCAGGTATACCGCTGGTCAGACGGCAGTTACCTGGAGGATCAGGATTTTATACGATTAAGCGGTATTTTCAGGGATGTTTATTTGTTTGCAAAGAATCAGGAAGCGTCACTGTTTGATTTTTCGTATACGACAGACCTGGACGCACAGTATACAAACGCGCAGATGGAAGTAAAAGTCGCTTTAAGAGGCTACGGGGAAGCTTCGGCGAAGGGGTATCGGGTAGAAACTATTTTATATGATAAATCAGGAAAAGAAGTATTTAAAAAAGAACTGACAGACTTTGCCTTTGAAAAACAGGACGGCAAGAGCTATTCACAGGCAGTTTCCAGCTATAAGCAGCAGGTGAAGGCCCCGGCGCTGTGGTCAGCAGAGGAACCAAACCTCTACGAGCTGGTGCTGGTACTTAAGGATGCAGGCGGAAAGGTCGTGGAAACAGCCGGAACGCATGTAGGCTTTCGTGAAATCGAGATCGTAAGGAAAGGCACAAACAAATCCCAGATCCTTGTCAACGGCGCGCCGATTATGATTAAAGGCGTAAATCGTCATGAGACAAACCTGGAAGGCGGGCGTGCGATTACAGAAGAAAGCATGGTGCAGGATATTCTGCTGATGAAGCAGTACAATATCAATTCGGTGCGTAACTCACATTATCCAAACGATGCGAAATGGTATGACCTGTGCGACGAATACGGCTTGTATATGATCGATGAAGCAAATATCGAGTCACACGGACTAAACGACTATATTCCGCAGAGCGACGAGCAGTGGATCGAAGCATGTAAAGACAGGATGCGCAGTACGATCGAACGCAGCAAAAACCATGCGAGCATTATGTCATGGTCGCTGGGCAATGAAAGCTACAACGGCGATACATGGCCGGAGCTTGGCAGGCTTTGTAAAGAGCTTGATCCGACGAGGTTTGTCCATTACGAAGGATATAGCTGGGAGGTCATTCCTGAGATTGACGTATGGTCGAGAATGTACCGCCGCGTAAACAACTTAGAATCCAAGGAACAGCGCGCAAACCCGCTTGGATGGTGGGGTGAAAACGGCACGATTCCAGCGTTCCAGTGTGAATACGCACATGCGATGGGCAACGGCATTGGCAATCTGGATGAGTTCTGGGAAGTATATGAAAAATACCCGAATATCCAGGGCGGCTATATCTGGGACTGGGTAGACCAGAGTATCGAAGTCAAGACACCAGTCGACAAGGTTTTAAAGGATGAAGGCAGGAATCATCTGGAAGTATTGTTAAAGGGCGAGCTGACAGACGGCAAGGACGGCAAAGGGCTTTCCGGCTATGCACAGGTAGCAAACGATAAGTCACTGCACCTGTCCGGCAAAACACCGCTGACACTGGAAGCTTATGTGAAGCCGGAAGGCGCACAGGCGACCTTAAAGAGCAACGACGGTTCCGGGCAGATGGCGGCATCCGAATATAACCAGACGGCACCGATTATTACCAAAGGGAATGACGAGTGGAAAAATACAGAATCCTACGGGCTGCGCAGGCTGGTAGAGGGCGATCAGGATGTGCTGGAGTTTTATATCCGCGGCGGCAGCTACAACAGCGACGAGGGCGTCTATGAAAAGGCGGCTGCACAGATCGACACTCCGGCAGACTGGGCAAATAACTGGCACCATATCGCAGGCACCTATGACGGAAAACAGGTAAAACTGTATCTGGACGGAAAAGAAGCAGCATCCGCTCCATGCAGCTTCGGCATCGTGTCCGGCCCGAATCCGGTAGGGATCGGCGCTGACCTGACCTACGACGCGCAGAACCCGAATGTTCCTGCAAATTTCAAAGGTGTCATTGACAATGTAAGAATCTATGACAAAGCACTGACTTTAAAGGAATTAAACGACAAGTCCAGAAAAGCAGACGGCAATACGCTGCTGTGGCTGGATTTTGAAAACACGACAGACAAAAGCTATGCTAAGGAGTCTTATTACAGCTTTGGCGGCGACTGGCAGGATATCCCAGAGGGCAATCCAAACAACAAGAACTTCTGTGCAAACGGGCTGGTGTCCGCAGACAGAACCGTTCAGCCAGAACTTGAGCAGGTAAAATACATTTACCAGAATGTCGGGATCAAAGACGCCGGTATTTTAGAAGGAAAAGTAAAGATCTCCAATAAGTTCTTATTTACAAACCTGAACCAATATCAGGCTGACTGGGAACTGGTTGAAGATGGCAAAGTGATCCAGAGCGGAAAGCTCACAGAGGATCAGCTCAATATCCGTCCGGTAGACGAGTCCACCGAAGAGATCAAGACTTATGGCGAAAAAGAGATCGTAATTCCATTTACAAAGCCAGAATTAAAGGCTGGAGCAGAATATTTTGTCAATCTCAGCTTTACACTGAAAGAGGATACCTCCTGGGCAAAGAAAGGCCACGAGATCGCACACGGACAGATCGCAGTGCCTTATGATGTGCCGAAGGCAGACGCAGTAGACGTAAAAGACTTAGACAAACTGACACTGACAGAGAACGATGCATCCGCAGTGATCGAAGGCAAGGATTTTACCGTAACATTCGATAAAGAAGCAGGCACGATCAAAGACTTTACGTACCAGGGCAAACAGCTCCTAGAAAGCGGCCCGCAGCCAGATTTCTGGAGAGCCCCGACAGACAGCGACCTTGGCTTCTATTCAGGCTCTGTATATGATACATGGAGATACGCAGGAAGCGACAAAAAAGTATCCGCGATCAGCGTACTGAAGCTAAACGACGGTATGGTAGAGATCTCCGTGAAATCTACACTGCCGACAACAAATGAATCCGCATACAACCAGACGTTCATTATCTACGGAACCGGAGATATCAAGGTGACAAGCACACTGACACCTGGAAAAGACCTGCCGGAGATCCCAGTCGTAGGCAACAGCCTGACACTGCCGAAAGAGTTCTCCAACGTAACCTGGTATGGAAAAGGCCCAGATGAGAACTATATCGACAGACAGTCAGGATATGAAATCGGCGTTTACCAAAAAGATGTAGATGATTTCTTCGTAGACTACATCAAGCCGCAGGAAACGGGCAACCGCACCGATACACGCTGGGTCAGCATGACAAACAAAGACGGCGTAGGGCTCTTGGCTAAGACAGAGACACCAATCGAGTTCAGTGCATTATACTACACAGCAGAAGAACTGTCGAACGCGATGCATTCCTATATGCTGGGCAGCAAAGACGAGATTACACTACGCTTAAATCAGCGCCAGATGGGACTTGGCGGCGACAACTCCTGGGGAGCAAAGCCGTTTACACAGTATCTGAATGCGGCAGACCACGCATACACTTACAGCTATACCTTAAAACCGATCGCAACCGCAGACGCCGACGCGTCCATGCAGGAATACAAAACCGTACTTCCGGCACTGCAAAACGGAGACTCAGTTGTCAGCAACGATGTGACCTATACAGTCGTAAATGCAGAGAAAAACACTGCCGCAGCAACAAAAGGCAGCAGCCAGGATATGGAAAGCGTTGAGATCGCATCGACCGTTACAATTAACGGAATCGACTGCAAGGTAACACAGATCGGCAAAGGAGCCTTCCAGGGGTACAGCAGCCTGAAAGATGTCACGATCGGGAAAAATGTGAGAACGATTGGGAAGCAGGCATTTATGGACAGCACAAAGCTGGAAAATGTTGTGCTCGATGGTTCCGCAGTCAGCATTGTTAAGGCAGATGCGTTTAAGAATACATCTGGTGATATGAAGGTGACGGCGGAAAATATGACAAAACAGCAGAAGGAGACTGTGCTTGAGATGATGATTCGTGCAGGGATGAACAAGAAGGCTGTGATTGAGTAGATAAAAAGTGACAAAAGAGTCGGATATTATGCCGGCTCTTTTTGTATAGTGTTTACAAATGGGGAGGTATTTGGTATAATAATCGCAGAGGGGGATTGCGGGGAGGACGCTGGGAGAGGGGATTGGCACGCCCTGGCTGTGTCCGTTCCAGAAGGTTAAGAATCCCTAAGCATCCTGCGGTTACGCTGAGGCACC
>CAMUPC010000146.1 GCA_947090545.1 uncultured Eubacterium sp. | reverse complement strand
TTGGAAGAAGGTTTAGAAGCCCTTAGCATCCTGCTGAACAAAAGCAGGGGCGAAGCCAAGCGGCACCTTTAGCTGCTGGCGGAACGCCAGGGCGAACTAGGTGCCGCGCCCGGACGGTGCCACAACGTAACCGCAGGATGCTTAGGGCTTCTTAACCTTCTGGAACGGACACCTCCAGGGCGTGCCAATCCCCTCTCCCAGCGTCCTTGCAGGCACAAACACACGATAGGAAATACATTCCTCACAGAGTTACCTATCCGTTTAATTTCAGCTCACTCAAATAGCGATAAATCGTCGCACTAGAGCATGAAAACTGCTCCGCAACAAACGTAATCGCACCTTTTAGCTGAAACAGCCCCTGCTTATGGAGCTTTTCAATAATATCCTTTTTTTCCTGCTGGTTCAGCCGGTCAGCAGGCGTAGGCAGCGCAACCGTAGCGTCTGCAAAGATCTTCTGCATCAGCGACGGGATATCCATAGAAAAATTTTCCGTAATCGGCTCTTTCTCTGTCCCTGTAGGAGCAGGCTCCGCCTGGACAGACGAGATACCCAGGGCAGTTTTTTGAAACAGCGGGCAAGCGTCGATATATTCCTTTGGGTGGATCACAGACAGCAGGATATCCTGCATCTGCAAATAGCGGCTGTCATCGAAATTAATGCATAGGAGTCCGACCGGCTTGCCGTCTGCATCTTTAATAAACATGGTGGAAGAGCGCAGCCCTTTGCCATTGTCGGCGATGCCTTTGTAATTGCATATAAAATCATCTGTTTCGTAAGCTTTATCGATAAGCATTTTTAACGAAGCATTGGTCAGCGGGCTGCCGATGCCGCGGCCGCTGATATGGCTGTTCGCGATTGCGACAATTTCGTTGTGGTCGGGATTAAGATCATGGAGGACAATCTCATAATCCGGCCCAAGTGTTTTTCCAAGAAACTGGACAATCACAGTATATTGTTGTAACATATCAGGTGTCATGATGATCTTCCTTTCTGTCTTGAATTATATTATTATCGCACGCGGATATGGAAATTTCAACCAGTAATTGAAGCATGAAAAAACAAAAAATAAAAAAATAGGGGGAATTCTAATATGAAAACGATTTTAAGTACACAAAACGCACCAAAGGCAATCGGGCCGTACGCACAGGGAGTAGATACCGGGAACCTGATGTTCTTATCCGGGCAGCTTCCGATCGTTCCGGCAGAAGGAAAGATTGTGGCAGAGGATATTGAAGGACAGGCCAGGCAGTCCCTGGAAAACGTCAAAGCGATTCTTGCATCTGCCGGGTGCAGTATGGACGATGTCGTAAAGACGACGGTGTACCTGAGCGATATTGCGGATTTTGCAAAAATGAACGGCGTTTACCAGGAGTTTTTTACCGAAGGAAGCTATCCGGCACGCTCGGCGTTCCAGGTGGCGGCACTTCCGCAGAATGCGCTTGTTGAGATTGAGGTTATAGCGTTAAAGCCATAAACAGGAGGAAGGCAGGAGAATGCAGGTAGGTGCGGTGATTGCAGCGGCGGGGATGTCGTCACGCATGGTACGCTTTGCGCAGCTTATGAAAATAGGCAGCCGGACAATGACGGAACGTGTGATCGTTAATTTTCAGCAGGCAGGTATCCGGGATATTGTGATTGTGGCAGGGCACCGCTTTGAGCAGATGAAAAAAGAGCTGCGCGGATTTGGCGTGACATGTTTAAAAAACGAGCATTTTGAGTCGACGCGGATGTTTGCGTCGGTAAAGATCGGGCTGGAATATTTTTATTTGAAAGGCAGCTATGACAAAGTGTTTTTCGCTCCGGCGGACATTCCGTTTTTTATGACAAATACGGTGGAAAAGCTGTTAGAGCAGAAGGGAGATCTCATTCAGCCGGTGTACGCTGGAAAAGCCGGGCATCCGATTCTTCTGCGTACCTGCATCATTCCGCAGATCCTTGCTTATACCGGAGACGATGGGCTGCGAGGGGCGCTGCGTTCGATCGAAGGGCTGGACCGTAAGAGGGTTGCGGTAGAGGATGAGGCTGTGCTTATGGAGGCGGATACCGGGGCTGATATGCAAAGGCTTGCGTGCCTGCATAATGCAAAGCTGATTCATCCAAAGGCAGAGGTCAGCCTGGAACACTGCCGCCCGTTTTTCAGTGCGCAGTCTGCGGCGCTGCTGCGCCAGACAGAGGAGACAGGCTCGGTACGAAAGGCATGTGCCAGGCTGGGCATTTCCTACAGCAAAGGCTGGAGCATTATCAGTGATGCAGAAGACGGTATGGGCTGCCGCCTGATCGAGCGCCAGCCTGGTGGGAAATACGGCGGGACGGCTGTTGTGACAGAGCGCGGAAAAAGGCTTGCCGCGCTGTTTGCCGCATATGAGGAGCAGGTCAGCCGGGCTGCCGAGGAGTTGTTCGGGCAATTTTTTTTGGATACCGATTTATTTTGAAAAAGTAAACGGCAGCCTGTTTAGCAGCAAGGATGGGATATGATAAGAGAGGAGCAAAGGATGAAGCTGATTCGTACAGAAGATGCAGTGGGGCATGTTCTCTGCCATGACATTACACAGATTATCCGTGGCGAAAAAAAAGACGCCGTGTTTCGTAAAGGGCATGTGGTTACCAAGGAGGACGTTCCGGTGCTGCTTAGCGTCGGCAAGGAACACCTTTATATATGGGAAAACGATGCATCGAAGCTGCATGAAAACGATGCCGCGCTCATATTATATGATTTGTGCAAAAACGAACATATGCGCCCTTCCGAAATCAAGGAAGGCAAGATCGAGCTGATTGCAGAGTGCGACGGGCTGTTTGCCGTAGACAGGGACAAGCTGCGCCGGATCAATGCGCTTGGCGAGATGATGATTGCCTGCCGCCACAGCGGTTTTCCTGTCCACGCAGGCGATAAGCTGGCAGGAATGCGCGTGATCCCGCTTGTGATCGAAAAGGAGAAAATGCAGCGCGCAAAAGAAGCAGGCGGGACAGAACCCGTGTTTGCGCTTAAGCCATTTATAAAAAAGACAGCCGGAATCGTAACGACCGGAAGCGAGGTGTACTACGGCAGGATCAAGGATACGTTTACCCCTGTTGTAATCGAAAAATTTGCCGAATATGGCATTACAGTAATTGGGCAGGAATTAAGCGACGACGATCCGAACAAAACAGCAGCCGCGATCGAAAAACTGCTCGGCATGGGTGCTGAAATCATCGTCTGTACAGGGGGGATGAGTGTCGATCCCGACGATAAAACTCCGGCGGCAATCCGCAGCGTGGCGGATACGGTTATTACTTACGGCGCGCCCGTGCTGCCAGGCGCCATGTTCTTGCTGGCGTACACAAGCACCGGGGTTCCGGTTATGGGGCTGCCGGGCTGCGTGATGTATGCCAAGAGGACGGTGTTTGACCTGGTGCTGCCTCAAGTGGCGGCGGGGGAGCGGCTGGCGCAGAAGGATTTTGTACGCATGGGCGAAGGCGGGCTGTGCTTATCCTGTCCGGTGTGTACGTTTCCGAACTGTGGGTTTGGAAAATAGCGGAAACCAGAACAATCAGAAAACATCGGAAGGGAGAGAGAGGATGCGGGAATTTTATGAGGCGCTTTGCCACCTGGATATGGAGTGCAAAAATATGGCGGTAACGGTGATCGAAGGAGCGTTTGCCGGAAGCAGGTATTTACTTTCTGACGGCAGGATCATCTGGGACTGTGCCGCTGTAGATTCTGCTTCGCAAGAGCCTGTTACGAGGAGTGCCGCTGGGCTGGACGCATTCAAAAAGGAACTGGCTGCGCAGTTTGAGAAGCTGCCGGGCTGCGGCATTTACGAGTCGTGCCTGGGGAGTGTCTTTTGCGAGGCGTTCTGCCGGGAGAAAAAGCTTGTAATCTGCGGCGGCGGGCATGTATCGATACCGCTGATTCAAATGGGGCGGATGCTGGGGTTTCCTGTAACCGTATTGGAGGACCGCCCGAAATTTGCCGGCAGCGCGAAGCTGGCAGGGGCTTCCCAGGTTTTCTGCGAGCCGTTTGCGCAGGGCCTTGAAAAGATCGAGGGAGATACGGACACGTATTTTGTGATTGTTACCAGAGGCCACCGCTATGACCAGGAATGCCTGCTACAGATTGCGCAGAAAAAATCCGCTTATATCGGCATGATCGGCAGCAGGCGGCGTGCGGCAGCCGTAAAGGAAGCGGTAATCCGCCAGGGCGCAGACCCCGCCGTTATTGCAAAGGTATGTACACCGATCGGGCTTGCGATCGGCGCAAAAACGCCGGAAGAGATCGCGGTTGCGATTGCGGCGCAGATCATCCAGGTGAAAAATCAAAATACCGGTGCGGTTTCCGTTCCCATCCCAGTGAAAATCATCGGCGCGGTACTGGACGAAGCACGCGTCAAAGAACCGAAGGTGCTGGCGACGATTATCCGGCGCAAGGGCTCCGCGCCGCAGGAAGCCGGGGCAAAAATGCTTGTACTGGCGGACGGGAGCTGCATCGGGACAATCGGCGGCGGATGCGCAGAATCAAAGATCCAGAAACAGGCGCTGCTTATGATGCGGGATGCAGGCAAAAAGCTGGAGCTGTGCCATGCAGACATGACGGCAGACGCCGCGGAGGAGGAAGGCATGGTATGCGGCGGTACGATTGATGTCATGCTGGAATCAATCGCAGTCAATTCGTGATGCTGGAGTGCATGTGATGAAAGACAGATATGGAAGAAACATTGATTATATGCGCATTTCTATCACCGACAGGTGCAATTTAAGATGCCGTTACTGTATGCCGGACGGGATTGCGGCGCTCCCTGAGACAGAGCTTTTAACCTATGAGGAAATCCGGGACGTATGCCGTGCGGCAGTACGCGTTGGCATATGCAACATTAAGCTGACAGGCGGGGAGCCGCTTATGCGTGAGGGATGTGCAGGCCTGGTCGGGATGCTCAAAGGGCTGCCAGGCATCCGCCAGGTCACAATAACGACAAACGGCATTCTGCTGCCGCGGTATCTGCCGGCGCTTTTGAAAAATGGCATAGACGCCGTCAATATCAGCCTGGATACGCTGTCTGAACAGACGTATAAGCAGATAACAGGAGCGCCGCAGCTTCCCAGGGTGCTTGAAGGCATCCGCCTTGCGCTGGAAGCGGGGCTTGCGGTAAAGCTGAACTGTGTGCTGTTAAAAGGCGTCAACGACAGCGAGTGGCAGGCGCTTGCCGCACTGACCAAAACGATGCCGATAGATGTGCGCTTTATCGAAATGATGCCGATTGGATACGGCAGGAATTTTGCGGCGGTATCCAATGAAATGCTGTTAAAGGAGCTGTATCGGATGTATCCTGAGCTGGAGGCAGACCGCCGGATACATGGAAACGGGCCTGCCGTTTACTACCGGATCAAAGGAGCGCAGGGAAGCATCGGCTTGATCAGTGCGGTTCATGGAAAATTCTGCCGTCAATGCAACAGGCTGCGCCTGACCGCTGCGGGACAGCTCAAGCCGTGCCTGTGCTATGCGGACAGCGTGGATGTGCGGAGCATCCTGCGGGGGAGCGTCCGGGAGGAAGAAACGGGCAGGATATCATCGGTAAGTACTAAAGAGGAAGGAAAGCGGGAGGCATCCTTGTATCATGCATTTCAGGAGGCATTGGAGCATAAGCCCAGGATGCATCAGTTTGAGGTGCCGGGCGCGGTGACCGAACAAGGACAGATGGTTCAGATCGGAGGATAATGATGGGGAAAATAACAGCAGTCTGTATCAGTAAAAAGCGCGGAACGAAAAAGAACATGGTGCAGAGCGCTTATCTGCGGGAAGGCTGGGGAATCGAAGGGGACGCACATGCAGGAGACTGGCACCGCCAGGTAAGCCTGCTGTCTGTAGAAAAAATCGAAGCTTTCCGGGAAAAAGGAGCGGAGGTGGACTTTGGAGATTTTGGAGAAAACCTGGTAGTCGAAGGCTATGACCTGCGTACCGTCCCGGTCGGCACAAAACTGCGCGTGGGAGAGGCTCTCTTAGAGATTACCCAGATCGGAAAAGAATGCCACAGCCACTGTGAAATATACAAAGCGATGGGCGACTGCATTATGCCAAGAGAAGGCATTTTTGCAAAAGTATTAAAAAGCGGTACAGCCTGCCCGGGCGACGAAGCCGTGCTCCTGCCCGCGGAACCTTGCCGCCCGTTTACGGCAGCAGCCATTACGATGAGTGACAAAGGAGCAGCCGGGGAGCGCGAGGATAAAAGCGGAGTGCTGTTAAAGGAGCTGCTTGCCGGGCACGGCTATGAGGTTGTGGAAACGCTGCTGCTTGCCGACGACCAGCCGCTGTTAGAACACCATCTGCGCCGCCTTGCCGACCAAAGACAGGTCAATGTAATCTTTACAACAGGCGGAACCGGATTTTCCAGGCGGGATATCACACCGGAAGCAACGCTTGCCGTCTGTGACCGGATGGCGGACGGAATCGCACAGGCAATCCGCCAGTATTCCCTCGCCATTACCGGGCGTGCAATGCTAAGCCGTGCGGTATCGGGCATCCGGGGCGGGACGCTGATCGTAAACCTGCCCGGCAGCCCGAAGGCAGTCCGGGAAAGCCTGGAATGTATACTGCCGCACCTAGGGCATGGGCTTGGCATATTAAGAGGTACGGATGGGGAATGCGGACAGGCATAACAGTTTCCGTGTGTGCAGATAGAGAATGCGCCAGACAAACAGGGCAGGAAGCAGAAGGATAGAAGTTCATGAGAGAACAGGAAGCAGGGAAACGCAGGAAGATGCGTGAGAAAACAGGATGGAATAAGAAGTTTGTGGTGATTTTGGCAGCAATGGTGACCGTGATTTTCTGTGCAGCGTGCGGGAACCGGACAGAAGCAGACAAACATGCAGAAACGTCAGGCAAAGACAAAGATACTGAAACATCAGGCACAGATAAAGATACGAAAACGTCAGCGACAGACAAAGATACAGGAGACGCTGATAAAACAGAGATCCAGGTATTTATAGCAGCGAGCCTTCAAAACGTTATGGAGCAGTTGGCGGAGGATTATTACAGGCAGCATCCGAATGTTAAGATTGCGTATCATGCGGAAAGCTCCGGGACACTGCTGACGCAGATTCAGGAAGGGTATGCATGTGACATCTTCTTTTCAGCGGCGCAAAAGCAGATGGATCAATTGGAAAAAGACGGGCTGGTTGTGGAAGGGACGCGTACAGATGTTGTACGCAACCAGGTTGTAGTGATTGCGGGAAAAGGCAGCGGTACGAAGGTGACCGGGCTTTCGGACCTTGAAAATGCGCAGAGCATTGCGCTTGCCGACGGGAGCGTCCCGGTCGGCAGGTACACCAGGCAGGCGCTGGTGAATCTGGGAAAGCTGAAAGAAGCGGACGACGCGGCGGCAATTACAACCGCAGAGATTCAAAAGACACTGGGCGGTACGCAGGTCAGCGAGCAGGGCAATGTCAGCAAAGTGCTGCTTGCCGTTGTGGAAGGCTCCTGCGAGGTAGGGACAGTATATCAGACAGACCTCTATGGATATGAGGACGAGCTGGAGATCCTGGAGACAGTCAGTTATGATCTCAGCGGCGACGTGGTCTATCCGGCGGCGCAGGTGGTGAACGAGGAAGCGGACGAAGCACAGAGCAAAGCTGCGGCTGAATTTGCTGCCTATTTGCTCTCTGATGAAGCAAAGGCAGTATTTGAAGCGTTTTATTATAAACCTGTAACATAAGTTGGCAGATATAAAATAGGAGGCAGCGAATGGAGCAGATCATACAAATCATGCGGAGCCTGGACTGGAGCCCGCTCTATATTTCTTTGAAAACAGGCGTAGCAGCAACGATCGTTTCTTTTTTTCTGGGTATTGCGGCGGCGCGCTGTACACTGAAAGCGTCTCCGCTTGGCAAAGCTGTATGGGATGGGATATTTACGCTGCCGCTTGTACTCCCGCCGACCGTTGCCGGGTTTTTGCTGCTGCTTTTATTCAGCAGAAGAAGGCTGCTTGGAAGCTTTTTATATGAAAGCATGGGGATCAAGGTGGTACAGTCCTGGCTTGGCTGTGTCCTTGCGGCAGTTGTCATCGCGTTTCCGATGATGTACCGCAATGCGAGGGCGGCGTTTGAGCAGGTGGACGCAGACCTGGTCTATGCGGGGCGCACGCTTGGCATGTCTGAAACGGCGATTTTTTTTAAAATTGTGATCCCGTCAGCGTCCCCAGGCATCGTATCCGGCACGATTTTAACATTTGCGCGTGCACTTGGAGAATATGGCGCGACTTCGATGCTCGCCGGCAATATTCCCGGCAAAACGAGTACGATTTCTCAGAAAATCGCAATGGTTATGCAGGATGGGGATTTTGCGACGGCAGGCGTATGGGCGGCAATTGTCGCACTGATCGCGTTTGTGCTGATCGCGCTTTTGAACATCGTGACAGGCAGGAGGATGAAACAGGTAAAACGCTGGTAAAAGCAAGGCACGATAACGAGAAGGCATGGAGAAAAGAATGGAAGAGGGAAACAGTGGCGATTGACGCAGAAATTAAAAAACAGCTAGGGGATTTTACACTGGATGTCCGCTTTGCCTCAAAAGCGCGCCGGATCGGTATTCTGGGCGCGTCTGGCAGCGGAAAGAGCATGACATTAAAATGCATTGCAGGAATTGAAACACCCAGCCAGGGACACATCCGCCTGGAAGATATGACCGTTTACGATTCATCAAAAAAGCGAAATATCACACCGCAAAAGCGCCGGATCGGATATTTGTTTCAAAACTATGCACTGTTTCCGACGATGACAGCGGCACAGAACATCGGTGCGGGGTGCAGGGGGACACGCGCCGAAAAAAAGCAGCGCGTCGCGCAAATGCTTGAAAAATTTCATTTAGAAGGGCTTGCAGGACGACTGCCAGGAGAACTGTCAGGCGGACAGCAGCAGCGCGTCGCACTCGCCCGGATTATGGCATACCAGCCTTGCGCGGTGCTTTTGGATGAACCGTTTTCCGCCATGGACCTTTTTTTAAAAGACCAGCTCCAGCGCGAAATGCAGGAAATGCTTGCCGACTATCCAGGGACGGTCATTATGGTATCGCACAGCCGGGATGAGATTTACCGGTTTTGTGAGGAGCTCGTTGTCATTGACCAGGGCAGGACTGTGATTCAGGGCAGGACAAAAGAGCTTTTTGAAAACCCTGTCTGCCGTGCCGCCGCAAAGCTGACCGGATGCAAAAATTTTTCCGCGATCAGCAGGCTGGACAGCCACACGATACGTGCCGTTGACTGGGGAATTACGCTGCATTTGCAAGGCGTTGTGCCGCCGGAAGCTGACTGTATTGGATTTCGGGCACATGATTTTATTCCGGTTTGGGGTGAAAGGAAGGTAAACTGCCTGCGGGTTATGGTGGTTGGGCAGGCGCAGCTTCCGTTTGAACAGAATTATTATTTGCAGCCGGAAAGCGGTGCTTGTGGGACACAGCCTGTTTGCTGGTTTGTGCAGCGCGGTAGTTTGGAGGAGATTGGGCGGCGGGGAATGCCGGATTTTTTGTATTTGCCGGAGGATAAGGTTTTGTTTTTGCGGACGGACGCTGGGAGGGGGGATTGGCACGCCCTGGCTGCGTCCGTTCCAGAAGGTTAAGAAGCCCTAGGCATCCTGCGGTGAGGCTGTGGCACCGTCCGGGCGCGGCACCTAGTTCGCCCTGGCTTGCAGCCAGCAGCTAAAGGTGCCGCTTGGCTTCGCCCCTGGGTTATAGAGCAGGATGCCAAGGGCTTCTAAACCTTCTTCCAAGGCCGCAGCCAGGGCGTGCCAATCCCCCTCCCGGCTGGTTGTTGCAGGTGCTGTAAGGATAGCGGGGGATCGTTTATACTGTGTATGATGTTGCTGGTTGGGTGCTTTTGTGTGGCAAAGGTACTGTTGGGGCTGTATGTATTCTTTTTTCTGCTTGGATGGAGTGCTGGTGGATGGAGTGCTGGGGTATGAGATCTGTTGTATGCTGCAATTTATTTAGCGTTCTGAAAAGGTAGACGGAGGAAAGGGAGCGGGGGTTGATTCCTGTGATGTTGGAGAAGTGTTAGGAATCTTTTGGTGTTTATAGAATAGCTTGGGGATAAGCTATATATGTACTAACATTTCTGAAATCAGCTTATAGAGCGGGTTTAGCAGGCATCTGCTTAGCGCAGGCATCATTTTTATTTATTCATTTGTATTGTTTTTGGAATATTCGGTGCATATGGAAAAGCTGGAGATCCTTTATTTTTTAGCATTCCAGAAATATTAGTGCATATGGGGACAAGATCGAGTATCAAGAGTATGAGATATTTTACATGACAGATGAAAGATAACAGCAGTACATCAATAAGTCTTGGCAAATTCTTTCATATATCTGATAGGCGTTTTCTTGATATCCAGCAAGACATTGATCTTAGAAACACAGCAAAAAAAAATTATGGAAAAGCATAATAGTATTCATACCTTTCAGTTTGCGCAAATTAGGATAAAAGACAAAAGGCAGGGCAATTGTTCCTGTCTTTTTGGCATGGGATATTTTTTACAGTCAGCAAGCAATATTCTCCTCCCAGATTTCCTGAAATCACCCACAGCTTCCTTTTGCAGCACTTGCGATAACCAGCCGGGAGAGGGGATTGGCACGCCCTGGCTGCGGCCTTGGAAGAAGGTTTAGAAGCTCTTAGCATCCTGCTCTATAACCCAGGGGCGAAGCCAAGCGGCACCTTTAGCTGCT
>CAMUPC010000145.1 GCA_947090545.1 uncultured Eubacterium sp. | reverse complement strand
AAATGTGGCAAGAGAAAACCAGAGGTTATTCCTCTGGCTCTTTTGCCTTACATATTCCCTGCGCCGTCCCTGCTATGATAGTCAGATCCGAATCATCGAATGTGTCAAAGAGAGCATCCAATTGTCGGCGTAATGTTGATTTTTCTGCCGGAGATTCTGAATGTATGTACTGGTCAACGGATATGTGGAACATGGTCACAAGTTGAATGAACAGTGGAAAGCTGGGATATTGCCCCTCTTTTTCAATGGACTGCAAATGTCTTGCAGAAATACCAAGTTCTTCAGATAATTCTTCCCTTGCAATCCTTTGCTTCTTACGGGCGTTTTGAATTGCCTGCCCTAATTCCAGAAAATCAAAATCATGACTGGTCATATTTTCACCACCTGTATTTAATATTGGGTACTTCTATTTTACAGAGATGAAAGTTCTACTTAAACGATGTGAAATTTCTTTTTATAAGAGATTTTAGTTCTTGCAATAAGAAATAGAATGCGGAATACTCGAAAAAACAACCAATTGTGACTATTGTTGACAGGGAAACAATAGTTGCCTATAATAAAGATAAAACAGGGAGGTCATTTCGATGAAAACAGAAAAGCAGGTTATGTCATTATTGTGGGAATTATTTAATAAATTAACATGGCTGAATGGATATGAAATAAAAAAATATTTGCAGGACTACAAGCCTTCTGAAATCCATTGTATTGAGTACATTGGAAATAATGCTGAATCGAATGTAACAAAACTTGCAGATGCTTTTTATATGACGAGAGGAGCAATCAGTAAATTATCGAAGAAACTTTTAGATAAAGGATTGATTGAAAGCTATCAGAAATCGAATAATAAAAAGGAAGTCTATTTTCGTCTTACAGAAAAAGGACAGGAGATTTTTGATATACATGAAGATTTACACAAGGGATTTGAGAAACGGGATATGTCTGTATTTGAACAGATATCAAAGGATGAATTTGAAACAATTTTACATTTTGCCGCAGAATATAACAAACATTTGGAGAAAGAAATAGCGAAACTTGGCGTTGATATGAAAGCAAAGGGAATCGATAAACTTTAGGATGGTACAGCCTCTCATTTTCAGGGGCTGTATTTTTTATTTTAATTTTTGTTGACAAGGAAACAAAAATAGACTATACTAATATTATTTCTTTGGAAACAAAAAAGAAAGGGAGGAATTTTAGAATGGAAAAGAAAACAATAGATTCAAAAGATTTTTTGCTTATGTTGATTGGACAGATTATATCTCTGTTTGGCAATCAGATTTTACGGTTTGCGTTACCGCTTTACCTGCTTCAGAAAACCGGATCATCTGTCTTATTTGGCACAATTACGGTCGGTTCTTTCATTCCTATGATTATATTATTTCAGATAGGAGGTATCATAGCTGACAGGGTAAATAAACGGAATATCATGGTAATTTTGGACTTTAGTACATCAGCCTTAATATTATGTTTTTCTATCATGGCGAAAGTGTTCTATATTGTACCGCTGATCGCAGCAACTATGATGATCTTATTTGCAATAAAGGGAGCATATCAGCCACAGTAAAAGCAAGTATTCCGGTTCTTGTTGATAAAGAACATTTAATGCAGGCTAATTCCATAGTAGATATGATTAGTTCGTTCGCTAATATGCTGGGGCCGGTTATAGGAGGATTGCTGTTTTCATTCATCGGACTTACGCCAATATTATATATTAGCATTGCCTGCTTTTTCGTTTCGGCAGTCATGGAAATTTTTATGAACATACCGTTTGAAAAGAAACAAAGAAATGAAAACCTGTTTGTAACAGGGCTTCGGGATATGCAAGGAAGTTTTAGATTCGTATTTAAGAAGAAACCTGTATTGTGGAAAATATCTATCACTTATGGAATGGACAGTATGCTTCTTTGTTCTCTGTTTGTCATTGCACTGCCTGTGCTTATAACTCAGAATATGGGATTTTCTGAACGTATGGCGAATCGGCTTTATGGATATGCACAAGGAGTAATAGCAGCAGGCAGTATTGCGGGTGGTTTGCTTGGCAGGTATCTTATCATAGGATGTGCATTATCAATACTGACAAGCGGGCTTGCCCTGCAATTATTTCAATCTTCTATGGCTATTTATGTTGTTCTGGTTGTTGGATGTAGTTTATTAATGGTGCTATCTACATTATTTCAAATACAGATGATGTCATATGTGCAGATTCTAACGCCGAATGAATTGATTGGAAAAGTCATAGCATGTGTCATTTGCGTTTGTATGTGTTCCAATCCTATCGGTCAATTTTTATATGGCTTTGTGTTTGAGCATATCGGGGATAATGCCTATCTCCCGTTCTATGTGGCGTCGTTTATTGTAATAGGTATGGGTGTTATAACTCGTGGTTTGTTTTGCAAAATTGATCATGTGATGGAACAATAAATATTCAACCTTTTGCCAGAATTAACTATGGCTAAGAGAAAATGCTATTGTTTTAGTAAGTCTACGGAGCGTGGATTGTTATAAGAAAAGGCTTGCGATACAATTTAATGCGAGGTGAAAATAATGGATACTAAAAGAAAAAAGGAATTATTACAGCAATGGAAAAATCGTCATCCAGAAATGGGGGTGATTTCATTTCATTGTAAAAAGACAGGAGAATCCTTTTTAGGAATTTCTAAGGACACAAAAGCTGATTTTAACAGCATTCGTTTCCAATTATCAATGGGAATGCATCCGAACAAAAGATTGACAGAGCTTTGGAATCAATATGGCGAAGGCGGATTTGAATTTTCCGTAGTGAAAATTTTGAAATATGAGAATCCAAATGATGACCAAACAGAAAAATTAGAAAGACTAAGAGAACAATGCTTTGCAGAAGATACGAAAGCGAGGAAGATATGGAAGTAAACAAAGATATTGTAATTGTGTCAGAAGAATATAATCGTATTGATGGGAAGAATGCATATCATTCAGACATAAAACGTCTTACTCTTGGCACACCAGTAATGGAAGAAAATAAAAATATGCAGATTGCCATGCAAATCTGGAAAGAAACGAAAGATGGTTCACAAAGTATGGATATGGAACTGCCAATCCATCAAGTGATTGATTTTATGCTGTTTTTGAGCCGTACCATGCTGTATTTTCGGGAAGCATATCGTTATCCTTTGTTGTATAATCCAGACAATCCGGTAATTGAACGGATCGGAGTGCAGGGAGGTGTGCTGCCCGTCAATATTTGTATCGACAATCCTAATATTGATGATGGCATTAAAAAGTTTTCACAAGCTCTTAGTAATTTGGGAGAACTTACAGGAGAACGTATGTGGGCATTGTCCCGTATATTTGAAGAAATGGAGTATTATTAAAATGGATATAGCCGCAAAGGGATTCTGTTTTTGGCTGCGGCAATTGGGCAAGACAAAGATACAATCAGTGATATATATGGACAGGAACGGTTTTTAGATATGTCAAATCTACGACAGTTGCCGATACAACTGATTCGTATTATTTCCAGATTTTTGTGAAAATGATATGATAGAGCAAGGAGGTGAAAACTATGGATTGTACCAAAGTAGGAAAGTTAATCGCGCATTTGCGGAAAGAAAAAGGGATGACACAAAAAAATTTGGCAGATGCAATCGGTGTATTGAATAAAACGGTTTCAAAATGGGAATGTGGTTTGGGTTGCCCAGATTTATCTTATTGGGCGGATCTTTCTTCGATTCTTGGTGTAGATATGGTACAGATGATGGAAGGGGAAATTACTTCTAACAGACCAGATAGTGGTAATATAGATAAGATTCTTTTCTATGTCTGCCCTGATTGTGGAAATATATTAGTCAGTACAGGCAGTGCTTCTATTTTTTGTTGTGGACGAAAACTAGAACGTCTTAGTTTAGTAGAAAAAACAGAAGAACTTGAAATATCAATAGAGGAAACAGACATTGACTATTATATTACGTTTAATCATCCAATGGAAAAGGAACACTATATTTCTTTTGCAGCATATGTGAAAAGTGACAGGGTGTTGTTAAACCGTTTATATCCTGAGCAAAGTCCTGCATTTCGTATACCGATAAATTATGGAGGAAAATTATATTTGTATTGTGTTAAAGATGGTTTGACCGTATACTCTGATTTGTTTTAAAGGAGTATGGATATGAAGATTCAATGGTTATATTGTCCTGTTAGTGGCAATAAAACCCGAAATAAAATTAAGGATGATACAGTTCTGAAAAAGTTTCCCCTATATTGTCCTAAGTGTAGGAAGCAGATTCTAATTAACATTAAAAATTTAAAAACAACTATTATCAATGAGCCAGACGCATAAGACGCAGAGCCGATGAACGGGTGAATGAAATCACTATTTATCGGCTCTGTTTTTATATAATTACGGGTACAAGCCCACCGAATAAAAAAACGATGTTTCGGTGAGCTGATTTGCTATGCTTAGAAATCTCTCCGGTTTCGCTTTTGGAAGTTTGGAGGGATTTTTATTGTTCGCAAATAATAATGTCTATTTTTATATACAAATAAAGGATTAGAGGGTAACCCGTTAAAAAAATCTTTGCCAGTACAAGGGGGCTTTCTACCCCACAAGTAGAGTTCAAATTTCTACATAATAGAAATAAATAGGTAGAGAAGAAAGCCTATCATACCCGGAACATTGATACACAAAAGACGCTGAATATGGAGCAGGTTTTAACGCTCATCGAAGCGAGCAGGGAAACGCCAATCCATATGCAGGTACTTTTTGCAGTGCTGTTGGGATTGAGGCGGTGTGAAATCAATGGGGTGAAGTATTCGGATATAGATTATATCAATCGGACATTAAAGGTACAGCGGCAGTTAGGCAAGAAACCAAACACGACTGCCGGGGACTTCCCGGCTAAGACGTTTACAAAGCAGGAAATCGGATTGAAAACGCCGTCCAGCTACCGAACCATCCCCATACCGGATTATGTGTTTGAAGCCATTCTGGAAGAAAGAAAAGTGTATGAGAAGAACCGCAGAAGGCGGTCAGGCACATTTCAGGATTTGGATTATATCTGCTGTTCCACCTATGGGCGTCCGAGAAGCAAGGATTTTCACTGGAGGCATTATAAGAAGCTGTTGGAGGACAATGGACTGCCTGATATAAGATGGCATGATTTGCGAAGCACTTTTTGTACCATATTATTTAAGAATAATTTCAATCCTAAAGCGGTATCACAGCTAATGGGACATGCGAAAGAAATCATCACCATAGATGTTTATGGAGATACTGCCGAAATCATCGAGGACTGCTTAGACGATCTCCAGCCGTTTATTGATGAAGTAATCCCAAAGGAAAAATGTGAAAGCGGTACAGATTTTTCATAAGACAATTATATAGGACAAATCAGTGAATTTCTTGCACGAAAATAAGATACTGGCATAATCAAATCGCATAAAAAAGTACAGAACAAAAGTTCGGTTTTGGTCTGTACTTTTTTTGACTTATGTGTTATAATGAAAAACCAAATGACTGGATAATACTATCTGTACTGGCTGGTGTTATTCAGTGTTGTTACGTTTTAAAAATACGGTTTTGTGACCTGCATTCGTGTAATTGCTATTTTAACGCTTATTCGCCAGCTTTGCAAGCCCATTTTACACGAATTGAAAACTGAATTACACGAATTTCTGGCGAAATGTCGAACTTTTTTACGATATCTTATTGAACATAAGCAGTTCAATAAGCATGGATTTTGGAGGTGATATTTATGCAGACTGCACAAAATATATTCAAACTTCACAGTGAATACCAGCCCACAGGCGACCAGCCGCAGGCGATAGATGCCCTTGTAAAAGGCTTCCAGGAAGGTAATCAATTCCAGACTTTACTAGGGGTAACTGGATCAGGAAAGACATTTACCATGGCAAACGTGATCCAGCAGCTTAACAAGCCCACTTTGGTAATCGCGCACAATAAAACCCTTGCTGCCCAGTTGTACGGGGAGTTCAAGGAGTTTTTCCCTGAAAACGCAGTGGAGTATTTTGTCTCCTATTACGATTACTACCAACCAGAAGCATACGTACCATCTTCCGACACTTACATCGCAAAAGACTCCTCCGTCAACGAGGAGATCGACAAGCTGCGCCTGTCCGCAACGGCGGCGCTTTCCGAGCGCAGAGACGTCATTGTGATTTCGAGTGTGTCGTGCATTTATGGCTTGGGCAGCCCGGAGGATTTTTTGGGGATGATGGTATCGCTGCGGCCGGGGATGGTGCGTGACAGGGATGATGTGATTCGCGACCTGATCGATATTCAGTATACGAGAAATGAGATGGATTTTCACCGGGGGACGTTTCGGGTGCGGGGAGATGTGCTGGAGATTCTTCCCGCGAGCAGCGCGGAGCGGGCGATCCGGGTGGAGTTTTTTGGGGATGAGATCGACAGGATTACGGAGATTGATGTACTGACCGGTGAGGCCAGGGCTTCGCTGGAGCATGTCGGCATCTTTCCGGCTTCGCATTATGTTGTGCCGCAGGAGAAGATCAACCGGGCGTGCGTGGAGATTGAAAAGGAGCTGGAAGAGCGTGTGCGCTATTTTAAGGGAGAGGACAAGCTGTTAGAGGCGCAGCGGATTGCGGAGCGTACGAATTTTGATATTGAAATGCTGCGGGAGACGGGATTTTGCAGCGGGATTGAGAATTATTCCAGGCATCTTGCGGGGCTTGCGCCGGGTGCGACGCCGCTTACGTTGATGGAATATTTTAAGGATGATTTTCTCATTATTATAGATGAGTCGCATATTACCGTACCGCAAATCCGGGGGATGTATGCCGGAGACCAGTCCAGGAAGTCTACGCTGGTGGACTATGGGTTCCGCCTGCCTTCGGCGAAGGACAACCGGCCGCTGAATTTTGAGGAATTTGAGTCTAAGATTGACCAGATGCTGTTTGTGTCGGCGACGCCGAATGTGTATGAGAAAGAGCATGAGCTGCTGCGCGTGGAGCAGATTATCCGTCCGACCGGGCTGTTAGATCCCAAGATTGATGTGCGTCCGGTGCAGGGGCAGATCGATGACCTGATCTCGGAGGTTCATAAGGAAACGGCGAAGAAGAATAAGGTGCTGATTACGACGCTGACAAAACGGATGGCGGAGGACTTGACCGCGTATATGCAGGAAGTCGGTATTCGGGTCAAATATCTGCACTCGGATATTGATACGCTTGAGCGTGCCGAGATTATCAGGGATCTGCGTCTGGATATTTTTGATGTGCTTGTGGGCATTAACCTGCTGCGTGAAGGGCTGGATATCCCTGAGATTACGCTGGTTGCGATATTGGATGCAGACAAGGAAGGGTTTTTGCGTTCGGAGACGTCGCTGATCCAGACGGTCGGCAGGGCGGCGCGCAACAGCGAAGGGCATGTGATTATGTATGCGGACAAGATCACAGACTCGATGCAGGCGGCGATCAGTGAAACGGCAAGACGCCGGGAGTTGCAGCAGAAATACAACGAGGAGCATGGTATTACGCCGAAAACGATTCAAAAGGCAGTGCGGGATTTAATCAGCATTTCCAAGAAGGTGGCGGCAGAAGAGCTGAACTTTGCGAAAGACCCGGAATCGATGAACCGCAAGGAACTGGAGAAGCTGATCGCGCAGGTGAAAAAGAAGATGGAAGGAGCGGCTGCGGATCTGAATTTTGAAGCGGCGGCAGAGCTGCGTGACCAGATGATGCATTTAAAAGAGATGCTGCGAGATGCATTTAATAAGGAAGAGTAAAAATCATGAGCAAAGAAAGAAAGTATATTAAAATACGCGGTGCAAATGAACACAATCTGAAAAATATTGACCTGGATATTCCAAGGGATGAATTTGTCGTGCTGACCGGGCTGAGCGGTTCCGGCAAATCTTCGCTTGCGTTTGATACGATTTACGCGGAGGGCCAGCGCCGTTATATGGAGTCGCTGTCCTCTTATGCAAGGCAGTTTTTGGGGCAGGCGGAAAAGCCGGATGTGGAAAAAATCGAAGGGCTGTCGCCGGCGATCTCGATTGACCAAAAGTCTACCAACCGCAATCCGCGTTCGACGGTCGGTACGGTGACGGAGGTCTATGACTATTTTCGTCTGCTTTACGCGCGCATTGGAATCCCGCACTGCCCGAAATGCGGCAAGGAAATTAAAAAACAGACGGTCGACCAGATGGTAGATCTGATTATGGAGCTGCCGCATCGGACGAAAATCCAGCTCTTGGCGCCTGTTGTGCGCGGCAGGAAGGGGACGCACCAAAAGCTGCTCGAACAGGCAAAGCGCAGCGGTTATGTCCGGGTGATCGCGGACGGCAATATGTATGAGCTGTCCGAGGATATTCCGCTGGAAAAAAATAAAAAGCACAATATTGAGATCGTTGTAGACCGCCTGATTGTGAAGGAAGGGATTGAAAAGCGTCTGACGGACTCGCTGGAAAGCGTGCTGGAGCTGGCGGACGGGCTGGTTATGGTGGAGGTGCAAAAGCCGGAGCAGGAGCAGCAGATGATGCAGTTTTCGGACAGCTTTGCGTGCCCGGACTGCGGCATCAGTGTGGATGAGATCGAGCCGCGCAGCTTTTCGTTTAACAATCCGTTTGGCGCGTGCCCGGACTGCTATGGGCTAGGCTATAAAATGGAATTTGACGAGGAGCTGATGATCCCAGATCCGTCGCTGAGCATTGCACAGGGCGCGATCCAGGTGACAGGCTGGCAGTCGTGCACGGATGCTTCCAGCTATACGTATGCGACGCTAAAGGCGCTGTCCGAGGATTATGGGTTTGACCTGGATACGCCGTATGAGCAGCTATCAGAGGAAGTGCGCGATATGCTGATTAACGGCGCTGACAGGGAGGTCAAGGTGCACTACCGCGGGCAGCGCGGGGAAGGCGTTTATGATGTGCAGTTTGAAGGGCTGATTAAAAATGTCGGGCGCAGATACCGGGAGACAGGCTCAGACACGATGAAGCAGCAGTATGAAGAGTTTATGCGGGTAACGCCTTGCAAGACGTGCGGCGGGCAGCGGCTCAAAAAAGAAGCGCTTGCCGTTACGATCCATGACAAAAATATCTTTGAAGTGACGAACCTGTCGATTAAAAATTTGCAGCAGTTTATGACGGACCTGCCGCTGACCAAACAGCAGGAGCTGATCGGCGCGCAGATTATCCGGGAGATCCGTGCAAGGGTCGGGTTTTTAGTGGAAGTCGGTTTGGATTACCTGTCTCTTGGACGGGCGACGGGTACGTTATCAGGCGGCGAAGCGCAGCGCATCCGCCTGGCGACTCAAATTGGCTCCGGGCTGGTCGGCGTGGCGTATATTTTGGACGAGCCGAGTATCGGGCTGCACCAGCGGGATAACGACAAGCTGCTTGCGGCGCTGAAAAATTTAAAAGACCTTGGAAACACGCTGATCGTAGTCGAACATGATGAAGATACGATGCGCGCGGCAGATTTTATCGTAGATATCGGCCCAGGCGCCGGAGAGCACGGCGGAGAGGTCATCGTCACAGGTACGGCGGAAGAGATTATGGCAAACCCGGATTCAATTACCGGGGCATATTTAAGCGGGCGGATTCGGATTCCAGTGCCGAAAGAGCGCAAACAGCCAACAGGCTGGATTACGGTAAAGGGAGCAAAGGAAAACAACCTGAAAAATATCACGGTGGACATTCCTCTTGGCATTATGACCTGCATTACCGGGGTATCCGGTTCCGGGAAAAGCTCGCTGACAAATGAGATCTTATATAAAGCAATGGCAAAAAAATTAAATCGAGCCAGATGCGTTCCGGGAAGGCATGACAAGATTCTTGGCCTGGAGCAGCTCGATAAAGTAATTGACATCGACCAGTCCCCAATCGGACGGACGCCGCGCTCCAATCCGGCGACTTATACCGGGGTATTTGACTTGATTCGCGACCTGTTTGCGGCGACGCCGGATGCAAAGGCAAAGGGATATAAAAAAGGACGTTTCAGCTTTAATGTAAAGGGTGGGCGCTGCGAGGCATGTTCCGGCGACGGCATCTTAAAAATAGAGATGCATTTTTTGCCGGACGTGTACGTGCCTTGCGAGGTCTGCCAGGGAAAACGGTATAACCGGGAAACGCTGGAAGTAAAATATAAAGGAAAGAGCATTTACGATGTGTTAAATATGACAGTAGAGGAAGCGCTCGGATTTTTTGAAAACATCCCGTCGATCCAGCGGAAAATCCAGACACTGTACGATGTGGGATTATCTTATATCAGGCTCGGGCAGCCGTCAACAGAGCTGTCCGGCGGAGAGGCGCAGCGCATTAAGCTTGCTACAGAGCTCAGCCGCCGCAGTACGGGAAAAACGGTTTATATATTGGATGAGCCGACGACGGGGCTGCATTTTGCGGATGTCCACAAGCTGATCGAGATTCTGCATCGCCTGGCGGACGGCGGAAATACGGTTATTGTGATTGAGCATAATTTGGATGTGATTAAGACGGCGGATTATATTATTGATATGGGGCCGGAAGGAGGAGACGGAGGCGGTATGGTGATTGCACAGGGGACGCCGGAGGAAGTGGCTGGAATCCCGGAGTCTTATACTGGGCAGTATATTAAGAAATATATCAATTCTGGCAGGAAAAATGCTTGAATGAACTTTTGGGTCTAGGGGGGTGGTTTTTGCGGGAAGGACGCTGGGAGAGGGGATTGGCACGCCCTGGCTGCGTCCGTTCCAGAAGGTT
>CAMUPC010000144.1 GCA_947090545.1 uncultured Eubacterium sp. | reverse complement strand
GCTTCTTAACCTTCTGGAACGGACGCCGCCAGGACGTGCCAATCCCCTCTCCCAGCGTCCCCATCCACAATTCTGATAAATCCAGATTAGGAGGAACCCTCAATGAAACCCATAAAACTAACAATGAGCGCCTTCGGCCCATACGCAGCCGAAACAGAAATTGACTTTGAACAATTCGGCACCCAAGGCCTATACTTAATCACCGGAGACACCGGCGCCGGAAAAACCACAATTTTCGACGCAATATCCTTCGCACTCTACGGAGAACCAAGCGGCGAAGTACGCAGAGCAGAGATGTTCCGCAGCAAATACGCAAAAGAGGATGTACCCACTTACGTAAAGTTTACCTTCGACTACCGCGGAAACCGGTATACAGTAAAACGCAATCCCGAATATCTGCGCCCAAAAGGAAGAGGAACCGGCTATACACTGCAAAGGGCGGACGCAGAGCTAATTTATCCTGAGACAGACGCACGTGCTCCGGTTACAAAAGCGAAAGAGGTAACAAAGGCGGTTACAGAGCTAATCGGGCTGGACCGCAGGCAGTTTGCGCAGATCGCAATGATTGCACAGGGAGATTTTCAGAAGCTTTTGCTGGCAGGGACGGAGGAGCGCAGCAGTATTTTCCGTCAGATTTTTAAGACGGGCATGTACCAGCGGCTCCAGGAGCAGCTAAAGGCGGCGGAACGGGTTCAATGGCGTGCGTATGAAGAACTAAAGCGCAGTATCCATCAGTACATGGACGGTATTATCTGCGAGGATACAACGCCTGCGGCAGAGAAGATGCGAAAGCTCGGCAGCGAAAAATTTGACGGCAGGATTGCCGAAGGGCTGGATGTACTAAAGCAGATGTGCGAAGAGGAGGAAGCCGCGGTCGCAAGTCTGGACGAGAGAACCGAAAAGCTGGAGGCGCAGATTCAAAAGGACGACCAGTTGATCGGCAATATCCGTAAAATCAAGGAGCAGCGCGAAAAGCTTGCAGCAAACGAGCTTGCATATGCGCAGCAGCAGCCGGAGCTTGTACTTGCAAAGGAACGGCTGCAAAAAGCGGAGCAGGCTGCGCAGGAATGTGCGCCGCTTGCGCTGAAAATCAAAGAACAGCAGGACCATTTGCAGTTGTTTGACAAGCTGCGGGCGGAACAAGACGCGCAGCAGGCGGATGCACAGGTGATAGAGCAGGAAACAGGGCATAGGCAAGAGCTGTGTGCACGCAGGCAGGAGCTGGAAAACCAGATACAGCGGGATACGCAGGAACTAAATAATCTTGCGTCAGCCGGGGAGGAAAAGGAACGGCTGGAGCGTCAAAAAGAGGATACCGCACGCAGCAAGAGCAGCATCCAAAAGCAGCGGGAAGAGCTGCTGGAGGACGTGCAAAAGGAACAGCAAACACAGGGGCAGATTGCCGCTGGGCAAAAAGAGGCAGCGCATGTCACAGATCAGGTGCAGGAGCTTTCCAGACAGATCAAACAACTGGAAGGCGAGGACAGCCTGCTGCTACAGGCACAAGAGCTGAACCGAAAGCTAACCGAACAGCTTGGCATATTGACACGGGAAAAAGCAGAACAGCAGCAAGCAGCCGCACAAACGGCTCAGACGAAGAAGGCTTATGAGGAGCTTGCCGGGCAAAAAGCTATGATCGAGCAGGCGGCAGAAAAACGCAGTGCAGAGCACGAGCAGCTAAAAAACGCAGGGGAACGCAAGGTTCAGGCTTACCAGAAGGCAGAGGAAGCCTCGCGAAACCTTACGACGTTTCAGGAGCAGGCAGGCAGCATTGCTGCCCTGGAAAAAGAAGCCAAAGAGCAAAAAAATGCTTATGCACAACTGCTTACACAGTTTGAACAGCAGCAACAGCAGTTGGAGCTGTGGAAAGAGGAGCGGGAACAGGCAAAAGACGCGGATGCGCTGCTTTTGAAGCTGGAACAGCAGAAAAAAGAGCTTACAGAACAAAAAAAGCTTCACGCGAACCTTACGAAGCAGTCGGAGCTGTTAACGCAGCGTCAGGAGGAGCTTGTGTCAGCGCAGCAGGCATACTGCGATGCCGCAAAGGAAAAAGAACAGGCTTCGGCACACTGCCGTGAGATGGAACAGCGTTTTCTGGACGCCCAGGCAGGGCTTTTGGCGCGCGGGCTGAAAGAAGGCGAGCATTGCCCTGTCTGCGGTTCGCTGCATCATCCGCTGCCGGCAAGGGTGCCGGATACTGTGCCGCAAAAAGAAGAGCTGGATCAGGAGAAGGAACAGCTTGACGCACTGCGTGCAAAGGCAGAACGATTGAGTGCGCAGGCGGGGCATTTGGCAGAGCGCCTTGCGGAACAAAGGCAGTTGGCTGCGGAACTGGAAGAAGCTTTATTTGAAACGCTTCCAAGAGAACAAAGGGCAGTTCAAAAAGACCCGGCAGAAAACAGCATAGCAGATCCGCAAAAAGAACTGTCAGAGAGATTGTTGGAAAAACAGCAGCAGCTTAAGGCGGCAGAAAAAGAGCTCAAGGCAGCAGTTAAAAAAGCGCAGGCTCTGAAAATCCGCGGGGAAGAGCTGGACAGGCTAATTACAGACAGCGAAGCAGAGCAAAAAAAGCGAAACCAGTCCCTCCAGCAAAAGAGCCAGGAAGCTGCGGCAGTAAACGGAAAGCTGGAAGAAAAAAGCAGGCAGCTTGCACAAAGCATCAGCCAGCTTGCACTCCCAGAGCATCTTACAGGCAGTACAAAAGAAACCGAGGCTTATTTGCAGACAGTTCAAAAACAATGCAAAGAACAACTGCGGCAGGCACAGGCGGATAAAAAACGGCTGGATGAACTGGAAGCGCAGGCAGAAGCAGAAGAGACACAAAAACAGCGGCTGATTGCGCAAATTACGAAAGCACAGGAACAGCTTGCCGACTTAAGCGGACAGGATAAAACACTGCAAAAACAGATGGCGTTAGACCTACAGAAAGCCGAGGAAATTTTAAAAGAAACCGAGGTGTATTTACAGAAAAAAGATGGACAGGACAGACAGCGAAGCTTTGATGACTGCCTTTGTTTGATACAGGAATACAGGCAGGAACTGCTGCAATGGATAGAAGAAAGTAAAGCGAATATCCGCAAACGCGCCCTGCTGGAATCCGGGAAGCAGGAAAAAGAACAGCAACTGGCAGGTAAGCAGGAACAGCTATTGAAATTGGAAAAAGAACTTGAGGTTGTAAAAAACAGGCGCGAAGAAAAGAAGAAGCGGTTGCAGCAAAATCTGAACAGTCTTGATCCGGCAATAACAGAAACTGGATTATCAGAAACAAAGGAAATAATGCGGAACGAGGAAGAAGTACTGCTGGAAACCGCAGAAAAGCTGGAGCATATCTTGGATGAGCGGCTGGCACAGCTTTTGCAGCAGCTTTCGGCATGTCAGGATAAGCTGGCAAGAAAACAAATGCTGGAAGCACAAATCCCGAACATGCAAAAGCAGCTTCGGCTTCTATCAGATGAGATTCAAAACAGGGAAGTGCTGTTAGAGCGGAAAAAGGCGCAGAGCCAGGCGAGGGCGGAAAACATCGAAAACCTGCTCGTACAGTTGGGGACAGAGCAAAAGGAGCAGGCAAAAGAGCAGATACAGGCGCTTTCGCACAGAAAAAAAGCGCTGGAGGATACGCTGAAAGAGGCGCAGCAGCAGTATGCGGACTGGCAGACGAAAACAGAACGGCTGCTGGCGGCGATGGAAACGATCAAAAGCCAGCTAAACGACGCGGGAGAAGCGGCGGATATCCAGGAAGAGCTGGTACTTGAGAGAAAAGAACAGCTTTTGCGGGAAAAGGCAGAGCTGCGCGCAGAAAGAGACAGCAAAAACCATGCGTTTTCTGTAAACAGGGATATTTACCGGAAGGTACAAGAAAAGCAGGCGGATATTGCCGCGGTGGAAGAGAAGTATATATGGATGCACGCCTTGTCGGATACTGCAAACGGCACACTGAACGGCAAACCGAAGATCGAGCTGGAAACCTATATTCAGATGGCGTATTTTGACCGGATTTTACGGCGCGCCAATGTGCGGCTGATGACGATGAGCAGCGGGCAGTATGAGCTGAAGCGGGAAGAAAGCGGCAGCCTGAAAGGAAAGGCGGGACTGGAGCTGTGTGTCATTGACCATTACAATACGACACAGCGCAGTGTCAGGACACTGTCCGGCGGTGAGACGTTTGAAGCATCGCTGTCGCTGGCACTTGGGCTGTCCGATGAGATCCAGTCCTATGCCGGCGGTATTCAGATGGATTCCATGTTTGTAGATGAAGGGTTCGGTTCGCTCGATGAGGAGGCGCTTTCCCAGGCAATGAAGGCACTGGTACGCCTGACGGAAGGAAACCGGCTGGTCGGCGTGATTTCGCATGTTGCAGAATTAAAAGAGCAGATGGAACACAAGATTATCGTAACAAAATGCCGGGAAAAGGACGGCGGGGTAAACAGCCGCATTACGATCGAGTAGTATGAAAAGGAAAGGGGCAAAGCCAGAGAATGGAGACGATTGCAATAATTGACGTTGATATTTATATAGGCGATATGCTGGAAAAGGTGCTGCAAAAGGAAGGCTACGCGACGCTGCGTGCCTATTCGGGAACCGAAGCGCTGATGCTGTTAGAACGCAAAAAGCCGGATCTGATGCTGCTTGACCTGATGCTGCCGGGGCTTTCTGGAGAAGAAGTGCTGGAAAAAACAGGCGGGATACCGATTATTGTCATTAGTGCAAAGGCGGATATCTCGGACAAGGTTAATCTGCTTTTGCGCGGAGCGAGCGATTATCTGACAAAGCCGTTTGATATTCAGGAGCTTTTGGCACGTATTACCGTCCAGTTCCGCAGGCAGCAGCCGTGCCATGAAGATGCAGGGCAGGTGATCCGTTATGAAGATCTGGAAATGGATGCCGGCCTGCATGAACTGCGGGTCAGCGGCACTCCGGTAAAGGCGACAAGGACAGAATTTGCGATCTTAAAGCTGCTGATGCAAAATCCAAGCCGGGTGGTCACACGCAGCACGCTGCTAGAACGCATCAGCCTTGATACGCCGGACTGTACGGAAAACTCCCTGAATGTACATGTCAGCCATCTTCGGAAAAAGCTAAAGGCGGTAAACGGCACAGATTACATTGAAGCAGTCTGGGGGATTGGGTTTAAGCTCAAAGCTCCAGAGCTTTAAAGTCGATCCAGAAATCCTCATAGATGACGGCATTTACTTTGTCCCGGAAGGTGTAGGTGTTCATCTGGAAGCGCGATACCTCCAGATCGTAAACCGTAATGTTTTCTGTCATCGGATTCACGATCCAGTATTCCCGTACCCCGGCATGTTTATATAGATTCAGCTTATCGATATCGTCATGCTCCGGGTTGCGCAGGCTCTATCATCAAGGAATCACAAATATGCAAAACATGTAAAATATGCTGTAATATTTTAACTGTTTTTTGTGTCTAATCTTTGAAAGGGGGTTATGGAAAATGTCGGATTATTGGGATGAATGCCTGCTCAGCCGATGGATCAGCCAATATGGGGACAGTATTCTGCGGATGTGCTATCTGTATCTGAAGGATTACCAGCTTGCAGAAGATGTTACGCAGGAAACGTTTTTGCAGGCATACAGGAAATATCATACTTTTGAACACCGATCCAGTGAAAAGACATGGATCATGCAAATCGCGATTAACCGCTGTAAAAATTGTATGCGGACGCATTGGTTTAGGCAAATCAGTTTTGATACACTTGCAGAAACGAAAGATGAAGCGGATCAGTATGATCTTATTTTGGATCAGAATGCGATCACTCCACAAATTATGAAGCTGCCTGTCAAATACAGAGATGTCATTTTACTGTATTATTATCAGGAACTGACCGTGAAAGAAATTGCTTTTGTATTAAAGCAGAAGGAATCTACCATATTGCAGCGGTTAAAACGTGCAAGGGAGCAGTTAAAACCGCATCTACAGGAGGTGCTATGGTAAATGAAAGATCAAATTAACTACGAACTGCGTAATTTAAAACTGCCGGAGGATTTTCGGCAAACCATTCTGCACAGGGATGCAAAACCGAGAAAAAAAACAGGCTGGTATGCTGCCGCCGTTTTATTGTTCTGTGTCGTAAGTTCCACAACCGTATGGGCTGGATATACCTTTTATAACAGCATTTATGTAAATGAAACCAAACTCCCGCCGTTGCAGCCAATGGAAAAAAAGACGGTTTCCAAACTCCTGGTTACGCCGGATGAACTGGGAGACTATACCAAAGACTATACGGACTATCAGGATTTGTGTGAAGAACTCGGCATCGCATTGCTCGATTCTGATTTATCCAAAGATAATCCGTACATGCGGATAACCAGGAAAACCGATAATTGTCATTGGAATGAAATTATCATTACAGATTATATGATCGGAGATATTCCGAAGCTTACAAAAGTTGATGCAAACAAAGGCAGCTATTATACTTTTCAGCCCGGCAAAGTATATGGGTCGCCGGTCGATCTGTCCATCACAATTCTTCACACGGAGGAACAGCTTGCCAGCTATAGTTTTGACTATTTAGGGTATTTTGAATATGTCGAAACTTATCATTCCAAGCAAGGATATCGTGTTAATTTGATTCAGGAAGCAGCGGGAGAAGATATTTGTGATCGTGATTTAGAATTCAAACCAGGATGCCGTGCTGTTTTCGTGGCGGATGGAATTCAATACAGGCTCACCGGGCATGTAACGATTGATACCATGAAGGAAATTGTTGATTCCTTGCATTATTAGAAAAAGTTTTCTATGCCGGCGGCTGATGAAAAGGATAGGATTCATGACAGATAATTACTCGCTGGATAACTTATTCTGTGAGGGTATAGCGGAGGAATTGTCTGTTCATCCGCCCCAAACAGCAGCAAAAACCTCAACTCGTATCATAAAGATATTGCGAAACAAAAGATGATCGCATATAATATGTATAAGAATGAAGGTTTTAAATGATTAGGGCACTTACACATATAAGAAAACTAATTTTGGAATTGCGTGATGAATATGATTGTATTTAATATCGAAGAATTAAAAACGATAATAGCAAAAGTAGCATGTGACTACAATGTACAAAAAGTGATGCTTTTTGGCTCTTACTTTGATGGAAATCCGTCAGGAGAAAGTGATATCGATTTATTAGTCTCCTATGGCAATAACTGCAAGGGATTGAAACGGATTGAATTTATGCAGGAATTGGAAAAAAGCCTTGGTAAAAATGTTGACGTATTAAATACTGACTTTCCCCCTCAATTTATACATGAGATAGATTTGTCTGATGAAAGGAGGATAATGTATGACAAACAGAGGAATTAGCCATATAGAGTGTATGTTGCGGTATTGTAAAATTATAAAAGACATACAACTCAAAAACAATCAAGATTATAAAGAATTTCTTAAAAACCCAGAATATCAGATGTCTTTGTGTTTTGCATTGGAACAAATTGGCGAACAGGCAAAGAAACTTCGTGATCTGGGCTATCATACAAAATATCCTGAATTGCAGTTAAATCAAATTGCCGGATTGAGAAATAAAATTGTACATGGTTATGATAGTATTGATTTAGATATGGTGTTTGACATTACAATCTATGACATACCTGATTTGGAAAACAAACTAAAAAGTATATGTTAAACAATCGGTTGAATCAGTAAAGGAAGGATTTTAGCATTTTTGTGTCTCAGTTTGTTAAAAAGCGAAAGAAGTCCCTCAACCCTTTCACCATTGACCTCCTTTTCAAAAACAGCAATCTTTTTTGTTCTTAAATAAATCTTAATGGTTTCCTTAACAGGTTTCTTAACATTTATCGATTAGAATATCCCTTAACAGCGATTAAGACAAAAATGGAGGTTCAATCATGGAATATGTGCTTACAACAGATGCGCTTACAAAGCAGTACGGGCATTTTAAAGCGCTGGACGGGCTGTCAATGCATGTGCCGAAAGGGGCGATCTATGGATTTGTAGGAAAAAACGGTGCGGGGAAAACGACGCTGATCCGCCTGATCTGCGGATTGCAGCGTCCAACCGAAGGGACTTATGCCTTGTACGCAAATGCGGGCAGTACAAAAGGCATTGCAGATGTGCGAAGGAGAATGGGGGCGGTTGTGGAGACGCCTTCGGTATATGCGGAGCTGTCTGCGCAGGATAATCTGCGGCAGCAGTATATGGTGCTGGGGAAGCCTTCGTTTGACGGCATTGGGGAGCTGCTTGAGCTTGTGGGGCTTTCGGGCACAGGAAAAAAGAAGGTGAAAAACTTTTCCCTTGGAATGCGCCAAAGGCTTGGAATCGCGGTCGCACTGGCGGGCGATCCTGATTTTCTGGTGCTGGATGAGCCGGTAAACGGGCTTGATCCGCAGGGAATCATACAGATGCGGGAGCTGATCTTGAGGTTAAACCAGGAGCGGCAGATTACCGTGTTGATTTCCAGCCATATTTTAGATGAGCTGTCCCGCCTTGCCACACATTATGGGTTTATCGACCACGGGCATATGGTAAAGGAACTGAGTGCACAGGAGCTGGAGGATGCCTGCCGCAAATGCATCCGCGTAGAGGTGACAAGCACAAAGCCCCTGGCGCTGGTACTGGATGAGCTTGGGCTGGAATATGCGGTGCATTCGGATACGGAAGCGGATATTTACGGCACGGTTAAGGTCACAGAGCTGGTGATGCGCCTTGCTGAAAAGCAGTGTGAGGTTATTCGCATTACAGAGCGGGGTGAAAGCCTGGAAAGCTATTATATCCGTCTGATTGGAGGTGGCAGCTATGCGTAAATTACTGCGTGCAGATCTGGTACGGATGCGAAAGACAAAAGTATTTTGGTATGGAATGATCCTGCTTGCCGGATTGAGTGTGTGGATGTTTTTGGATTATTATTTTCATGCTGTAAAATACGAGTTTCCAGTGCGGGAGGGATTTGCAGAAAGTATATTTGAAAGCATGGTGTTTATAGGGATTTTGATTTCCGCGTGCAGCAGCCTGTTTACCGGAACAGAATACGATGACGGGACAATCCGCAATAAGCTTATGATTGGGCAGGCACGTATCCGAGTCTATCTGGCTGATTGGCTAAGCTGCCTGGCGGCAAGCGTCATACAGGCAGGAGCGGCCGTTTTTGCAGTGTTTGTAACAGGGTTTTTGCTTGCAGGGCTGCCGGATATGGAAGCACTCCATTTTTTTAAGGTATGTTTGGTATTGCTTTTTGTATGCACGTCCTATCTGTCTATATTCCATATGATTTCTATGCTGGTCACGAGCAAATCTCATTCAGTGATTGCCAATGTGCTGCTGGCATTTGCGTTTTTAATAGCCGCGTCAATGATTGCGCAGTATTTGAATGCGCCTGAAATGATCACCGAATATCGTATGACGAACAACGGTGTAGGACAGATTGTAAGCAATATACCAAATCCCAATTATGTGACAGGAACAAAACGTGCGGTTTACCAGTTTTTAAACGATTTTTTGCCAGGCGGACAGATTATGCAGATTTCTGTTTTTTCTTCACAGCAGAAAATGCATACGGGACTGCTTTGCCTGTATTCGTCAATTATTACGATAGGAACGAACGTCATCGGAATGATTTTGTTTCAAAGAAAGGATATTAAATAAGATGCTGCTGTTCATAGTGCTGTGCCTTTCAGGAACCGTCATTTACCTGCTGTTCAAGCTTCATTGGATGCGCGTAGACCTGGAGGAACTGTGCAGACAGTTTGGCGAGCGCATGGAATCAGACACCAATATCGGCATCGATACATCAAGCTCCGATCAGACAATCCGCACGTTCGCTGCCGCTTTAGACCGGCAGCTCAAGCTGCTTCGCAGGAAACAAATCTTGTACACAAGAGGCGACCAGGAATTAAAAACAGCAGTCACGCATATCTCTCACGACCTGCGTACACCTCTGACCGCGATCTACGGTTATCTGAGCCTGCTGAAAGACGAACCGCTGACACAAGCCGCAGCACAGTATACCGACATGATCAAAAACCGCACGGATGTGCTAAAGTCGCTGAGCGAAGAACTGTTTCGCTATTCTGTGATTCTGTCCGTAGATATTACAGCACAAAAAGAACAAGTCACAGTAAACGCAGTACTCGAAGAAAGCCTGGCAGGATATTACGGCGCGATACAAAAAGCCGGAATTATCCCCAAAATCCGGCTTTGCGAGCAGCACGTCGTCAGAAACCTGAACAGGCAGGCGCTGTCCAGAATCTTTTCTAATATCATTGGAAATGCGTTAAAATACAGCGACGGAGATTTCCAGGTAAGCATGGACGCAGAAGGAAAGATCTGCTTTTCTAATCAGGCGCATAATTTAGATCCGGTTCGCGTTGGGTATTTGTTTGACCGTTTTTATACGGTAGAAAGCGGGTGTGATTCAACGGGGCTGGGGCTTTCGATTGCGAGGACATTAGCGGAAGGGATGGGAGGGAGGATTCAGGCGGAATATCAGGAGGGAGTGCTGCATGTGTGCGTGGAATTTCCTGAGGAATGCGGTTTATGACAGATGGAGGAGAATGGTTGCAGGATTTAGGTGGGCGAGAACGGGAGATGCTGGAAAAGGAGGGCGCTGGCGAAGGAGGGACGCTGGGAAAGGGGGACGCTGGGAAAGGGGATTGGCGCGCCCGGCAGGTGTCCGTTCCAGAATATTAAGAAGCACTAAGCATTCTGCGGTTACACTGTGGCACCGTCCGGGCGCGGCACCTAGTTCGCC
>CAMUPC010000143.1 GCA_947090545.1 uncultured Eubacterium sp. | reverse complement strand
CTTAACCTTCTGGAACGGACGCAGCCAGGGCGTGCCAATCCCCTCTCCCAGCGTCATCATATCCACAAAAACCCCAATCCCCCACCTACTTCGCTTCCCGCTTCTTCACCTTCGGCTTCGTCAAATCATAACTCTCCGCAATCATCCTCCGAATATCCCGATCCGGGATCGTACCGTCCAGAATCATCGAATTCCAATGCTCCTTATTCAGATGAAAGGCAGGCACAACCGCCTGATACGCCTGCCTCCACAGATCCCTCCACTGCGGGTCACACTTCACATTGACCCATAGATTCCCATCCTTATGAAAAATCCACGCAAATACCTTATTACTGCCCTTATGCCGGATCACATGCCAGTTAGGATCATGAAACGGCTCATCCTCATATACATCCGCAAACGTCAGGCAGTACGCCGTCACTTCTTCCCGCTCTTTCATCAGCCACAGTACGCCTGGATTGCCTGAAACGCAAACTCTGCTGTCCCCTCTCCTCCGGCTTCGTCAATATTGCGCTTCATGCTGCTTTCTTCTACATACATCGTGCCTAGCGAAGCTAAAATCTCTTTGGAACACGCATAATAGTTGTGCGAAATATAATCCTGCAACTTTTTTACCAGCTCCTGCGCCTTACTTCCGGCAGGGTCTGTATGCTTTTCTTTTCCAAATTCTGAAAATACCGCCATCAGCCCGGCTGCGATCGAAAGCCCTTCCTCTTTTGTGCGCCCTTCTGATTTTCCCTCATATTCCTGGTACTCTCTGGTATTTCCCCATAATTCCTTTGCCTGTTTTGCATATTCATCCATTTTCGTTGTATCAAATGCTGTAAAATTCATAGATCTCTCTCCTGTCGTTTTTATTCCACGGGCAAGTGCAATCAGCCCTTCCAAATGCTCCTTTTTCATCTCCAGCAGCGTGATCTGCTGTTCCAGCGCCCGCTCCCTGTCAAATGCCGGGCTGTCCAGGATGGCGCCGATCTGCTTGAGCGGAAATTCCAATTCTTTGAACAGCAGGATGCATTGCAGTCGCTCCAAGTCTGTATCGTCATACAGACGGTAGCCTGCCGCAGAGACATTTGCCGGATGCAGAATGCCGATCCTGTCATAATGATGCAGAGCGCGTATACTCACTCCTGTCCGTCTGCTTACTTCATGAACTGTCATCATTTTATGCTCCTCCCTCGTGTAACGCTATTATAAACTATGACGTAAGGTCAGAGTCAAGAGGAAAATAAAATTTTTTTGCCCGCAAAACAGCAGAAAAAGCGCCAGGCACAAGATCTGCCGCCTGGCGCTTTTCGTCAGTTTCTCAACTGCTTTTCTCTAACCGTTTATTTTCCAAGTTCATCCTTCAAAGCAGCCGTTAAAGCCGGAACGATCTTATTCAGGTCGCCAACGATACCGTAATCTGCTACGTCAAAAATCGGAGCATCTTCATCTTTATTGATTGCGATAATAATGTCTGCTTCTTCCATACCTGCTACGTGCTGGATCGCACCAGAGATACCGATTGCAAAATATACGTTTGGACGAACGGTCTTACCTGTCTGTCCTACCTGGCAGTCAACCGGCTTCCAGCCGTTTTCTACAACGGCACGGGAGCAGCTTACCATTCCGCCTAATACATCAGCAAGCTCCTGTAAGATCTTGAAGTTTTCAGCGGAGCCAACGCCTCTGCCGCCGGATACAAGGATCTTTGCATCCATAATGTTCTCAGCGCTCTTTGCCTGCTTGATTACATTTAAGATCTCTACATATTTATGGTTTACTTCAAAACCAGGATTGTACTCGATCACCTCAGCCTTTGCACCGGCAATCGGCTCGATCTTCTGCATAACGCCTGGACGTACGGTAGCCATCTGCGGACGGTTATCCGGGCACGCAATCGTAGCGATCGTATTGCCGCCGAATGCAGGACGGGTCATTAACAACTGGTTGTGCTTCTGCTCTTTGCCTTCTACCGCCTTTAACGGGAAGTCGCCAATTTCAAGCTGTGTACAGTCTGCGGTTAACCCGGTAGCTACTCTTGCGGATACGGTAGGGCCTAAGTCTCTTCCGATTGCAGTCGCGCCGACTAACATAATTTCCGGTTTGTATTCGTTGATAACAGAGGATAATGCGTGTGCATACGGCTCTGTTTTGTATACTTCCAGCGCTGGGTCATCGACAACGATTACCTTGTCCGCACCGTATTCAGCTAACTGGTCAGCCAGCCCTTTTACATTTGATCCAAGAAGAACGGCTGTTACATCTGTATTCAAATCTTTTGCAAGATCTTTTGCTTTTCCGATTAATTCAAAGGCAATACTGCTTAATTCATTATCTACCTGCTGTGCGTAGATATATACGCCCTTATATTCTTCTAAACCCATTTTTTTCACCACTTTCCTTCATCTTATTAGATTACATGTTTCTCTTTTAACTTACCCATGATATATGTCACGGATTCTGTCGCATCCAGTGTAACCTTTTCGCCGGCGCCTTTGCGTACCTTGTCAGATGCTTTTGCAATCTTTGTCGGGGAGCCGTTTAAGCCGATGTTTGCGTCATCAAGGTCTTTTAAGTCATTTCTTCCCCATACGGTGACTTCTTTTTCATCATATGCGTCAAAGATTCCGCCTGGTGTCATATAACGAGGAACATTTAATTCAGAAAGTGCTGTCACAAGACATGGCATTTTTACTTTCAATTCATGATATCTGTCTTCGTACTGTCTCTTTACGATCACAGAATCCCCATCGATTTTCAGTTCTTCTGCATAGGAAATTACCGGCAGGTCCAAATGCTCTGCAATCTGCGGGCCAACCTGTGCCGTATCGCCGTCGATCGCCTGACGGCCTGTAATAATCAAATCATAGTCAATATTTCTCAGTGCTCCTGCAATCGTAGAAGACGTAGCCCATGTGTCAGCGCCGCCCAATACTCTGTCTGTAACAAGGATTGCTTTATCCGCACCCATTGCCATCGCTTCACGAAGCACATCATCCGCTTTTGGAAGCCCCATCGTAAGTACGGTAACTTCTGCGCCGATTTCATCTTTGATTCTAAGTGCTGCTTCCAGTCCTGCCTTGTCATCTGGATTCATGATCGCAAGCATGGCTGCTCTATCCAGCGTACCGTCCGGGTTAAACTTCACGCCGCCTTTGGTATCTGGTACCTGTTTAATACATACAACGATTTTCACGGTAGTTTCACTCCTTATACTCTATTTAAAATTTGCCTGTTATTTTAATAACGCGCCAGAGATAACCATACGCTGAACTTCGGATGTTCCTTCGTAAATCTCTGTGATCTTAGCATCACGCATCATACGCTCTACATCGTATTCACGGATGTAGCCGTATCCGCCGAATAACTGTACAACCTCTGTCGTAACTGCCATTGCTGTTTCTGCTGCAAATAATTTTGCCTTAGCAGCTTCTACAGAGTATACTCTCTGTGTTGCTTTTGCAACTGCCGCGCGGTATACTAAGAACTTCGCAGCATCGATACGCGCTGCCATATCAGCCAGCTTAAACTGTGTATTCTGCTGCTGTGCGATAGAGCGGCCAAACTGTTTTCTTTCCTTTGTATATTCGATTGCCCTGTCCAGAGCGCCTTCTGCAAGCCCAAGAGCCTGGGATGCAATACCGATACGTCCGCCGTCCAAGGTATGCATCGCAATCGGGAAGCCTTTGCCTTCCGGCCCTAATAATGCATCCTTTGGAATTCTGCAATCTTCAAAAATCAATTCATAAGTGGAAGAGCCGCGAATACCCATCTTCTTTTCTTTCGTACCGAAGGAGAAGCCTGGAGCGCCTTTTTCTACGATAAATGCAGAGAAGTTTTTCTTCTTTCTGCCTCTCTTGTCCTCTGTAATGCTTGTAATTGCGATTACGATATAAACGTCTGCCACTTTACCATTGGTAATAAAGCACTTGGAACCGTTTAATACCCATTCCTCGCCGTCTAATACAGCCTTTGTCTGGCAGCCCTGCGCGTCTGTACCAGCGCCTGGCTCTGTCAGTGCGAATGCGCCGAGCTTTTCGCCCTTTGCAAGCGGAGTTACATATTTTTTCTTCTGTTCTTCAGAACCATATGTCATAATCGGATCGATACACAGCGATGTATGTGCGGAAACAATAACGCCTGTTGTACCACAGACTTTTGATAATTCTTCTACGCACATTACGTATGTAAGAGGATCGCAGCCCTGTCCGCCGTATTCCTTTGGCACCGGAATCCCCATAAATCCTGCTTTTGCCATTTTTGCAACTGTCTCTGCTGGAAATGCCTCTGTCTCATCGACTTCCTGAGCAAGAGGCTTTACTTCTGTTTCAGCGAAATCTTTAAATAACGTTCTCGCCATTTCATGTTTCTTATCTAAAGAAAAATCCATGATTCTTACTCCTCCATTTACTTAATCACAGGCTGCGGCATAAGCCCTGTGCGAAACCGCAGCCTGCATTTTTTACTTTTTTAGCCTTATCTTTCCTTGGCTTTCTGGCTTTTATGTATCACGTCCAAACGCTGCTTTTACTTGCTGTAATCGTAGAAGCCTTTGCCTGTTTTCATGCCCAATTTGCCGGCACGTACCATTTTCTTTAATAATGGATGCGGACGGTATTTCGGATCGCCTGTTTCATCGTATAATACGTTCATAATTGCAAGGCAGATATCAAGCCCTACTAAGTCGCCTAAGGCAAGAGGCCCCATCGGATGGTTTGCGCCAAGCTTCATAGCGGTGTCGATGCCTTCTACAGAAGCTACGCCGTCAGCATAGATGCCGATTGCTTCGTTAATCATCGGGATCAGGATTCTGTTTACAACAAAGCCCGGAGCTTCCTTTACTTCTACCGGAGTCTTGCCGATTGCTTTGGAGATCTCTACGATCTTATCTCTCATTTCATCCGGTGTATTTTCACCCTGGATAACTTCGATGAGCTTCATAACAGGAGCCGGGTTAAAGAAATGCATACCAATCACTGGACGGTCAAGCCCTGCTGCGATTTCTGTTACAGATAAAGAAGAAGTATTGGTTGCAAACATGCAGTCTGCTTTTACGATATCCTGTAATTCTTTGAATGTCTGTTTCTTCACATCCATGACTTCCAAAGCTGCTTCCACGATCAGGTCGCAGTCTGTACAAATATCCTTTACGCCTGTTGTAATCTTGCCAAGGATCTTGTCTGCATCTTCCTGGTTCATTTTGCCCTTTGCAACTCTTTTTTCAAAGCCTTTTGCAATTTTGTTCTTGCCGTTTGCAGCAAATTCCTCGTTGATATCACATAAGCATACTTCATATCCTTCTGTCTGTGCAAATGCCTGTGCGATTCCAGAACCCATGGTTCCTGCGCCGATAACTCCTACTTTCATTGTAGTTCCTCCTTAACTATTTTCATTACAAACTGATACAAGAGATTTACCCGAGAGCATAAGCCACCGGGTAAATCTTTATTTTAAATGCTGTTCACCTGAAATGCCCGTCGTTTCCTTAATCTCTTTCAACGATGGTTGAGCAGCCCATGCCGCCGCCGATACAAAGTGTAGCAAGCCCTCTCTTTGCATCTCTCTTCTGCATTTCATATAATAAAGTAACAAGGATACGGCATCCTGAAGCGCCTACCGGATGTCCAAGTGCGATTGCGCCGCCGTTTACATTTACCTTGTCCATATTGAAGCCAAGATCTTTTGCAACTGCAACAGACTGAGCTGCAAATGCTTCGTTTGCTTCAATTAAGTCCATATCATCAATTGTAAGGCCTGTCTTAGCAAGTACTTTCTTTGTAGAAGCAACCGGGCCAAGCCCCATAACTTCCGGCCTTACGCCGCCAAGAGCGCCTGCTACCCATGTAGCCATCGGCTTTACGCCAAGTTCTTTTGCTTTTTCTTCACTCATTACTACGATCGCTGCCGCACCGTCATTGATACCGGAAGCATTGCCAGCCGTTACAAGGCCGCCCTGCTTGCCTGAGCAGCATTTTAAGTTTGCAAGGCTCTCAGCCGTTGTGCCTGCACGCGGGCCTTCATCCTTCTTAAATTCAACGATCTCTCTCTTCACCTTAACCGGCACTGGAACGATCTCGTCATCAAATTTGCCTTCTGCGATTGCCTTCTCGCATTTCTGCTGGCTGTTTGCTGCAAACGCATCCAGCTCTTCTCTTGTAAGGCCATACTCATCACAGATGTTTTCTGCTGTAATCATCATATGGTACTGGTTAAACGCGTCTGTCAATGCATCGTTTACCATCGTATCGATGATCGTCGCATTGTTCATACGATAACCAAAACGAGCCTTCGTCATAGCATACGGAGCCATAGACATGTTCTCCATACCGCCTGCAACAACGATGTCAGCCTGTCCTGAAAGAATCTGAGCTGCTGCTTCATTGACACACTTTAAACCAGAACCGCATACTACATTCAATGTAACTGCCGGAACTTCGTTTGGTAAACCAGCTTTAATAGAAGCCTGGCGTGCTACGTTCTGTCCCTGAGCTGCCTGGATAACGCATCCCATTAATACTTCGTCAACCTGCTCCGGCTTTACGCCTGCTCTGTTTAACGCTTCCTTAATAACGATTGCTCCTAAATCTGCTGCCGGAGTATTGCTTAATCCTCCGCCCATTTTACCAATTGCGGTACGACATGCGCCTGCTAAAACTACTTTGTTTGCCATTTTCTCGTCTCCTTTACAAACTTGTCATGAAATAAGATGTTAAAAATTTAACAATCTTTTCAAAAAAATAAAACGTCTTAGAAATGTAAGACTCAACTGTTGTATTTAGGATACCACAATTATACGTTTTTGGCAACTAAAAAATTCATAATAATTCTGATTTTTCCTAAAAATTTCTAATTAATAGAATAAAAACTATAAAATCTGCCTATAATGCTAGGTTATGCCGGTTTTTGTCTTATAAATAGTGCTGTATTCATCTATAGAAGGATTAATAAAACACATGGTTGCCTATGACCGTTCCGTCGATCACTCCATTGTCAACCCTAAAATACAGGCAGTCTACATTTCGGCTGCCATTTAATACCGCCTGCGCCGCCGCCCTGCACCTGCTTCCCATGCCTGCCGCAAGCGCATGGGCAAAGCGCCCGCTCGCTACCGGAGAAAACTGCCCGCTCTGATAGATCACGCCGCTGATGCTGTTTGGAAAGCTGCTGCTCGCCACCCGGTTTAAAATCACGCTTCCTACCGCAAGCTGTCCCTCGTATGGCTGATTGCCAGCTTCACAATAGATAATAGTCGATAGCAGTTCCAGATCACCAGCACTTGCTGGAGCACTGCCGCCGCCAGTACTGTCAGAAGAACCGCTGCCGGAGCCGCCGCTTTGCTGCCCGCTGTCCTGCTGCCTGCTGCTTTGCTCCGCTGCCTGCTGCTGCCTGTTACGCTCCTCTTCCTCTCTCCTGCGCTGTGCCTGTTCTGCTTCGCGGAGACGTTTAAGTTCTGCTTCCTGCCTTCTGATTTCTTCTTCACGCTTTTGGTCCTCCTCTGCTTTTTGACGCTCAAGCTCCTGCTCATACTGCTTTTGGCGCTCAAGCTCCTGTTCATACTGCTCCTTTAATGCCTGGGAAGCCTGGAGCTTTACGATTTTTTCCTCCAGCCGTTCCTTCATGCCCGCCACCGCTGTATCAATCTGTGCCAACTGCTCTGTCTGCTTTGCTTCCAGGCTCTTTAGCCGCGCCTGTTCCTCTTCCAGGCTTGCCTGTTCTTTTTTTATTTTTTTCGTCGTCGCTTTGTATTCGTCGAGCTTTTGCCTGTCATAAGCCATCACCGCCTGAAAATACTCCACACGCCTAAGCGCTTCGGAAAACGATTCGGAGTCCAGCACATACATTAAGATATTCGTCGTGCTGTTTTCATACATCAGGCAGATGCGCTGCTTCATCTGCTCATATTGCAGCCTGCTGTCCGCAATTGAGCTTTCCAGTTCTTTTTTTGTCTTTGCGATTTTTTGCTTCGTGCCTTTCATATCTGCTTTTGTTTGATCCAAGTCCGCAGACAGGCGGCTGACCTGATCCTGCCCGAAAGCAATCTCCTGCTCTAAGGCTTGCTGCTGGATCTTCCATATACTGATATTTTTGTCCGTTTGATCCAATGCATCTTCCAGGCCGTGAATTTTTTCCCCGGTATTGTCGATCTGGTTTTGTATGCTGCTGGCATATACCTGGCGGCTGCATAGCATTCCCGCAGCCAACAGCAGCGCCAGACATGCTCTTATCCTTTGTTTCATAACGGCGTATGCTCCTTTTTCTTTTTTGTGGATAGGACGCTGGGAGAAGGGATTGGCACGCCCTGTTCTCCTTCCTCGGGCGTCGATAAATACCTGATGCAATTTTAACAAGATTATTAATATATTATATCATTTATATTACACAATGTATATATTTTCCTTGCGTTTTTGATTGTTTTTTTTGGTAACTTATGCTATCATAAAAAAGAGTGAGATGTGGTTGACAATTCCGTTTATTCCTAATTAATGAAATCATTACCGCAGGATTAGCGCTGGCTTTCGAGGAAATACGAAAGGCAAAACAGCGTTTCAGCGTATTGGAACAATGTGCGCCATGTAATGTGCCGGCTCCATTTTTCGACACGCGATAGACAACCAGAAAGAATGAAAGGAGAAGCTGTTAGGCAAAACATCCCTATCTGGATCTTTGTCCTTATTTTGAGCAGCAATGGTACTATGTTATTTGTAGAATCAGAAGATATCAAGCCTGGAATGCGTCTGGCAAAACCAGTGTATAACCGTAACGGGGTATTGTTATTTGACCGGAATACAAAATTAACTGTACAAAATATCGTAAACCTGACGAATTTCGGATTGATCGGTATTTTTATTCTGGAACCGGCAGAGCCGCTGCCGCCTATTACAAGAGAAGAACAGGAATTTGAGCAATTACAGACGTTTTATATGTTCCGGCTGCGCGACAGCCTGGTCAACATCAGTAAAGGAAAGATGCCGCAGGATCTGCCGGGCCTTGCGAAAGACGTCGTAAGCCACTTTGGTACTTTAGACCACAAAGTACATTTCACCCAGACAATCCGAAGCAACACAGATTTTGTATACAAGCATTCTGTCGGTGTTTCCATTATATCCGCCATGATCGGCCATGCGATGGGCTTACGTGAAAGCACGCTGCTTTCGGTTGTAACGGCTGCTTTTTTATATGATTTCGGGTATTTATATGTTCCGGCTGAGATTATGAAAAAAGGCGAGGATATTACAGATATCGAAAGCTCCACGATTACAAAATACCGTGAAAAAGCGTTCGCGCTGCTCCATGCCGATACGAACCCTTACAGCATTCCATCCGACGCGCTTGCTATGGTGACTCAGATGATTAAGACAGGACGCGCTGAGGGCGACTCTGTAGACCGCAGCAAATGGCTGACAGGCACGGCGATCTTAACCGTTGCGGACCGTTTTGACCGTATGACCGCGATGAGCTTAAGCCGTAAGCCAAATTCTGAGATCTCGGCGATCCGCTACCTGGTCGACCATCCAGAATCTTATCCTGAAAATGTCGTTTCTGCATTGGCAAAATGCATCCATATTATGCCGGTTGGATGCTGTGTTGATCTGACGAATGGGGATAAGGGGCTTGTGTTGGAGACGAATGAACGTGATTTTAACCATCCGGTTGTGTTAAGCTTTAGGCATAACCAGGTGCTGGATTTAAGTGATCCGAATGTGAGCAGGAATATTCAGATTGCGGATGTGATGCATACGATGGATAACCGGGTGAAGATGGATGCGGAGACGCTTAAGCAGTTTACGACGGATGAGAATAGTTCTAAGATGGTGAAGAAGTATCAGTTTAAGAAGTTGCAGATTGAGAAACGCAGGTTAGAGCGGGCTTAAATGTGTGTGGGGGGAGTTGTGGAGGGGGGGGACGCTGGGAGAGGAGATTGGCACGTCCTGGCGGCGCCGTTCCAGAATGTTAAGGAGCCCTAAGCATTCTGCGGTTACGTTGTGGCTCCGTCCGGGCGCGGCACCTAGTTCGCCCTGGCTTTCAGCCAGCAGCTAAAGGTGCCGCTTGGCTTCGCCCCTGCGTGATCGAGCAGAATGCTAAGGGCTCCTAAACATTCTTCCAAGGCCGCCGCCAGGACGTGCCAATCTCCTCTCCCGGCTGGTTATCGCAACTGTTACACATGGATTTTTGATGCGCGGGGCTTAGAAATGTATTTCTACTGCTCTGTGTTTTTTATTTGCTGCGATGATGCACGCTGCTGTGATGATGCGCATTTCTTATAGAGCTTCGTTAATCAGCCGGAGGTAGGGGGGAGCGGCATATGCACTAACATTTCTAAAACCAGCTTATAGAGCGGGTTTGGTAGAAATCTGTTTAACGCAGGCATCATTTTTATCCATTCATTTGCGTTGTTTTTAGAATATTCTGAGTAAATGGAAAAGCTGAAAGCCCTTTATTTATCAGCGTTTCAGAAATGTTAGTGCATATGGGGGGAGCGGGGCTGGCTTTCTGTATATTTCCGACAGCTTCGTGTAAAATTACTGTTATACTGCACATTTCATACAGAGCTTTTGAACATAAGCCGGAAAATAAAACCGTACTGGCTTTCTGTATTTTCTTACAACTTCTTGTCATCTTACTGCAATTCCACGCATTTCTTATAGAGCTTGCGTTACCAGCCGGAAGCAGGGGCGCAGAGCAACAAAAACCCGCCAGGAATATGACACGCTAATTATGCACTGTTTTTTCAAAGCTTGCAGCTTGCGATAACCAGCCGGGAGAGGGGATTGGCACGCCCTGGCTGCGGCCTTGGAA
>CAMUPC010000142.1 GCA_947090545.1 uncultured Eubacterium sp. | reverse complement strand
CTTCTTCCAAAGGCGCAGCCAGGGCGTGCCAATCCCCTCTCCCGGCTGGTTTTCCATGGCTCTGCAAAAAATAGCGGTACATACACTTTTGATCGCTTTGGGGATTCTCTGTGCCGTAATAGCTTGTGCTGTGAAGGGCTTCTATTTCAGATTGGCTAAAGAAACGCTTGTCGTCTTGTATACAGTCTTTTATGTAGAGCCTGCGAAAAACAGCCGGAGGAAGGAGAGCGGGGCTTTCTTTCTGTGACTTTGGAAAAATGTTAGGAGCCCTTAGCATCCTGCTCAATAAAGCAGGGGCGAAGCCAAGCGGCACTTTTAGCTGCTGGCGCAAGCCAGGGCGAACTAAGTGCCGCGCCCGGACGGTGCCACAGCGTAACCGCAGGATGCTTAGGGCTCCTTACATTTTGGAATCGGAACAGAAAGAAAGCCCCGCTCTCCTTCCTCCAGCGTCCTCCCAAGCACAAAACTACCCCATCCAAATATCCCCACGTTTCTTCTGTATACTTGTCCCGAATCAGTTGACATCAGCACCCGTAAGCAGTAAACTGTAAAGCAAAGCTTGTACTATGGTGGAGAGGAATTATGGATAAAAAAACAAAAAGATTTTTCATGCGAAGCGTTATCAGTATTTTCCCTTTGTGTATCGCAGTATTTATCTGGCTGACCATCTATATGGGCAATAAGACAGAACGTGCGATTAAAAATACGACCAGTATCTATATGTCGGAAATGAGCCAGCAGATCCAGGAAAAGTTTACAGCAGTGATTGACCTGCGTTTGCAGCAGGTGGATGAGATCATTCAGTTTTATCCGCCGCAGACGGCAGAGTATGGCAAAGAGATGTGCGAAGAGCTGACAAAAAATGCAAAAATGCGGAATTTTACTTATGTAGGGCTGTATGCGCCGAACGGAGAGCTGGAGGATTTGTTTGGAAATGACGTCAGGCTGCTGCACAGAAGCGACACGGCGCAGATGATGCAGCCGGATGTCTGTGCAATTGCAGAAGGGCAGGACAGGGATGGAAAGAAGCTGCTGCTGCTTGGAAAAAACGCTGCGTATCCGATGGCGGATGGAGGGCGCAGTGAGGCGCTGTTTGTGGGGCTTCCGATGGAATATTTAAGTGAAGCGCTGTTTTTGGACAATAATCCGTCTCTGTTATATTATCATATTATTAATGAAGATGGGAATTTTGTGATCCGCAGCGGCGACGCTTATCTGGATAATTACTTTGACCGGATCAGGGAACGGTTTGACAAATATGACAATAAAACGCCGGATACATATGCCTACGAGCTTGCTGAGGCGATGGAAAAGCAGGAGGTGTATTCAGCGTCGATCTCGATGGAGGGGCAGGAGATGTATTTGTTCTGCAAGCCCCTGATGGAAAACAGCAGTTGGTATCTTGTTGCCGGTATGCCGAATAATATCCTGATCGAATCTGTCAAAAAACTGGACAATACAAGAAACCTGGTGATGATTACGTCCGCGGCTACGATCCTGCTTGCGATGTCTGTGATTTTCGTCCTGTATTACCGGCTGTCCCAGCAGCAGATGAAGGAGCTTGTCAAGGCACGCAACGAAGCGGACCATTCCAATGCGGCGAAGAGCAACTTCCTCTCCAGTATGAGCCATGAGATCCGTACGCCGATGAACGCGATTATTGGAATGACGGAAATTGCACAGCGCAACCTCCATGACCCGCAGCGTGTGGACAACTGTTTAAATAAGGTGCGCCTCTCCAGCAAGCACCTGCTTGGGCTGATTAACGATGTGCTGGATATGTCCAAGATTGAGAGCCGGAAAATGTCGTTAAATATGGCGCCGATTTCCCTGCGCGATACGATGGACGACATTGTCAATATTATACTGCCGCAGGTAAAGGCAAAAAAGCAGCATTTTGATATTTTTATCCAAAACATGATATCCGAAGGCGTCTACTGTGACGATGTCCGTCTGAACCAGGCGCTGTTAAATATTTTGTCAAATGCGGTGAAATATACGCCGGAGGACGGCAATGTCTATATTTACCTGAACCAGGAGCCGTCCCCGATGGGAGAGTCTTATGTGCGCACGCATTTTTCTGTGGTAGATACGGGGATTGGGATGTCGCCCAAGTTTTTGGAGCGGATCTGGGATACGTTTGCCAGGGAGGAGACAGACCAGGTGCGCCATATCCTGGGTACCGGGCTTGGCATGTCGATTACCAAGAGCCTTGTAGACCTGATGGGCGGGCAGATCGATGTGCAGAGCGAGGTAGGAAAAGGAAGTACGTTCCATATTATACTTGACCTTATGATTGCGGAGTCTGTGGATGAGGAACAGATGAAGCTTCCGAACTGGCAGATCCTTGTCGTGGACGATGACGAGCAGCTTTGCTCCAGTACGGTGTCGAATTTAAAGCTGCTTGGCGCAGAATGTGAGTGGGCGCTGGACGGCAGGAAAGCCTTTTCCATGGTGAAGGAGCGCCATGAAAGGGGCGAGGACTATGATTTTATACTGATGGACTGGAAAATGAAGGCGCTGGACGGCATCCAGACGATCCGCATGATCCAGGAGCAGGTCAGCAGGGAGCTTAAGATCTTTTTAATCTCGGCGGATGACTGGAGCGAGATAGAGGATGAGGCAAAGGCGGAGCAGATAACCATTGAAGGATTTATTACAAAGCCGCTGTTTGCGTCCAGGCTGTATGAGCGCCTGCACAAATACGAAGCCGGTGATGCCGCTGCCGAACAAGACCATGACCAGAAAAATGACGATGCCGCATTTGACGGCAAGCGGGTGCTGCTCGCGGAGGATATGGAAATCAACTGGGAGGTGGCAAATGAGATCCTCTCCAGTATGGGGCTAAAGCTGGAACATGCATCAGACGGCAGGGAATGCCTGGAAATGTTTGAAAAGTCTGAGGCTGGGTATTATGACGCGATCCTGATGGATATTCGGATGCCGGGGATGGACGGGTATGAAGCGACACGCGCGATCCGTGCGTTAAAACGGGAGGATAAGGAGCTTCCGATTATCGCGATGACCGCGGACGCGTTTGAAGGCGATGTGCAAAAATGCCTGGATAGCGGAATGAACGACCATATCGCAAAGCCGCTGGATATCGGACAATGCCTGCATGTACTGCATCAGTATCTGTAACTCACTTTTTTGAAGCTCTGACATATGATAATAAAAAATGCAGGATTGCGTGTATATGGACAGGGTTAGAAATTTAATAGGCTGCGACCAGGTGCACAGGCTTGGATACACTGGGCGGGGAGTTGGCGTTGCGATTTTGGATACGGGCATTGCCCTGCATCCTGATTATGCGGAGCGCATCCGGGTATTTCAGGATTTTTGCAGCCACAAAAGCCAGCCGTATGATGATAACGGGCATGGGTCACATATTGCGGGCATTATTGCGGGGAATGGGCGTATGAGCAAGGGCAGGTTTCGGGGCGTAGCGCCGCTTGCCTCGCTGATTGTACTAAAGGTGCTGGACCGTACCGGAAACGGCAATACCAAAGATGTGATCGAAGCGATGAAGTGGATCATAGAAAACCGGGAGAAGTACTGCATCCGTATTGCAAATATTTCAGTTGGGATGCTGCCGCAGTCAAAGCACAAGGAGCGCGACCAGATGCTGGAATGGGTAGACCGTATGTGGGACAGCGGCGTGTTTACCGTAGCCGCGGCTGGAAACGGCGGGCCAGGGGACAGCAGCGTAACGATTCCAGGCGCGAGCAGCACAGTGCTTACGGTAGGAAGCAGCGACGACAGGGAGCAGTTTGTGCGAAGGCGCGGCCTGTATCCAGGCTACAGCGGCATGGGGCCGACCGAGAGCTGTGTATGCAAGCCGGAAATCCTGGCGCCTGGCACCGAAATCAGAAGCTGTCATTTTTCCAATTTTGGGTATACTGTAAAGAGCGGTACTTCTATGGCTACCGCGGTCGTATCCGGCGCCTGCGCACTGGCGTTTGACCGCTACCCGATGCTTTCTCCCGCGGGCTTAAAGCTGCGGTTTTATGAAAAACTGGCTGTTGATAAAAATGCATCCTGCTGGGGGACGCTGGATGTCAGGCGGCTTTTGTTTTAGAAAAGGAGTAAAAAAATTTGGTTTGGATTTTAAAGGCACTTCGTATTATCCGAAAGGCGGTTCAAAAGATCTTCAGCAGGCTGTTTGTCGTAGCTTTAGGCATTGTCTTACAGCTTGCGTGGCTGTTTGTCGTACTGTACCAGTTCAGCGCCCAGCACAGGTTTGCGAATATCGTTGTGACGGCGCTTGGGATTTTGACGGCTTTTTATGTGATCAGCAGGCCGTTTAACCCTGCGGCTAAGCTTGCCTGGACGGTTACGCTGTTAACAGTGCCGCTGCTTGGCATCCTGATATATTTTGTATTTGGCAGGCCGGAGCTTACAAAGCGTACGCGGGAAGGCATGGAAGCGGTCAACCTGCGGGTCGAGACGCAGCTTAAGCAGGATGTGCAGGTGCAAAAGCACATCAAAGAAACAGACACAAATATCCTGCGCCAGTCCGAGTATATTTTGCGCCAGGCAAAATTTCCAGTCTATGAGCATACCGAGACAAAATATTACCCATGCGGTGAGGAGATGTTTGAAGATATGCTTTCTGCCATCCGAAAGGCAGAGCATTTTATTTTTCTGGAATATTTTATTATCAGCCCCGGCGTGATGTTTGACCGTTTAGTCGAAGTGCTGGAACAAAAGGCGCTCCTGGGCGTGGATGTGCGGCTCATTTACGACGACATCGGCTGTGTGGCGACGCTTCCGGTCGATTTTGTACGGGATATGGAGAGGATCGGCATCCGCTGTGCGGTATTTAACCGGTTCTGGCCGATCTTAAGCATTGTTATGAACAACCGCGACCACCGCAAGATCCTGGTCGTGGACGGCGTCTATGGATTTACGGGCGGGATTAATATTGCAGACGAATACATTAACGAAAAAGTGCGGTTTGGCTATTGGAAGGATACTGGTATCCGCATCCAGGGAGAGGCGGTCTGGAATTTTACGGCGATGTTTTTAGAAATGTGGGATTATATCCGCCATGAAACGTCTAATCTGGATAAATTCCGCCCGAAGCTGCCGCAGTACGCTGCGCAGGATCACGGCTTTGTGCAGCCGTACGGCGATACGCCGTTAGACCGGGAAAATGTCGGGGAAAACGTCTACCTGAATATGATCAGCAGGGCGAAGGACTATCTGTATATTTATACGCCGTACCTGATTATCGACCAGGAGATGCAGACAGCACTGTGCAACGCTGCCAAAAGCGGGGTGGACGTACGGCTGGTAACGCCTGGCATCCCGGATAAAAAGATGATCTTTTTAATGACGCGCTCCAATTATAAAGTATTGCTGGAAAGCGGCATTAAGATCTACGAATATACGCCCGGATTTATCCATGCCAAATGCTTTCTGTGCGATGACGAAACTGCTGCCGTAGGCAGCATCAACCTGGATTACAGAAGCCTTTACCTGCATTTTGAGTGCGGCGTCTGGATGTACCGCAGCGAAGCGGTGATGCAGCTTAAAGAGGATATGGAGCAGACGTTTGCCTGCTCCCGCCAGATTTTAAAGGAAGAGTGGAAGGAGCCTGGTTTTTTCCTGTGGGTCGTACAGACCGTGTTAAAGCTGTTTGCACCGCTGCTGTAGCGCTGGCCAATGGCTATGTAAGCAGGAATAATTTTTGCAGCAGGCTGATAAAATAATCCGCAAATGCTGCGTGCTTTACACTGTCTGCAAACAGGATATTGATATGCCCAAGCTTTTTATCGCCGAGGTAATAAATGACCTTTCCGGCAGTGTCTCCTTTTTTCACAGGCGCGGTGACCGATTTTGGCAGACGGATTTTTTTCGTCACGCTGCTAAGGTCCTCGCCGCTTGTGCTTACATAGCTCATGTCGGATTCATAGACAAGCGAAACCGTGTCCGCTTCGCCCTGCTTTACGGTGAGCGCAGGAAGCGGCGCAGGGTTTTTGTCCTTGTAGACGCGGCAGACGGAAAAGCCGTAATTTAAAAGCGTCTGGGCGTCCGCAGTCCGGGATTTGATATCCGGTGCCGCCATCAAGACAGCGATCAGCTTGACGCCGTCTTTTTCCGCGGTTGCGGCAAGGCAGTATTTTGCGGCGGCTGTGTAGCCGGTTTTTAATCCGGTCGCGTAGGGGTACTGTTTGAGCAGTTTGTTTGTATTGGCGAGCCCAAATTCGGAATCTCCGCGTTTTGTACGGTGGATGATGTTTTCCATCCAGATTGTACAGTAATCGTGGATTTTGGGATGGCGTACGCTTAGTTCGCGTGCCATCAGGCCGATGTCATAGGCGCTTGTGACGTGGCCGTCTGCGGACAGGCCGCAGCAATTGACAAAGTGTGTGTCTTTCATGCCTAGTGCGGCGGCTTTTTCGTTCATTTGGGCGACAAATTCTTCTTCGCTGCCGCTTAGGAATTCTGCCATTGCGACGCAGGCGTCATTAGCGCTTGCAACGCTGATACACTTAATCAGAGTCTCAACGGTCTGTACTTCTCCGGCTTCCAAGAAAACCTGTGAGCCGCCCATGCTGGCAGCGTGTTCTGAGACAGTGACCTCGTCGGAAAGGGAGATCTGATTTTTTTCAATTGCGTCAAAGATCAGGCACAGTGTCATAACTTTTGTAACACTGGCAGGCGGGCGTGCCGTATGTTCCTTTTTCTGATAAAGGATCGTTCCGGTTTCAGCTTCCATTAAAAGGGCGCTCGGTGCGGAAATGTCAAGGGACGGCTGTGCTGCTTTTTCCTTCTTTTTGGCGGATACCGCACAGGGGCGCAGTGCGGCGGCAAACAAGGCAAGCGACAGGACGACTGTGATAAAACGCTTCATATTGCAGTACCTGAATATGCTTTTTTATAATTTAGTCGGTTGGATAAGAAAATATGACTGGTTTGTGGATGGAATATGAATATAATAATTGGTATCATAAGCGTGATCGTGATGCTTTCCCTGCTATGGCAGCATCAGGAATTAAAAAAATTTCGGGTTACTCAATATGAAACGAAGTCTCCAAAAGTCCGCAGTGAGATCAAAATGGTATTGATTTCAGACCTGCATTCGTTTACCTATGGAATCAATAATCAGCCTCTTTTGGAAGCGGTCAGGCGGGCGGCGCCGGATATGATTCTGATTCCCGGAGACCTGATTGTAACGAAAAAGGCGGAAACGTATAAAACGGCGCTGGATTTTGTACAGGCGCTTTGCAGGCTTTCTGTCCCGGTTTTTTTCAGCAACGGCAATCATGAAAGCAAGGCGGAGCTGCCGGATTCGGACAGCCTTGCGGCTTTTAGGCAGTACCGTGGGGAGCTGGAGCGCTGCGGGGTTCGGATATTGAACAATGAAAGCTGCATGTTGCAGGCGGGCGGTACGATGGTTCGTATCAGTGGCTTGGAGCTGCCGCTGACATGCTATCAAAAAGGCAGAAAGCCGTATTTAAAAGAGGATGAGCTGATGCGCAGGCTTGGAAGCGCGTCAAAGGAGCATTTGCAGATTCTGCTTGCCCATCATCCGGCTTTTGCCGAGCAGTATGCGGCATGGGGCGCGGATTTGACCGTATGTGGGCATAATCATGGCGGGCTTGTCTGTATCCCGGGGCTTGGAAGCGTGATTTCGCCGCAGTTTGTCCCGTTTCCCAAATACGATGCGGGTGAATTTACAGTAGACGGCAGGAAAATCTATATCAGCCGCGGGCTTGGCACGCATACCTTCCATATCCGGGTGTTTAACCGCGCGGAGCTGGTTGTTATTGCCGTAAAGCCGGAAACGGATGGAAAAGGAGCATCGCAGAAAGTATGAATAAGAGCATGGGGGGAATACTATGGAACTGACAGTAAAATTAGAGACGTTTGAAGGCCCTTTGGATTTGCTGCTGCATTTACTGGAGAAAAATAAAGTAAATATCTATGATATCCCGATTGTGGAGATTACCAGCCAATATATGGAATACATTCACGAGATGGAACGCCAGGACCTGGACATTATGAGCGAATTTATGGTAATGGCGGCGACTTTGATTGACATTAAGGCAAAGATGCTGCTGCCGAAAAAAGCCGTGGAAGAGGAAGAGGACGTTGACCCGCGTGCCGAGCTGGTGCAGCAGCTTTTGGAGTACAAGCTGTATAAAAGCATTTCCTATGAATTAAAAGACCGCCAGCTTGACGCAGGACATGTGATGTACAAGGAGCCTTCGATTCCAAAAGAAGTGTCCGCGTATGTCCCGCCGTTAAACCTGGACGAGCTGTTGGAAGGGCTGACGTTAAAGAAGCTGAACGCAGTATTTGAAGCGGTCATGAAGCGCCAGATTGACAAATTAGACCCGGTGCGTTCCAGGTTTGGGCGCATTGAAAAAGAAGAAGTATCGTTGGATGAAAAAATAAATGTGCTGGAGCAGTATGCAGCCATACATAAAAGGTTCAGCTTCCGGGGCCTGTTAGAGCGCCAGTCCAGCCGCGTGCAGGTGATTGTGACGTTTCTTGCCGTTCTGGAGCTGATGAAAACCGGAAAAATCGAGATTTTTCAGGAGCAGGCATTTGATGATATCCAGATTACGTCGAGGATTGCCGCGGCATAAGACTGCATACGTTTGGTTATGGATTTGATTATAGATTTTGTGATGGAAAAGGAATGGTGAAAGCGATGGAGCAAAACGTAGCTGCTATCATAGAAGCAATTTTATTTACAATGGGAGAATCCGTACCGCTGCAAAAGCTCGCAGATGCATTGGAGCTGGATACCGATAAGACAAAACAGATCATTCACCAGATGATGTCCGATTATGAAAAGGACTGCCGCGGTATCCAGATCATTGAGCTGGACGGCGCTTACCAGATGTGTACGAAAAAGCAGATGTACGAATATCTGATCAAAGTCGCCAGCCAGCCGAAAAAGCAGGTACTTACGGATGTGCTGTTAGAAACCTTGTCGATTATTGCCTATAAGCAGCCGGTGACCAGGGTCGAAATCGAAAAAATCCGCGGTGTTTCCAGCGGGCACGCCGTCAATAAGCTTGTGGAATACAACCTCGTCTGTGAAATCGGGCGCCTGGACGTACCAGGCAGGCCGCTGCTGTTTGGGACGACGGAGGAGTTTTTAAGAAGCTTCGGCGTCAATTCCATAGACGAGCTGCCAAAGCCGGAGCCGGAGCAGGTGGAGGAGTTCCGCCAGGAAGCGGAGGAAGAGATTCGGCTTAAGGTGTAGGAATACAAATACAGCCCCAAGCATAAAATAAAGCAAATACAGTTACGGAGCATTTTTGCAATATGAAGCGAGCACTCTGTTACCTGACTGCGATGATTGTAACCTTTCTCAGTATCTTTCCGTATTCGATTCCGGCGCAGGCAAAGCCAAAGAAGGCTGCGGAATTTGACGAAAGACAGCTCTATTCCCGCGCGGCTGTCTTAATGGACGCTGATTCCGGGCGCATCCTGGTGCAAAAGGACGCCGGGCGCGCAATGCCGATGGCAAGCACAACAAAAATCATGACCTGTATCCTGACGCTGGAAACTGCGCAGACAGAGGATCTTGCTGACGTATCGGCATACGCTGCGAAGATGCCGGAGGTAAAGCTTCATATCAGGGAAGGCGAGCACTATAAGCTGATCGACCTTCTGCATTCTTTGATGTTAGAATCTCACAACGATGCGGCTGTGGCGATTGCGGAGCATGTCGGCGGCACCGTCGAAGGCTTTGCAGCGATGATGAATGAAAAGGCAAAATCGATCGGCTGCATGGACACCTATTTTATTACTCCAAATGGATTGGACGCATCGGCACAAGTTACAGAACCTGACGGTACAAAAAGTACCAAAGTGCATTCCACAACGGCGGGCGACCTGGCAAGGATTATGAGCTACTGCATTACAAAGTCCCCGAAAAAAGACGAATTTTTAAAGATTACACGGACACAGAGCCACACCTTTCAAAACTATGAGCAGGCAAAGGACGGGAAGGCTTCGCCCGGCACACGCAGCTTTACCTGCGTCAACCATAATGCGTTTTTACATATGATGGACGGAGCGCTTTCTGGAAAGACCGGGTTTACAGGCAATGCAGGCTACTGCTATGTCGGAGCATTAAAAAGCAGGGGACGAACCTTTGTGATCGCGCTCTTAGCGTGCGGCTGGCCGAACAATAAGACCTACAAATGGAAGGATGCCAGGAAGCTGTTTCAGTACGGCATCGACCATTACCAGCAAAAAGATATTACAAACTATGACTATACGCCAAATCCGATCCCCGTCGAAAACGGCGCCGGCAAAGACCGCCTGGTGAAAACAAAAATGCAGCTATACGTTACCGTAGAACAAAAAGAGCAGAAGATCCTTCTGTCAGAATCCGACTCCGTGCAGGTACGCGCCGAGCTGCCGAAGCTGTTGCAGGCGCCTGTAAAAAAAGGGGCGCAGGTCGGCTCGCTGAATTATTATGTCAATGGGGAACTGACGGCGCAGATGCCGGTACGGGCGGCGCAGGATATTGAGAAGCGGTCGCTGCGGTGGTATTTTATGCTTGTGCTGTCACGGTATTTTTATCCATATTTTTAGATTTGGAGCTTTAGGGTAAGTTAGTGTGGGAAATTTTTGGGCAGGAGAGGACGCCGCAGGGATGGGAGCGGGGCTTCCTTCCTGTTCCTTTTCCAGAATGTAAGGAGCCCTAAGCATCCTGCGGTTACATTGCGGCACCGTCCGGGCGCGGCACCTAGTTCGCCCTGGCTTGCGCCAGCAGCTAAAGGTGCCGCTTGGCTTCGCCCCTGCTGTATCGGGCAGGATGC
>CAMUPC010000141.1 GCA_947090545.1 uncultured Eubacterium sp. | reverse complement strand
GCCCTGGCGTTCCGCCAGCAGCTAAAGGTGCCGCTTGGCTTCGCCCCTAGGTTACCGTGCAGGATGCTAAGGGCTCCTAACATTTTTCCAAAGGAACCGAAAGCCAGCCCCGCTCCCCTTCCTCCGGCTGGTTTTCCCATGCTCCAATAGTCTTAGCTGTAACATTATCGCAAATAACTAAGAATCTGCCAGAAATACACTCCGTATACTGTGCACGCTTTATTGCAGAACTTGCGAAAGCCAGCCGGGAGAGGGGATTGGCACGTCCTGAAGGCGGCTTTGGAAGAAGGTTTAGAAGCGCTTGGCATCCTGCTCAGTAACCCAGGGGCGAAGCCAAGCGGCACCTTTAGCTGCTGGCGGAACGCCAGGGCGAACTAGGTGCCGCGCCCGGACGGTGCCTCAGCGTAAACGCAGGATGCCTAGCGCTTCTTAACCTTCTGGAACGGACGCCTTCAGGACGTGCCAATCCCCTCTCCCAGCGTCCCCCCACACAACACTGCAAAAACAAAATAACTACACCATCCAAGAAAGGAGAACTCTTATGAAGATCATGATTACAGGATTCGACCCATTTGGCGGAGAAGCCGTCAATCCCGCCTATGAAGCAGTAAAGCTTTTACCAGGCAAAATCGGCGGCGCACAGATCATAAAGCTGGAAGTACCGACCGTATTTGGAAAAGCAGGCGAAGTACTGGAAGCCGGGATCAAAGAGCACCATCCAGACGCCGTAGTCTGTGTCGGACAGGCAGGCGGACGCTCCGGGATCTGCGTGGAAAAGGTAGCGATCAACTTTCAGGATGCCCGTATCCCGGATAATGAAGGCGCACAGCCCGTTGACCAGGCAATTAAAGAAGATGGGCAGACCGCTTATTTTGCGACAATTCCGGTCAAGGCGATGGTAGCAAAGATGCGGGAAAACGGTATCCCTGCATTTGTCTCATACACTGCCGGCACGTTTGTCTGCAATGAACTGATGTATGCGCTGCTGTATCTGATTGATAAAAAGTATCCTGACCTGCGCGGCGGCTTTATCCATGTGCCGTTTTCCATGGGACAGACAGTGGAGAAACCAATCGGCACGCCGGCGATGTCTTTGGAGTCGATTGCAAAGGGGCTGGAATATGCGGTGCTTGCCGTTGTGGAAAACAGGGAGGATCTGTCTGTTTCTATGGGGACGACGCATTAGGGTGTCTCTGGTCGGATTTGATATATGTTCTACTATGTATTTTTAAATGGGAGTTTGGAATTAAGCCAAGCTCCCATTTTTATATTTTGAATTGCAGAACAAAAAAAGCAGCACGTACCGAAAGGCGGCGTGCTGCTTTTTTTGTTCGTTAGGCTGTTTTATCCTGCTGGTTGTAAACAGGGTTTGTAACCAGTTGATAGGATAAAGAAATAGTGATACAAACGTTAAGAAAATCTTAAATTCCTCCATATTGACAAATGAAAATAATTATAGTATTCTGTACTAGTACAAATAATACACATGATACATTTGATACGGATCATCCGAATAATAAAATAAAAACAAAATAAAAACGTAAACGAAAGAAAGGAACCAGATCATGCAGGCAAAACAGAAAAAATTAAATGTAGCAGTTATTTTTGGGGGATGCTCTTCTGAATACAGTGTATCCTTACAATCGGCAAGCGCAGTATTAAAGCATCTGGATGCGGAGAAATACGAGCCGCTTCCGATCGGCATTACCAAAGAAGGGGATTGGTTTTATTTTACCGGAGAGATCTCTAAGATCCAGGCGGATACCTGGCAGAGCGAAGATGCCTGTATCTCGGCGGCGCTTTCTCCAAACAGGAGTGAACGCTGCCTGCTGTTATTTGATGCAGGAGAGGTACGTAAGCTGCCGGTCGGCATTGTTTTTCCGGTACTGCATGGGAAAAATGGGGAGGATGGGACTGTGCAGGGCGCGGCGGCGCTGGCGGGCATTCCATTGGCAGGGTGCGGGGTGCTTGCTTCTGCGCTTTGCATGGACAAGGACCGTGCGCATCGGCTTGCCGAAGCAGCGGGAGTGCGGGTGCCGCAGGCGATCGTATTACAGGATGGGGCAGAGGAGCGCCAGGCGCAGGAGTTTGCGGCGCAAATTGGGTATCCGGTGTTTGTAAAGCCGGTAAAGGCAGGCTCGTCGTATGGGATTACCAGGGTCAGTACGCCGGAAAACCTGCATAACGCTCTGGCGCTTGCCTTCCAGTATGACAGCGAGGTTCTTGTGGAAGAAGCTATTGACGGATTTGAGGTAGGCTGCGCGGTGCTTGGAAACAGGGAGCTGCTGACAGGGGAGGTAGATGAGATTGAGCTTTCAGGGGGATTTTTTGATTTTACGGAAAAATATACGCTAAAGACGTCTGCCATCCATGTTCCGGCAAGGATTCGCCCGGAACAGGCACAGGCAATCAAACAGACGGCAAAGAGGATTTACCGTGCGCTTGGGTGCAGTGGCTTTGCGAGAGTGGATTGCTTTTTGACGCCGGAAGGCGGGATTGTGTTTAACGAGGCCAATACGATTCCGGGATTTACGGAGCACAGCCGTTATCCGGGGATGATGCAGGCGGCGGGGTATTCCTTTCGGGACGTTCTGGATCGGATTATCGGGCTGGCGCTGGAAGAAGGAAGGGAAGATGACAATGATGGAGAAGCACAATAGGAAAGATAAAGGAAGATAACAGTGATGGAAGGGTTTGAAAAGGGACGAAAAAAACGATATAACAGCCTGGACTGGTTTCGGCTTGCCGCGGCGGTGTTTGTTGTGGCGATCCATACGTCTCCGCTTGCAGATGTCAGCGGGGATGCGGATTTTTTTCTAACCAGGGTGCTGGCGCGGGTTGCGGTGCCGTTTTTTTTCATGGTGACAGGGCAGTTTGTTGCGGCAGGCTCTGCGGGGACGGAAGCGGGGCGTGTCTTTGCGTATGTAAAAAAGCTTGCCGCGCTCTATGGCGTCTCGATCGTATTGTATCTGCCGATCGGCATTTATGCCGGGCATTATCAGAAAGCTTCTTTTGCGGATTTGCTTCGTATGCTTGTCTTTGACGGGACGTTTTATCATCTGTGGTATTTTCCCGCGTGTATCACGGGAGTGCTGCTTGTGTATCTGATGCGCCGCTGTTTGACGCAGAGACAGATGTTTGTGCTGGCTGCCGTGCTTTATGGAATTGGGCTGTTTGGGGACAGTTATTATGGGTTTGTAGAGCAGGTGCCTGTGATTTTAGGCATGTATGAAGCTGGTTTTTGTGTGTTTTCTTATACGCGCAATGGGATCTTTTTTGCACCGCTGTTTCTGCTGCTTGGCGCCTGGGCTGGAAAGAGCAGGCGCCAGGACAGGCGTATTTTATGGACAGGGCTTGTTATCTCGTTTGTGGCGATGAGTGAAGAGGCGTTTTTGCTGCGGCATTTTGAGATGCAAAGGTATGACAGCATGTATGTGCTGCTTCCGGTGGTGATGTTCTTTTTGTATCAAATTCTTTTGGAGAGCGAGCCGGCTTTTAGAAGAAAAACCGTAAGATTTGCGGTTTTTGTGTCGACATGGATCTATATTCTGCATCCGGCGGTGATTGTAGCTGTGCGGGGGATAGCAAAAGCGGTGAAGATGGATCTTTTGACAGACAACAGCCTGGCGCATTATCTGGCTGTTTTGCTGCTATCCGCAGTGGTGTCGTATTTGCTGGCGCTGTGTTTGGACGGTTACAGGAGCAGGCGAAGCAGGATGGGCGGGAAGCCGGAGAAAGACAGGCAAGAATACAAATGCGCGCGTGCATGGCTGGAGTTAAACCGCAGTGCGCTGCGCCATAATGTAAATACGCTGCGGGAAAGGCTGCCGGACTCCTGTAAGCTGATGCCGGCGGTGAAAGCAGATGCCTATGGGCACGGTGCGGCACTGGTGGCGCAGGTGTTGCAGGAAGAAGGCGTGGATGCTTTTTGCGTGGCTTGTGTAAAGGAAGGCGTGCAGCTTCGGAAAAAAGGGATTCGGGGTATGATCCTCGTGCTTGGATATACGCATCCGAAGCAGTTTGCACTGCTGGAGGAATACGGACTGACGCAGACGGTCGTGGACCATGCTTATGCGTTGCAGCTTAATGCGTATGGCAGGACGCTGCATGTGCATATCGGCATTGATACGGGGATGCACCGGCTGGGTGTGCGAAGCGACCGTTTGGAACAGGTGGCGGATATTTATGAGATGGAGCATCTTGCCGTGGATGGGCTGTTTACACATCTATGCGTATCGGATTCGATGGCGGCTGCCGCCCGCAGCTATACGGACGCGCAGGCGCAGGCATTTTACCGTCTGGTCGGACAGCTTCAACAGCGGGGCTATCCTTGTGCGTGCATCCATATGCAGGCGAGCTATGGCGTCTTAAACTATCCCGATCTGGCGGGAGATTATGCGAGGGTCGGTATTGCCCTATACGGGGTGCTGAGTACGAAGGAGGATACGGCGCTCTGGCAGAGCCTGCTACAGCCAGTCCTTTCGATGAAAGCGCGCGTTGCGACGGTAAAAATGCTGTACCAGGGAGAGTCTGCGGGCTATGGAATCCGGTTTACGGCAAAACAGGATATGAAAATCGCGACCCTGTCGGCAGGATATGCGGACGGCGTGCCGCGGGCGCTTTCCGAAGGGGTCGGCAGCGTATTGATCCGCGGATGCCTGGCTCCGGTGATTGGGCGCATCTGCATGGACCAGATGACAGTGGATGTCAGCGCTATCCCGCATGTACAGGCAGGGGACGAGGCTGTATTAATCGGGCGCTGCGGGGATCTGGAGATTACGGCAGGCGATATTGCGGCGCAGGCGGGGACGATTACAAACGAGGTGTTAAGCCAGATGGGAGAGAGGCTGGAACGGGTGGTTGTATAGAATCAGAAAGGGTTTTAAAAATGCTGCGAAAAAAATGGAACGCTTTTGATATCAAATTTTTTATGGCGATGCTGATGGTTTTGGATCATCTGCATCATATTCCAGGGCTGCTGCCAACGGGCATGTATGAACTTTTTCATGTGCTTACGCGCTGTGTCGGCGCATGGTTTGCTTATCTTGCGGTAGAGGGCTTGTACTATACAAAAAGCAGGCTTCGATATAATCTGCGCCTTTTTCTGTGGGCGGGTATTATGGCGGCGGGCAATCAGGTATACAATAGGCTCGGAGAGGAGAAGGGACTGCATATCGGAAATAATATTTTCTTTACACTGGCGGTTGGGGTGCTTTGTATGAATGTGCTTTCGTCTGCCAAAAGAGCGCAGACATTGGCTTTAAAGGTGCTGGGCTGGGCGGGTGTGGCGGCATTGGCGTTTTTTGGAATGCTGTTTGCCGAAGGAGGATTTGTCCTGCTGCCGTTTATGATCATTACGGATTGCTGCCGGGAACGAATCACGCTGCGGAATCTGCTTTATGCGGTTCTTTCAATCGTTATGCTTGCCAATGCATGGCATGGCTATCAGACAATAGAAGAAACGCTGCGGATGCTGGCGTTTAATTCGGACTTTTTATTTATTACGGTTATGCCTTTTCTTGCAGCCTATAACGGAGAGCGCGGGCAAAAAAACTGCTTTACAAAATACTTTTTTTATGTATTTTATCCCGTGCATTTGTGGGTCATCGGTGCCATTGCGCTGGCTGTGTCTTAAAGTTTTGTGTATCCAGCTACGCTGGGAGAGGAGAAGGGGATGCCCTGGATGCGTTCGTTCCAGTCTCCTCTCCTGTTTTGTTATAGCAAGTTCTGCAAAATAACGTGCATCGTATACACAGCAGATTCCTGGCAGGTGTCTGACCTGTGCGGCAGCGGCACGGTCTGGGCTTGGCTGCGCGTATTAGCCGCTTTTTTCAGCCAGTTCTTTCGCCAGGTTTTTATGTGCGGTAGACAGCATCAGTTTAATCCGGTTCAGCTGGTTAACCTCGCTTGCGCCCGGATCATAGTCGATCGCCACAATATTGGACAGCGGGTAGCGGTGTCGAAGCTCTTTGATTACGCCTTTGCCCACGATATGGTTCGGCAGGCAGCCAAACGGCTGGGTGCATACGATATTGTTCGTGCCTGTATGGATCAGCTCCAGCATCTCCGCGGTTAAAAACCAGCCTTCTCCGGTCTGGTTGCCCTCGGATACGATCGGGGCGGCGTATTCCGCGAGCTTTTCAATGCGCACAGGCGGGGTGAAATGCTTGCTTTTCTTAAATTCTGCCCTTGCCGTATTGCGCAGCCATTCCAGCAGGCGGATGCCCAGGTGCGCCCTGCGGACGTCTTTTTTAGGACGGTTGAGCATTTCGGATTTAAAATTCTGGTTGTAAAACGTGTAGAGCAAAAAGTCCATCAGGTCTGGGACAACCGCTTCCGCGCCTTCTGCTTCGAGCAGCTCTACCAGATAGTTATTGGCGGCAGGCAGGAATTTTACTAAAATCTCACCGACGACGCCTACACGCGGCTTTTGAACCGGGAGCCTTGGCAGGGTGTCAAAGTCGCGGATGACCTGGCGGCAGAGCTTTTTATATTTGCGGTGCGACAAATACTGCCCGGGTGCCGAAATAAAACGGATCACTTTTTTCTTCCATTTTTCGTACAGTTCGTCCGCAGAGCCCTTAACGGCTTCGTACGGCCTTGTGGCGTACAGGCAGCGCATAAAGATATCCCCAAATACGACGGCGTACATGCCGCGCTGCAATAGCTGCGGGGTTAGCGTAAATCCCGGGTTTTTCTCCAGCCCGCTCAGGTTGATGGAGATGACCGGCACATGCCCGTAGCCGGTTCGTTCTAACGCGCGCCTGATAAAGCCGATATAATTAGACGCGCGGCAGCCTCCTCCGGTTTGTGAAATCAGGATTGCAGTTTTATCCATGTCATAGGCGCCTGACGTTACAGCATCCATAATCTGCCCGACCACCATCAGGGAAGGATAGCAGGCGTCGTTGTTCACATATTTTAAGCCGACGTTTACAGCGTCCCGGTTGTCATTGCCTAAAAGAACGAGATGGTATCCTGCCGTCTGGAAGGCGGGCTCCAGCAGTCCAAAATGGATCGGCGCCATCTGCGGGCACAAGATCGTATATGTTTTGCGCATTTCTTCTGTAAATATCGTACGCTTGTAATCAGAGCTTTCGATCTGGCGTTTTACCGGGTGGCTTTCCCGGACGCGGATAGCGGCAAGCAGCGAGCGGATGCGGATACGTGCGGCGCCCAGGTTGTTGACCTCGTCAATTTTTAAGCATGTATAAATCTTGCCGGATTTGGTTAAAATATCACTGACGCAGTCGGTCGTGATGGCGTCCAGCCCGCAGCCAAAGGAGTTGAGCTGGATCAGGTCTAAGTTTTCCTGGTGCTTGACATAGTTTGCCGCCGCGTACAGGCGGGAATGGTACATCCACTGATCCATTACGATGAGCGGGCGCTCTACAGTGCCAAGGTGTGAAATGGAGTCCTCGGTCAGTACGGCAATGCCATAGGAGTTAATAAGCTGCGGGATGCCGTGGTTAATTTCCGGGTCAGCGTGATACGGGCGCCCTGCAAGCACAATGCCCCTGTGCCCGGTTTCCTCCATCCAGGAGAGTACGTTTTCCCCCTGCTTTTGCATATCCTTGCGTGCCGCAGCAAGCTCCTTCCAGCCTGCTTCGATTGCTTTGGAAAGCTCCTTTTCCGGTATTTTAAAACGCGCATGAAATGCTTTTATTAACGTATGTTTTAAGGTATCCAGGTCGCGGAAGGACAAAAACGGATTGAAAAATGCGACCTTGCCACTTGTAATCTCATCGACGTTATTTTTAATATTTTCTGCATATGAGGTCACGATCGGACAGTTGTAGTGGTTATTGGCGTCAGGAAATTCATCCCGCTCAAACGGCACACATGGATAAAAAATAAAATCAGGATGTTTTTTTATAAGCCATGCCGTGTGTCCGTGGGCAAGCTTTGCCGGATAGCATTCGGATTCGCTTGGAATGCTGTCGATCCCCAGTTCATAGATCTTCCGTGAAGATGGCGGGGATAAAATGACCCGGTAATGCAGTTTTTTAAAAAATACCGCCCAAAACGGATAATTCTCATAAATATTTAAGACTCTTGGGATGCCGACTGTCCCGCGCGTTGCTTTTTCTTTGGAAAGCGGCTTATAATCAAACATGCGTTTGTTTTTGTATTCGTACAGGTTCGGGATTTGCTCTTTGTTTTTTTCTTCCCCAATCCCGCGTTCACAGCGGTTTCCGGTAATATAGCGCCGATTGCCGTTAAACTGGTTGATCGTCAAAAGACAGTGGTTGGTGCAGTGCTGGCACCTGGATAGCGTTGTCTCAAACGTCAGGGCATTGATTTCCGCGATTGAAAGCATCGAGGAAGGCTTGCCTGCTTCGTGCCGCTCCCTGGCGATCAAAGCAGCGCCAAAGGCGCCCATAATTCCTGCGATATCCGGCCGGACCGCATGGACGCCGGAGATTTTTTCAAAGCTGCGCAGTACCGCATCGTTATAAAACGTGCCGCCCTGGACAACGACTTTTTTGCCAAGCTGCGCTGCGTCTGTGAGCTTAATCACTTTATATAATGCATTTTTAATTACTGAGTATGCAAGCCCGGCGGAAATGTCTGCTACGGACGCGCCTTCCTTCTGCGCCTGCTTGACCTTGGAATTCATAAATACGGTGCAGCGGGTGCCAAGGTCGATCGGGTGTTTGGCAAACAGCGCTTCTTTGGCAAACCCTTCTACGGAGAAGTTCAGCGATTTGGCAAACGTCTCGATAAAAGAACCGCAGCCGGAGGAACATGCCTCGTTAAGCTGTACGCTGTCTACGGTTTTATTTTTGATTTTAATGCATTTCATGTCCTGCCCGCCAATATCCAGGATACAGTCTACGTCCGGGTCAAAAAACGCGGCCGCGTAATAATGTGAAACAGTCTCCACTTCCCCCTCGTCGAGCATCAGCGCGGATTTTATCAGCGCTTCTCCGTACCCGGTAGAACAGGAATGTACAATCTGTGCTTTTTTTGGCAGTTTTTGATAAATCTCCTGGATCGAGCGGATACAAGCCGTTAACGGGCTGCCGTTGTTGTTGGAATAAAACGAATACAGCAGGGAGCCGTCCTCGGCGATCAGTGCGGTCTTTGTCGTTGTGGAGCCTGCGTCAATGCCCAGATAGCAGTTGCCCTCATAGTCCGCAAGGCTTTTGGAAACGACATGGTTTTTGGCGTGGCTTTTTAAAAACGCGTCATAATCCTGCTGTGAGGCAAATAAAGGCTCCAGCCGTTCGACTTCAAATTCCATATGGAGCTTGGATTCCAGCTTTTCCAGGATCGAAGAAAGCGGCACGGCAGTTTCTTTTTTATCATTGAGAGCAGCGCCGATGGCTGCAAACAGATGGGAATTTTCCGGCAGGATCGCATGGGCGTCATCCAGCTTTAACGTGCGGATAAACGCCGTGCGAAGCTCCGATAAAAAGTGCAGCGGGCCGCCCAGAAACGCGACATGCCCCCGGATCGGCTTTCCGCAGGCAAGGCCGCTGATTGTCTGGTTGACCACTGCCTGAAAGATGGAAGCGGACAGGTCCTGCTTTGTAGCGCCTTCGTTGATCAAAGGCTGGATATCGGTCTTTGCAAATACGCCGCAGCGCGCAGCGATCGGATAGATTTCCCGATAATGTTTGGCATATTCATTTAAGCCCATAGCGTCGGTCTGGATCAGCGAAGCCATCTGGTCGATAAAAGACCCGGTACCCCCTGCGCAGATCCCGTTCATGCGCTGTTCCACATTTCCGTCCTGAAAATAGATAATTTTGGCATCCTCTCCGCCCAGTTCAATGGCAACATCCGTCTGAGGCGCCGTATGTTCCAGTGCCGAGGCAACACAGATGACTTCCTGGGCAAACGGTATCCCAAGATGCTTTGCGAGCGCAAGCCCGCCGGAGCCGGTAATGACCGGGGCGGCGGTAAAGTTTCCAAGGCTGTCACAAGCTTGTTTTAAAAGGCTGCTTAACGTCTCGCGGATATTGGCGTAATGCCTTTCGTATTGTGCAAACAGCAGCTTGCCAGATTGATCTAAAAGTGCAATCTTTACCGTAGTGGAACCAATGTCGATCCCTAGCTTGTATAATGCTTCTTTGCTCATATTCTCACCCATTCCTCTTATATTTGACTGCAATATTTTAAAACGGTTGTCTGGAAAAAGTTCCTATTTCTTCTTATTAAAATATGATTTGTTTCTGAAAACATTCTACATTATACGACAATGCATTCAAAAAGACAATTCTATTTTTTTAAATTCACAATCTTTTAAGATTTTAGGTGAGATTGGCGTACTTTTTTTGGAAAGCGGAATACATTGGTATAAGAAGAAGCAGATGAGGTATGATAAAATATGGATTATTTTCTTGGAAGAAATAACAACAAGATGCGGTGCAGGGCTATCCTGCATATTGTAAAGGCTGGGGATACACTGTATAAGATCGGGAAAGAGTATGGTGTTCCGTTATCTAGGATTATGTGCGCAAATCCGTATGTAGATATTTACAACCTGCAAATCGGGGATGAAATCTGTGTGCCTGTGATGGTGCCGTGTACACAGCCAGCCGCGCCTGGCGCCTGTGTTCCGGCGCGGCAATGCGCAAAAGGAACGGGCGGAAGATTGCAGGAGCCTGTTTCAATACCGATGCCTGAGAATAATACTGGGAACTGGACGCAGCCGGCGCCGATGCCGGGGAATGGAACTGGAGGAAATTGGACGCAGCCGGCGCCGATGCCGGGGAATGGGAATACAGGAAATTGGACACAGCCGACACCGATGCCAGGGAATGGGAATACAGGAAATTGGACGCAGCC
>CAMUPC010000140.1 GCA_947090545.1 uncultured Eubacterium sp. | reverse complement strand
AACCTTCTGGAACGGACGCAGCCAGGGCGTGCCAATCCCCTCTCCCAGCGTCCCCCTCCCCACCACCCCCCCTCCCAAAACAAGATTTTTTCATTTTTTTCATAATAAAGTAGGAAATTCCACCAAAATATGCTAAAATAAAAATTGTCATTATAAAACAGCCATCATTGAGTCCCAGGGAGCACATCCTTCCTGCCAGGCTCTAAGAAAACAGGAGGAACCTATGTCAGATTTTAATTTCAATAGCGATGAAGAATGTTTAAACGTATCCGTCCGTTCAGACGGCGTAGACGACAGCGGCAGCTACAAATTCGTATGCAAGCTGGAGCATTTTGGGCATCAGTCCTACGGGCAGTCCTTTGGAATCTATTTTTCCAAAGATGTTTCGATCGTGGAAGTGCCTGGAGATGTAGAAGCGGCTGCGGAAGGCAACCATGTGCATATCCGCCGCAATAACCAGATGAACGACAACGGGCTTGTGGAAATCTGGATCAAATTAGCCGCAGAGGAGTCACCGGAAGTTACCGGAATTACAGATATTGCCTGCCAGCCGGAAGAAAACGGCAGGGAAATGTTGGAAATCGGCGCTGTCCAAAGAGCGATTTATGCAAGGAGAAGCACAAGGAGCTACAAGCCGGACATGGTTCCAAAGGAACTGATCGACCGGATCTTAAAGGCAGGAACCTACGCGGCTACCGGCATGAACCAGCAGTCTCCGATTATTCTTGCCGTCACCAACAAAGAATTAAGAGACAAGCTTTCCGCCATGAATGCAAAGATCTTAAGAAAAGACGACGACCCGTTTTACGGCGCGCCGGTCGTACTTGTTGTCCTTGCTGACAAGGAAATGCCGACTTACTTATACGACGGCACCCTTGTAATGGGAAATATGATGCTTGCAGCCGAAGAGCTTGGCATTGCAAGCTGCTGGGTACATCGCGCAAAAGAAGAATTTGAATCCGCAGAAGGCAAGGAAATCTTAAAGTCACTTGGCATCGAAGGCAATTATGAAGGAATCGGGCATCTGGTGCTTGGATATGCGGATGGTGAAAAGGCGCCTGCCGCTCCGCGCAAGGAAGACTATATTTATTATGCAGAATAATACGCACATAAAAAATGCCTGACGGTAAAGCCAGGCGCAAAAAATCCTCTTCTGCCCATCCTGGAAACAGAAGAGGATTTACTTATGAAGCTTCTATTCTAAGAGGCTTCTACAATATAATATCCCAGCTTAACTTCCTTAATCGCCGCCTCGCCCTTTTCCAGCACCTCCATCAGCATCTGGACGGCAATCTCGCCGCTGCGTTCATACGAAAAATGCACGGTAATCAAAGGCGGCGCCGTAACTCTCGCCATATCCGAGTCTCCCTGCCCTGCCACGACGATCTGCTCCGGCACTTCGATGCCGCGCTCGCCAAGATACTGCATCGCGCCTGCCGCCATCGTATCCGTCGCACAGACCAGCCCGTCCAGCCCCGGGCACCGCTCCAGCAATTCTTTTGTCTTTTCATATCCCGATGCAATGCTGAATTCTGCTGTAACAGCGTTTTCTGCCAGGCTGCTGTATCCCATATCGGCAACCGCCTGGCAAAATCCGCGGTAGCGCTCTGTGCCGACTGCCTTGTCCTGCAAAATCGCGCCAATATAGCCCAGGGTTCTTCTGCCCTTTTCCAGCAGCAGTTTTGTCACGTCATACGCTGCATGGTAATCATCATGAAACACACAGTGATACCCGCCCAAACGCTGCCCGACAATCACGACAGGGACAAGCATATTTTTTAAAATGCGCTTATGCTCCGTCGTAAATACGGTAGCTACTAAAATCACCCCGTCCACCTGCTTGTCATTAAACGCAACCAGATATTCCGATTCCTTTTTCGGATCGTTCTGCGTTACCGCAAGCAGAGTCTGATATTTGCTTTTATTTAATATGGACAAAATCCCTTCTACAATCCGCCCAATCGATGCCGAGGCAACCTTTGGCACGATCACGCCAATCATTTTGGTTTTTTTTGTCCGCAATGTCTGTGCCTGTACGGAAGGCCGGTATCCTGTCTCTTCCACAACCTTGCGAATCGTTTCCTTCTTTTCATCTGAAATATGTCCATTATTAAAATAACGTGAAACAGCCGCGCTGGATACCCCTGCCAGCTTCGCGATTTCTGCTATATTCATTTGCATCGCTCCTTGTAACTATGAAATTGCTATTATAATCATAACACATGCCTGCAAATTTTTCCAGAGTAAAAGTTACGAAAGCCAAAAGAAGGTTAACAAATTAGCGCCAAAAAACCTACGCCGGTATCAAACGATGCTTATAAAACGCCGAACGAATCCCATGCTCGCTGACCGACGGGCAAATATCATCCGCGATTCTTTTTAATCTTTCACTGCCGTTGTCCATACAAATGCCAATCCCCGCTGTCTGCATCATCTCCAAATCGTTCAGGCTGTCTCCAATTGCCACCGAACACTCCAGCGGCAGGTGCAGGTCGCTGCACACCCGCGCAATCGCCCTGCCCTTGTCAAACAATCGGTTGACGACCTCTCCATGAAACAGCCCGCTTTCATCCTTTTCCTGGATACAGAGATCAAAGTCTGCTTCCAGCGCTTCATGCGCACGCACGAGCGGTTCCATCGACCTGCTCATCACAACGATTTTATACACCTGCTCGCCCCGGTACTGCTTCATCGGCAGGATGCCTAACGCACGTTCGAGCCGTTCCCTTCTTTGCAGCATCTCGTCATTGTCCCTTCGCGCCGCCTGGCTGCGCAAAAATGCTTTCAGGCCTTCATCTACATAAGAATGCTCCCTGCATTCCACGGTTCTGAAAATCCCGTTTTTCTCCAGCACATCCATCGCAGCCTGGCGTTGTTCCTCTGTCATCGGGCAGTCATAAATAACCCTGCCCCGGCTTTTTATATACCCGCCGGAGCTGCTGATAATTCCATCAAAATCATACTTTAACAACGGGGAAAGCATCCCAATGCTTCTTCCCGTACACAAATATACATAATGGCCCTGCTTCCTCGCCTGTGCAATCGCCCATACCGCAGACTCCGGCACCTCGTTGCAGCCTGGCTGCGTCAGCGTGCCATCTATATCCAAAAATACCGCTTTTCTCTCCATACCCCATTCCTTTTCATCCTTCAAAAAATAAAATCCAGTTGTTATTAATTGGCAATATCCATCTCATATGGATTTTCTTCCCCTTTGTAAAGAAACGGCGTAATTTTCTCAATAAGTGCCGCATCCCCGGAAGCATAGCACAAGGACAGCGGTTTTGTAAGATCCAACGCAAATACCCCAAGTATGGATTTTGCATTGACAACTTTATGCCCACAACCCAAGTCAAAATGTGCATCAAATTTTTCAATCATATTTACAAACTGCTCTACCTGCTTTACATTGTCAAATTTGACATTCACATGCTGCATGAAAAACCCTCCTTTTATATTTGTTATCGATTTCACTTTTCGGAAATATCATACACTTCTCCCACTTTTTTGTAAATTGGCATTTCTTACTAATTTTTTATGTACTTTTTGTAGAATCTTACGAACAACTCAACGCCCGCACAGTTCCATCATCTTGGCATCCTCTTTGGAATCTCCCGCGGCGAATACCTCATCCAGCCCGAATCCCAGCCACTCACAAAGCAGCTTCACCCCAGCTGCTTTGTGTGCCTGCGCCGCAACAACCTGTAGGCAGTGCCCCTCCGCAAGAAACCGAAGCTTCCCGCAGAACCTTTCCGGCAGGCACTGCGCCGCCTGCTCCGTCTCCTTCTCGCTCCAAACAAGATGCTGCGCACGCACCAGCGTAATTTTATAACAGCGCCCGCCTTTTTCCCGGTACACAAGCATCCGCGCCGAAAATTTCTTTAACACAGGCTCAAAATACCGTGCCGCCTCTTCCTCCAGCAAAAAAAAGGATTCCCTGTCCGGCATGTGCCTGTCTGTCCTGTCACGCAGCAAAACATGCGCTCCCGCGGCAAATACTCCGCCGGAAAATAAATGCCAGACGGCACGGCACCGCTTTCTTGCCTCCTGGAAGGGAAGCGTTGTTGCAAAAAAAAGCAGCGTCCCTTCCCTTTCTGAAAGCACTTCCAGCGCTTTTTTCATCTCTTGCGGCACGCCTGTGCCAGTCTGCCGCTGCATCGGGCGTTTGCCATCGGCGGGCAGCAGCGTCCCTTCGATATCCAAAAAAACCGCTTTCGGCTGTCTCGGAATCCGAAACAGCGGAAGCGGCCCAAATAACATCTGGTTCACCAGATTGTTTCTGCCCCCATATGCGAGATAACAGGAGCACGTTTTCCTGCGGCATTCTCTGCCTGGCGCACTGATACTGCAAAGCCGCTCCCTAGCGTCCCCTTCCACGAACAGCCTGTCAGCGCACTGCGCCGGATCTGCGGGATGTACTTGCAGCTCCCTGTAAAAATACGGGTCAATCCCGCAAAACAGTTGTATCTCGTCCTGCGTATAGGCACGCCCCAGCCCGTTCATACGATTGATCCACAAGTAAATCTCTTGCGGCAGCGCCGCCCGAAGCTGCTGCAACAGCACTGCATTCGCAGGCACCCCTACAGCCCCTGCACACAGCGACACTCCTTTTGCCGCAAGCAGGCGACATGCCTTCGCAAATTCCCGAACCGTCGTCATCTCAGGATGGAACGTCGCCCAAAGGCGCAGCTTTTTGAGTTTTCCGCCGTATTTCACATATGCCTCCAGCGATTTTTCCGGCGGAAAGGAAAGGTTTGTCTGCGCGCCGACCGCCTTTGTGACAGAAAGCGCGCTGATCCGCGCCAAGCCTTCCCAATACCACGGGTGCACCAGCGCTTCACCGTAAGGCGCCACCATAACGGCACAGGCTCCGCGTCCTCCTTCCTGTGCCATACAACGATCTACAAAAGAAAACCACTGCTCCCTGTCCTTTGCAAGCTTTGCACCGGCTGTGCCATGCTTGGAAAAAGGACAGTAGGAGCAGCGGTAATTGCAGCTTTTCAGGCTGCCCCGATATACTACCGTCTCCATCTGTGTATCTCCTTAACCTGGATGCTCTGCATCCCGCTCCCACTCTTTCATCAAAGAACGTACTTTCTCAGAAATCAGCATTGGCCCCAGATAGTCAGAAAGCCCCATCCCTTCCGCCGTCAGCGAAAGAAACACAGTCTTTTTATCTGCTCCGACCACATCCGCAGCCATACCGCAGCTTTTCTCGCTCCGTTCCGCATACCCGCTTTCCAGCCAGTCGTTTAACACCGGAAACTCCTCCATTGCCGCGCTGCCAAACGCTTTTTGATATCCGTCCAGCGAAAGCCCCGGCTGGATCAGAAGATGGCGGATCAGATAGCGCCGTTTCATCTCTTCTTCTGAAAGCAGGATGCCATGCGTAATCTGTGTATAGTCCTGCGTCTGCTCATAGTCCATAAGCCTCGACAGGCATTCCTTCTGCGCGACCGCATACGGGCTGCAAAAATGAAGGTTTCCAAGATAACTCCTCCCGCCGCAGCCTAACGCAAGCGACGTCCCAAACCCGCACGCACTATAGCTGCGTTCTCCAGGCTGGCGCACAAACCTGCGCATGGAATCCTGACGGTAGCCCGCACTCTTTAAAAAAGCACATGCATGTTGATACTGCACATAGGCGTCACGTCCCTCCATCACGGCGCCGCGCTGTTTCAGCCATGCGCCGGGATGCAGATACAGCGGATACAAAAAGACCTCATCCGGCTCAAACGTAAGCGCTTCTTGCAGCGAAGCAAGCAGGCTTGATACAGTCTGCCCAGGAATGCCATAAATAAAATCTGTATTTACACAGGCAAAGCCCGCTTCTTTTAACAAATGCAGCGCTTCTCTTGCCTGTTTTGCCTGATGCTGCCGCCCAAGCGAAGCAAGCTCCGCGTCATGAAAGCTCTGAATGCCCATACTGACCCTTGTCACGCCAGCCTGCTTTAAAATATGAAGCTTGCGTACGTCCGTCTGGTTCGGCGCTGTCTCAATCACGGCTTCCCGATCCCCGCAAAAGCATATATACTGTTCCAGCATCTCAAACAACTGCTCTAACTGCCGCTCTGTCAAGACAAGCGGCGTCCCGCCGCCGATCACCAGCTCGCCAAACTCTGCCTGCACAGAATCCAGCAAGCCCTGATACTGCGCACACTGACGCCTGACCGCATCCAAATAGCGACCGACATCCGCGGTATCCTGCCCGGTTACCGAAAACAAGTTGCAGTACCCGCATTTCGCCTGGCAGAATGGAAGATGCACATACAGCCCATTGCCGCCGCCTTTTAAAAAATGGACATACTCATGCAGCGAAATCCCCCGCAGCTTGCGGTAAGCAGTTTTATGCGGATAGCTGTACATATACTGTACATACGGATTCAAAGCTGGAACTTCCCTGCTTCAGCATTCTGGCGATGGCTCAGCTCTACAAGCCCCTGCGTATCCTCGTTGCATTCGCTGATCGTCTGGGACAGGATCGTCATGCTTGCGCTCGTTTCCTCCGTCGACGCCGCATTTTCTTCTACGACGCTGGCAAGGTTGTTGACAGAGTCTGTTACGATCTCCTTGAGGGAATTTAAAATCTCGGTCTGGCTGCCGATCTCCTTGGTCACCTCTTCGACAAGCGTAACCTCCTGGTTCAGATGACGGAACGCCTCTCTCGTCTCATCCAGGCACTGCTGCTGCTTTTGCACATTGCCGGTTACTTCCTGCATCTTCTTTACAGATACTTCCACATTTTCGATCAGTTCCTTGACGATCTCTTCAATCTCCTGTGCATTGCCGGAGGACTCTTCGGAAAGGTTGCGGATCTCCTCTGCTACAACGGCAAATCCTCTGCCCGCTTCTCCGGCTCTTGCCGCCTCGATGCTGGCGTTTAAGGAAAGCAGGTTTGTCTGCGCCGCCAGCCCTTTGATAATCTCTACCGCCTTGTTGATATTTGCCGCAGAATCGTTATTTTTATTTGTCTGCTGGGATACCGTCTCGATCGCGTCGATCGTGACCCTCGTAATCTGGTCTAATTCTTCAATGCTTCCAGAAGCGACTGCCGTATGCTTAATCATGGCGCCTACCGTGCTTTCCAGCTTATTGACGCCGCCTTTTTCCACTTCTATGACACCGCCCAGCTCCTTGATCTTGTCGTTGACAATCTCCGTCTCATTTGCCTGGCTCGTAGCTCCCTGCGCCAGATCGTCGATCGCCTGGTTCGTATTCCGAATGCTCTCGGAAATATGCCCGAATTTCTCGTTGAATTTTTCACTGCTCTCATTCAGCGCCTTTCCGGTATGTACCACGCTGCCCAGCATACTTGCCAGCGACCTGCGCACATTTTCCAGCGAACGCGCCATTTCGCCGATCTCGTCCGCACGGGTTAACAGCCCAGGGCTGACCGTAAAGCTTAAGTCTCCCTCTGCCGCCTGATGCAGGTTTGCCTCCACCATCTTGATGCCTTTCGTAATCCGCAGGCCGCCGATCGAAGAGATCACCATTGCCACAATCAGCATTGCCGCCGCAGAAATGCCGTAAATCATCAGCATCTGGGAAAACTCGTCCTCAATCCGGTCCTTCATGCCATCGATCTTGGCATTCATATCATCTACATAATTACCCGTGGCAACTGCCCATCCCCACGGCTCAAACATCTGCGCATATGCGATCTTCGGCGCAACCGTCACGCCGTCCGATTTCGTAAAGTAAAATTCCAGGTAATCGCCGCCCGATGCTGCCGCAGACACCACGCTCTGCGTTACCTTTACCCCGTTTTGGTCGGTCAGGTCACCCCTGTTTGTCCCTTCCTGTTCTGTTAAAATCGGATGCATCACAAGGTTATAGTCCTTGCCGTCAATCCAGATATACCCTGACGCGTCGTCCCGGTAACGCATCGAGCGCACCGCCTCCGCAGCCAGCTTCTGCGCCTCAGGCTCCGTCAGCTCACCGTTTTGGCTCATGTCATAATAACGCTGGACCGCAGCCAGCGCACCCTGCACCTGCGATTTAATCTCCATTTTATAGCCGTCTGTCATAGACTCATCGTATAGTTGTTCCGACTCGGTCATCGACTGCCTCAGATAATGGATACCCAAAAACGCCAGCCCGACCGTCGGTATGGCAATCATAATAAAGATAATAGAAATCAGCATAGCCGTCAGGCTTTTAAACCCTTTTACCTTCTGCGCCCCGGCACTCTTGTTCTCTTTCATCATACAACCCCTCCTCGCTTGCGAAAACATTTCGATAATCCCATTATACATGATTTCGACCCAAAGTCAAGGAAGATCGCAAATTTGATTAGCACTTTCAACAATTTTTCGCCGATTTCTATTCTAATATTATGCATTTTACCGACGATTCACCCGCCATTTGCCATTCTCCTGCCTACGGCCATAAAACAGAAAATACTTTCAAAAGTTACGGCTCAAACGGCTGCAAAAAAAAGTGCTTATAAGGAACCGTATCCACCATCGGATGGCTGATGCCGTGCCGCCAGCAGCCGTCCTCCCCGTAACAGGTGCCGTGGTCGGAACAGCAGATCACAAACGCGTTCCCCCGCATCTGCTGCCAGGCGCCAAACAGCCGCCCAAGCTGCCCGTCTACATAGCGCAGCGCCGCCGCATGTGTCTTAAGGCTGTCCTTTCCCTCCCCTTTCACATAATAATAATTCGGATAATGCACCGCATCCACATTGACATATAAAAAAATCCGCTGCTCCCTGGGCGCCTCCTTTAATTTGCGCAGGATAAAATCCACCTGGTTTTTCGTGCTCTCTTTTACCAGGCACCCAAACGAAGGATGCCAGTAGCTTTTTTGAAAATATCCCGGAAAAACCCTGCCCAGATCCGAGCGCTTGTCAAAAAAAGACACCCCGCCGACACACCATGTATCATAGCCGTCCTTAGAAAGCCCTTCCATCACCGTACTGCCGCAAAACGCGTACGCACCCTTGGGAACCTTCCTGCGCAGCCCGATTGCCGTTGGATAAAACAGCATTTCTCTCTCCTCCTGGCATTTCGTATCCGACCTGCACGGCAAAAAACCCGCAAACATCGCATGGTGGGAAGGATAGGTAAAATTGCCGGGCGCCTGGCACTTCACCCACGCGCCGTAGCGGTTCAGCACCGGCGTTGTCCCCGCCGCCTCTTCCTGGACGGCAGCATCGTACCGCAGCGTATCCAGGCAGATAAACAAAATATCAAGCGTCCCGACCACCTGGTTCATATCCACTTCACACAAAGCCTGTTCCATTTGGCACCTCCTTTCTCCCTACTGGCGTATCGCATTCGGATAAATCCGTTCCATTACAGCATCATCAAAGGCAGCGTCAACCCTCAGCTCCCACTCCGCCTCCGCCGCAATCCCGTTTGCACGCGCATCATACCGCACAAGCGCCAGCACCGACACGCACAGGTTTACAGCCATAAACCCCGCAAGCAGCACCGTCAGCACCCATCCGGTCTTTTGCAAGATCCACCCGATGAAACGCGCCAGAAGCGGATACAGCCCTTTGATCCATACAACCGCCGCGATTCCCCAAAAGAAGCAGTACAACAAGTTAATCCTTCCGCCCAGGTTAAACGGCATCGCGCTGTAGTCCCAAAACACCTGTCCGAAAAAAATCTCCGTAAACACACTGCATATGTATTCATACGCGCCGCCCAAAAATACGCCTGCCCAAAACAAATACGAATCCGGCTTTTCCCTGTCCTTATACAACAACGCCGTAGCAAGCGCGACCGCAAGCCCCCACACAACGCTGAACGCTCCCCATACAAGGCTGCTCCTGCTCATCCAAACGCCCGCCGTCAGCCTGCAAAAAACCGTCTCTACAAGATCCCCCAAAAACGCCCCGATCACAAACAGCCAAAACAACTGCACAATACCGCAGGAATCTTCCCCCGGTTCTTCCTCCTGCTCCGCCTGCATCACCGGATACGACCGGACAAACCGTTCTTCAACATGCCCGCTGACGCCTGCCGCAAACCGGTACGTCCATGCCTGGAGCCTGCGGTTCCACCCAAACAGGCGCGGCAGCTTTTGTTCCATATGATAAATCGACATCAAAGAGCCTGCAAGGTCGATCCATCCGACTGCCATAAGCCCGCACACTGCCGCCTTTCCCACAGCAGACGGCAGCAGGCGGTACAGCCACACAAGCAGTGTATTGCCGTAACGCACCGCCACAAATCCAAGCAGCCCCCAAAGCAGGGAATACTGCAAACAGATGTAGCCGTCAAAATTCCATTTTTTTGCCGAATAATCCCACCATTTCTTCCGCTTCATCCGTGCCAGCAGCTTTCCTGCGTACCACTCCACCGCCGTTGCTACAATCGTGCTTCCCAGAAACAGGAAAAACGCGTTGTTTTTCAAATCCTGCAAAAACACTGTCAATAGCATGGCTGTGAAGCCGTAAAGGAAACAGAATGGGCCGGATGCAAAGCCACGGTTTTTAAAATTTTTCTCTTTTACTGTTGCGACGGCGGTTTCTGCTATCCATGCGAAGAAGGAATAGGCAAAAAACAGCATAATGATTTCATCGAATGTGTATTTCATGGTTTTGGTCCTTTCTGTAAACATAGTGTTTTTTAGTATAGCAGATGGCTTATGGAAAATCCAGCGGATGATGGGAATTGGGACAGGGAGCGTGGGGTTGTTGATTTGTGCGTTTTTTGGGGGATGGGACGCTGGGAGAGGGGAGGGGCACGTCCTGGCGGCGTCCGTTCCAGAAGGTTAAGAAGCCCTAGGCATCCTGCGGGAACGCTATGGCACCGTCCGGGCGCGGCACCTAGTTCGCCCTGGCGTTCCGCCAGCA
>CAMUPC010000139.1 GCA_947090545.1 uncultured Eubacterium sp. | reverse complement strand
TACATTTTGGAACCGGAACAGGAAGCCAGCCCCGCTCCCCTTCCTCCAGCGTCCCACCCGCATCAAAAACATCCATCATTGATCAATCCCAGAATCCTTACAAATAGCTGCCCCCTATCCAAAACCCATCCAAACAAATGAAAAAGGAACACCGCATAAAACCAGCATCCCTTTTTCACATTTCTGCCAAAACCCCTCTTCTCTTTTCAACATGCGCCTTGCTTATTTCTTCGCCGCCTTCGCAACTTCACGTTTATTAATATAATAATTCAAAAGCAGCACAATCAAAAGCAGCGCGCCCCAGATAATCTGTTTGTAGAAATCTGAGATATTCTGGTACATACTAAGCCACGTGCTGACCATCTGGATAATCAGTACCGCAACGCACACACCCTGGATATTGCCCTTGCCGCCTGCCGGATCAATGCCGCCCATTACGGCGATCATAATTGCCTGCATCGTATAGGACGCACCGTTGTCTGCTTTTGCCGAACTATAGCGCCCAAGCATAATAATGCCTGCTACCGCGGACAGTATACCGATCATCATATAGTTGATCACGCTGAGCTTGACATTGTTAAAGCCGGAAAACGCAGAAGCCTTCATATTCGTGCCCATCATTTTAATCTTGTGGCCAAGCGTTGTTTTGTCTACAATAAAGATCATAATAACCGCACAGATGACAAAGATAATCGCTGCCATCGGAATGCCCGCTACCTTCTTGCTGATAAAAAACGACAGCGGCTTGCATCCGGTTACGCTGCTCCCTTTGGAAGCCACAACCCCAATACCGTTAAACAGCGACTGTGTGCCGAGCGTTGCAAGCATCGCCGGAATGCCGACTGCGGAAATCAAAAGCCCGTTTAAGGAACCGCAGATCATGCCTACGATAATCGCTACGAGAACGCCTGCTAAAATCGCGCCGAAGCCTGCATCGCCTTCCGGCGTCATTGCCTTAATGGTCAGCGCAGCCGTAATCGAGCAAAGGTTTGCAATATAGACCACGCTTAAGTCGATCCCGCCTGTAATCAGCGCTAACGCCATGCCGACCGCAAGCAGCCCAAACTCTGGAAACAGCTTGCCCATAGACTGGAAGCTGGACACAGACAGGAACGATTTCCCCTGTGTAATGCTAAACAGTACAAAGCATACAAGAAATACTGCCAGAATACGGGTCAGATTTTTGTCTTTGTTTAATATTTTATTCATATGGATACACCCCCGCCTTACGATTCTGTCAGCTTCACAGCCAGTTTTTTCGCGTTCTTCTGGTTCTGGATCGCTGTTGCCGCTGTACCTGCGATGATAATTAACCCCGTTACGACATTCTGCCAGTGGGTGCTGATACCGAGCAGGATCAAGCTGTTGGATACGACTGTCAAAAGCGCCATCCCAAGACATGCCTGAAGCACAGTGCCTTTTCCTCCTGTAATGCTGACGCCGCCGAGCACACATGCCGCGATCGCTGTCATTTCCAGCCCTTCCAGGTTATTCGGATGCACCGCCTGGAGCATACAGGCACGGAACACACCGATAATGCCTGCCATCATGCCGGAAAACGCATAAATAAATACCGTTGTGCCAAATACATTAAAGCCTGCGCGCTTTGCCGCGATAATATCGCCGCCGATCGCGTAGATGCCTCTGCCCAGCATCGTTTTATTCAGGATAAACCAGCCAAGCGCCAGCAGCAGTACCATAAATACCGTAATCATCGGCAGGTCTGAAGAAAGCCCTGTCGCTGCGTTGGTCGCTGTGAGAAGCTTTGCTTTGCCTACAGCAAGGAGCGTCGGGCACAGCGGATACTCTCTGGACTGAAAGACGCCCTGCATCACGCCCCAGCAAATGCTGGAAGTACCAAGCGTTACGATCAGTGCCGGAAAACGGTATTTTCCGATAATCACGCCGTTTAACACGCCAAAGGCAAGCCCGATCAATGCCGCTACAACGAAAAACAGCAGCGGGTTCGTCGTCACATCCTCCAGGTATTTACATACGACAAACATGGAAAGTGACGCGATTGCCGGGAAAGAACAGTCAACGCCTCCCGAAATCAGCACCATCAGCTCGCCTACGCAGAACATAACTGGAATCGTAAACGAACGGATAATATCAACCAGGTTGTTGCCAGTAAAAAACTGGCCGCTTCGTACCTGGATCAGCATACAAAACAGGATAATAATAATCCCTACATAAAACTCCGAACTATGTAATATTTTTTTCGTCTTATTATTCATCTGTCCCCCTCCTTAATCCGCAACCGCAAATTCAGCCAGGCTCGCTTCATCCATATCTTTGGTCAGCCCTTCTTTTACGATCTCGCCCCGGCGCATGACAACAACGCGGTTACAGTTGGATAAAATCTCTGGAATGTCATCCGAGATAATAATAACGGACAGCCCATTCGCTGCAAGGCTTTTTACCAGCTCATAAATATCAAATTTGGCGCCGATATCCACGCCGACGGTCGGCCCGTTTAAAATCAGTACGTTTAAGTCCAAGATCAGCCATTTTGCAAGCACGCATTTCTGCTGGTTTCCGCCAGAAAGCGTATTCATCGGGTCCTCGATGCTGTGCAGCTTAATGCGCAGCTTCTTGACCCAGTCGTTGACGACTTCTTCGATCTTTTTTTCATTCATAATGCCGAGCGGCCCTGCCCATTCATCCCACTTCTCGATCGAGATATTCTGCTTGATGGACTGCGGCAAAAAGACGCCCTCTACGATACGCTCCGGCGGCACATAGCCGATGCCGTTTTTAATCCCGTCTTTTACGGTATTGATCTGCACTTTTTTGCCGCGGATATAGATTTCCCCGGAATCCGCCTTGTGGTAGCCAAACAGCGCCTGTACAAGCTCCGTCCTGCCAGATCCTAACAGCCCGGTAATGCCTAGAATTTCACCCTCTCCCAGAGAAAGGTTTACATTTTTAAAACCATTTTTCAGGTTCAGGTTTTTAATCTCCAGAACCTTTTTCGCGCCTGGCTTTTCTTCATAGATAAACGGCGTTTCCTTAATCTCACGGCCGGTCATATAGTAAGTAAATTTTTCCTGCGTCAGCTCAGACGCATCGCCCGCGCCTGTATTTTTTCCATTCCGAAAGATCGTAAAACGCTCCGCGATCTCAAATACCTCGTCCAGCTTATGGGATACGAATAAAATCGCGATATTTTGTTTTTGCAGGTCGCGGATCACGTTAAATAACGCCCGCACTTCCTTTTTTGTGATCGCCGTCGTAGGCTCATCCATAATAATCAGCTTCGCGTTGTTTAACAGTGCACGGCTGATCGCGATAAGCTGCTTATCGGCAACCGACAGGTTTTCAACCTTTTCATCCAGGTCAATCTCAAAATTAATCTTTGCAACCGCTTCTTTCGCAATTTGCCGAAACCTCTTTTTGCTGACAAATTTTTTGCCGCTTGCCAGCTCCATATTCAGGGCAAGGTTTTCCATCACGGTCAGATTCGGAAATACTGACAAATCCTGGTAAATAACCTGTATCCCTGCGGCGATGGACTGCTGCGGCGTCATCTTCGGATACGTAACGCCGTCGATCTCAAGCTCCCCCCCATCTGGGGTATAAAAGCCAGAGATAACATTGATAATCGTTGATTTTCCGCAGCCATTTTCTCCGGCAAGACAATGCACTTCCCCTTTTTTAATCTCCAGGTCCACGCCGTCTAATGCCTTTACACCGCCAAAGTATTTCTTAATCCCTTTTGCTCTTATAATGTAATCGGACATACTTCTGCCTCCCAACCATACCTTCCTTCTAATCAAGCGGGCAGCCAGCCGTTATCTGGCAAGCCGCCCTGATTGTCTGTCAGCATTCCTGATACTGCCGACCTTCGTTTTCTGAATTAGAAATTGTAATTGTCTACGTTGTCTTTCTTAAGAGAGATCCAGCCTGCACCCTCGACAATATTGCTGTTGTCTGCATTGACTACCATATTGGAGTAGGAAGCAAGCCCAAGGTCTGTTCCTTCGCCGATGGTTTGGCCGTCCAGCATCATCGTAGCCATTACGCACATTGCGTAGCCAGCTTCTGCCGGGTCCCAAAGCTGTGCGGAATGAATGGAACCGGATTTGATCAGCTCCCTGCACTCATTCGGCATTCCTGTCCCGCATACAAATACTTTGCCGTTTAAGCCAAGCTCGTCGATCGCACGCGCGATACCAGGAGTATCCATGGAAGAAGTCCCTACAAAGCCTTTGACTTCTGGATAGGTTTTCAGTACTTCTTTTGCTACTTCATATGCTCTCTCAGAATTGTTCTCAGATTCTACTCTTGGAGAAGCTTCCAGGTTTACGAGGTTTGGATACGCTTCTTTCGCACGTGCTACCGCGCCGTCTGCCCATTCGTTCTGGGACGCGTTTGTCAGATGCGCTACCATCGTTACATAAGTGCCTTCCTCGCCCATTGCTTCCGCCAGGTTATCCATAATATATGCGCCATACCCGGCATTGGAAAATGCCTCCAGGTCGATGTCGCAGTTTGCGCTGGAGCCTTCATGACAGATTACCTTGATCCCTTTGTCCTTTGCGTCCTGCAATACCGTATCACACGTAGCAGGGTCTACCGGAACAACGCAGATTGCGTCGATATCCTGATTGATCTGGTTCTCAATCACTTCTACCTGCTGTGCAGCGTCCGTTGCCACCGGGCCCTTCTGGTAGGCATTGATACCGTAATCTTCTGCAAACTGTTTCACGCCTTCTTCCATACGTACAAACCAGCCGTTGGAAGAATCCTTCACTACAACAGAGATCGTCCAGTCCGAAGGGTCTGCTGCCGGCTTATAAATAGCGTTTACCGATACCGCAGCGCCGTCTGCCGATGTAAACGCTTCTAATGCGCCGCCTCCGCCGGAAGCTTCACCGCCTGCATCACCACCTTCATCTCCGCCGGAAGCTTCACCGCCTGCTTCCTCTCCGCCTGTCTCTGCCGGTGGGTTGTTTTCCTTTGCATTATCGCCGGAGCTTCCGCATCCAATCATGGAAACTGCCATCATTGCACATAAAATCATGCTGATCACTTTTCTTTTCATTTTTTCTCCTCCTTGTTAAAAAAAGTTCCTATATCCACAGCTTTGCTGTAAATACCAATTCATTTGCTATTTCACGCCCTTTTGCATAATAATGCAGCCGTAGGTGCCTGTCTCGCTCGTTGACACTGTTACAAACGCGTGTTTCGCCTTTTCATAAAAGTCTGTCCTTCCAATATAGCCAACGCAGTCCTTCGGCTCATTCTTTTTCACCGCCGCAATCACATCATCCCATACTTTCGGGCGCTGCGGCAGCGTATGCTCAAACCCCGGGTCCGGCTTCATAATCTCAACCGGATACTCACAGTAATCCACATCCAGCGGCATCAGCTTTAAAATAGATTCTACCATCTGCGCCGCCGTATTTCCCTTACAGTGAATCGTAATTCCGTCCTTTGCCTTTGACACTGCCGGATAGAAATTATCCGCAATCACAATCAAATCCCCGTGTCCCATATCCGCCAGTGCCTTTAGCAGCTCTGGGCTGATGTTTTCTGGTATTCCCCGCAACATAGTTTTATCCCCCTTTAATTTTCTTATTATTTATGCATGGTCTTTTAAAAATGCATCCACTTCTTCCCTGGTCGGCATCGCAGGCGTCGTGCCCATCCGTGTCACCGAGATCGCTGCAAGCGCGCTTGCAAACCTCGCCGCCTCCCATTCGTCCTTTCCTTCTGCCAGCGCTGTTAAAAATCCGCCGTTAAATGCGTCTCCCGCACCCGTCGTATCGACTGCATCTACACGGAAGCACGGAACGATCTCCTCTCTGCCGTCCGCGGAAATAAAAACGCCTCTGGAACCAAGCGTAATTACAACCTTTTTTACCCCTTTGCTGCGAAATACCTCCGCCGCCTTCTTTGCCGCTTCCAGGCTGTCCACCTTAACGCCCGTCATCTCCTCTGCCTCGACCTCATTCGGCGTTACCATATACACTTTGGACAGGCATTCGTCCGAAACCGGAGAATACGGCGCCGTATTTAAGATAACCTTTGTCCCGTTTCGGTAAGCACAGTCAATCACGCGCTCATTGGCATCCTGGTTAACCTCCAGTTGGAGCAGAATATACTCGGATTCCTGGATCAGCCCTTCGATAGAATCCGTATCTTCCTTTGTAATCGTCGCACATGCCCCCGGCACAATGACGATTTCATTCTGGCTTGTACCTTCATCGACTAAAATAAGCGCAATGCCGGTCGCATCCTCCTCGTTAAAGAAAATATGGCCTTTCGGCATCTTAAGCTCATCCATCACATCGAGCGCCACGTTCGCAAAAGAATCACGCCCCATCTTGGTGACCATCGTCACGTCCGCGCCTGCCTTGTGCGCCGCGACACACTGGTTAAACCCCTTGCCTCCGGCGCCCATCTTAAACAACGAACCCTTTACCGTCTCCGCCGGAACCGGAAGGTGCGGCGTACGCGCCATCAGGTCGACAACGAAGCTTCCAAATACTGTAACCTTGCTGCTCATAAAATCCCCCTTTATCTTTCTTTACTCCACATTTCTGTGGCGTGCTTCCATCTGCTCATGCTTAAGCCCCATCGTTTTTTGAAGCATCATGACCAGAATATCAAACAGTAAAAACAAATGCTGCTCATACAAATTGCCCATCGGCTGCTTGGACGGCACGACCCTTGGGTCAGTCCCTTTGTAAACCGCCGCCGGGACAAAGACTGTAACATCCGCCTGCGACGGCGTACGCTCTGACGGCGCCCCGGTAATCACAGCAACCTTCGCCCCCGTCTTTTTCGCCTGATCCAAAAAATAATCGATAAATCCGATTTTGCCCGATCCGTTGACAGCAATAAACAAATCTTGCTCCCGCATCCCCGGCGTCGTATCATCCAACAGCCAGTAAACCTCCTTGCCAAGATGCATTAACCGCATCGCAAAGCTGCGGGCGGCAATGCCCTCCCTGCCTGCGCCAAATACAAAGATCCGTCCGGCGCTTTTGATTGCGTCCATCAGCGCTTCCAGGTCTTTTACAGGCTGCGCCTCAAATACCTGGCGGTGTTCTTCCAAAACCATCTCGTACAACTGCTGATACATTTTTCCATTACCTTTCTAAGAATTTTTTGCTTGTTATGCTTCTATATTTTTTTGCCTTGCTTATCCTGCTTTTTTATACCTATGTATTTCTTTTCTGCCTTGTTTATCCTGCTCTTTTGTCCTCTGTATTTCTTTTCTGCCTTGCTTATCCTGTTCTTTTGTACCTCTGTATTTCTTTTTTGCCTTGCTTATCCTGTTCTTTTATACCTTCTGTAATTCTTTTTTTGCCGCCGCTTGTTCTGCCGGTGTTTCTGCTTTTTCTGCTTTTTCCATCTCCCGGCGCATCGGCTGCTTTAGTTTCACTGTCTCTTTTTTTTCAGCCTTTTCAGCCTTCTCTGCTTTTTCGAGCTTCTCCATAATCTTTGGAGACATCCGCTCCGACCCTCTTAAAATAAGCTGCGCGCCTAAATAAATGCGCTTGCGCGCCCCATTGCGGTGGTCTGTATGCGTAATCCGTTCATGCAGAAGCATCATCGCGTCATAGCCCATCCGCTGTACCGGACGGCTTACGGTAGACAAATTCATATCCGTATACTCCAGTACCTCGATATCATCATAGCCTACCATGGAAATATCCCTGCCCAGCCGCAAATTCTGTTCCTTTAAGTATTTTAACACGCCGATGCTTGTCAGGTTATTTGCCGAAAAAATAGCCGTCGGCGGATCTTTCAGCTTCATCAGCTTTTTCATTGCTTCATAGGAAGCCTCCTTTTGGAACATGCCCTCTATGACATACTCTTCGCGGTAAGGGATGCCATATTCCGCGAGCGCCTGCTCATATCCCTGCAAACGCGTCCTGCCCGGCTTGGTCGTCTGCGGCCCGATAATCTGCGCGATCTTCGTATGCCCGTTTTTAATCAGCGCCTCGACCGCATGGAACGCCCCTTCCACATCGTCGGAAAATACGCCGTCAAAATTAGTATTATACGATTCTCTGTCAATCATCACCACAGGAATCGGAAGGCGCAGCAAATAAGAACGGTTGACCGTATCATTCTCCACGACCGGAACCATCAAAAGCCCCCGCAGCCGCTGTTCCTGAGACGTCTGTAAAAACCTCAGCTCCTTTTTCACATCCTCATTCGTATTAAACAAAAAAGAATTGTACCCGCATTCATCTGCCGCAGCGCTGACACCTTCTGCGAGCGTTGCAAAAAAAGGATTTTCAATATTTGGGACAATCAAACCTACATTATTAATCAGGTTTTCATTGCTCAGGCTCCTCGCAAACACATTGGGAACAAATTTGCTCTCTTCCACGATCTGTAGAACCCTCCGCTTTGTTTCTTCTTTTACCAGCCCATTGTTGTTCAGTACTCTCGATACTGTCGACGGCGATACTCCTGCCTGTTTTGCGATATCATTAATTGTCATTCTGCTGTCCTTTTGCTCTTTGCAAACGCTTTCATTTGTTATCTTGCATATACAATATCATTGTTATGTCGAATTGTCAACAAAATATTTTAAAATAAAATAATTTTTATGCATTTCCACCATTTTTTCTGAACTTCCTATTTACAAAACATGAACAAAATGTTAAGATAAAAGAGCAATGATGAAAACGGTTGCATATTTAGTACGAAAATCAGGAGGAAAACAAATGAACACAACGATTGCAAACACAATTGACCACACGATGTTAAAGGCAGACGCCACCACAGAGACAATTAAAAAATATTGCAGCGAAGCAAAAGAATACGGCTTTGCCTCCGTCTGCGTCAACACCTGCCAGGTGCCGCTCGTCGCAGAACAGCTAAAAGGCTCCGGCGTCCTTACCTGCTGCGTCGTAGGCTTCCCATTAGGAGCGATGCTTACATCCGCAAAAGCATTTGAAGCAAAGGAAGCGGTAAAGGCAGGCGCCGAAGAAGTCGACATGGTTATCAATATCGGCGCTGTCAAAGACAAAAACTACGATCTCGTAAAAGAAGATATCCGCGCCGTAGTAGAAGCTTCCAAGCCGGCGATTGTCAAGGTTATTATCGAAACCTGCCTGCTGACTGACGAAGAAAAGGAAAAAGTCTGCGAGCTGTCTGTAGAAGCAGGCGCCGCTTTCGTCAAGACCTCCACCGGATTCAGCACCGGCGGCGCCACAGTCGCTGACGTTGCCCTGATGCGCAAAACCGTCAAAGACCGCGCCAAAGTAAAAGCAAGCGGCGGCATCCGCACACCGGAGGACGCAAAAGCGCTCCTTGAGGCAGGCGCAGACCGAATCGGCGCAGGCAACGGCGTCGTCCTACTTTAAGGATCTCCTATGAACGGGAAACGGAGGCAGATGATGAAATCCCTGCTGCGCTTGCTTCTTCCAGCCTTTGCCTGTATCTTCCTTGCTGCCGGATGTTCCACGCAGGCAGATGATGAAACCGCTTTCAAAGGAAATTCTGACACTAAAAACGGCAAAAAAACACAAATAACCGCTGTCGCTCCTGTTATGGAAGATGGACGCTGCGGCTATGTAGATGAAAACGGTTCCATCGTAATTGAGCCACAGTTTGAAAACTGCGGAAGCTTTTCTTCTAACGGGCTGGCGCCTGCCTGTAAAAATGGCAAATATGGTTATATCGATATTACCGGCAGCTTTGTCATACAGCCGCAGTTCGACACTGCCTCCGTCTTTTCCAACGGCTTCGCCGCCGTTGCGAAAGACGGGCTGTTCGGGGTTATCGACGAAACCGGAAGCTTTACCGTACAGCCAGCCTATCAGGGCATCCAGGATTTTGCAGCCTGCGGGCTTGCCGTCGTCTTAAAAGACACACTGTACGGCTATATCGACAGCTCCGGCAGCCTTGCCGTAAAAATCCAGTACGAAACCGCAGACCCATTTACAGAAGAAGGGCTGGCGCTGGTGGCAAAGGACGGCACGTACGGCATTATCGATACCACCGGAGGCTACGTCATTCCGAAAAAATATGAATATTTAGAAATGTTTGCCCCAAACGGGCTTGCTATGGCAAAAAAGAACGGTAAATACGGGTTTATTAACAAAAAGAACCAGGTTGTCATTGATTTTCAATTTGATGGGGCCTTTTCTTTTGCCCCAAACGGGCTTGCCGCCGTTGAAACAGATGGAACATGGGGATTTATCGATACATCCGGGCAAATTGTCATACAGCCGCAGTATGACCTTGTCTATTCGTTTAAAGGAAACCGCACGATCGTAAAAGCGGACGGGCTGTTTGGAATTATTGACGAAAACGGCAATACTATCTGCAAGCCTTCTTTTGTTTATCTTTCTTCTTTTTCTTATGAAACCGACGAAAACGGCGAGAATGGCAAAGATGGCACTGCTGTCTTTCGTGCTGACAATGGAAAGTGGGGATTTTTAGGACAGGATGGGAAGGTGGCTATAGAGCCTGTGTATGACTATGCCGGCTCGTTTGAGGATGGATTTCCTGCACTTGTGCAAAAAGATGGGCTGTGTGGGGCTGTGTGTAGAGATGGCAGCCTTGCTGTAGAGATGAAGTATCAGAATATTGGTGCGTTTACGAGGTGCCAAGAGGAAAATCCTTAAATTGGAAGAGAAAAATTCATCTATGATTTAGAACATCAAGTCGCCGCTATTGGGAGTAGTGGCGGCTTTTTGGTTTTTCTTGGTGAATTGTGGCATATGAGCTTATGTGGGATCAAATCATGGGGATGTGTTTTGCCATGAGTTTTTTTTTGCGGGGAGGGACGCTGGGAGAGGGGATGGGCACACCCTGGCTGCCGTCCGTTCCAGAAGGTTAAGAAGCCCTAAGCATCCTGCGGTTACGTTGTGGCACC
>CAMUPC010000138.1 GCA_947090545.1 uncultured Eubacterium sp. | reverse complement strand
AAATTATTTCCCAGACAAAGATTTTGCCATTGTGCACAATTTTTACAACTCCTAGTGCCTTGTAAAGTTTAAAAGTAGATCAAAAATATATCCAGATTAACCTAAAATCTTAAGAAATATGGGAAACCTTTCAATATTTGGTTTTTATATATATTTAAACTTTACAAGGCACTAGGTGCCGCGCCCGGACGCAGCCACAGCGTCACCGCAGGATGCCTAGTGCTTCTTAACCTTCTGGAACGGACGCCGACAGGACGTGCCAATCCCCTCTCCCAGCGTCCCCTTTTCCACCCCCCCCACAAAACCTAATTCGCCAAAAGCAGCACCCCAATCAAAAAACTCATCCCAACCGCCCCCACAAGCACAATCCCATTTAACACACGGCACACATTCTCCCGAAACAATTTCTCAAACAAACAAAAAACCCCCATCCCAATCAGCCCGCCAAGCGTATTCGTCATCACATCCGTAATATCCGTAGCCCCAACCGCAAGCACAAACTGCAACACCTCCAGCGCAAGGCTTGTAAAAAACGACGGCGCCAGCCTGCCAATCCATGATTTTGCCCCTCCCAGCATACTCGAAAATACACCAAACGGAATAAAAATCAGCACATTATCCACAATTTCCTGGATATAAATCCTGCCGTCCACAATAACCGACCCGGCAAACGGAATCAGGTTGATGCTCCTGCCATGCCCGGCGAACGAAAATGGCATCTGCATTTTAAACAAGATAATCCAGACAAGCATAATAAAATAAAAGTAAAATAAACTTTTTGTCAATCTTTTGGAATCCATCTGGCTCCTCCTGGCTATGATAACTATTTTATAATGTCAAGCTCGCGCATCTGTGTTACCAGGCTTGCATACCGTTCATCCACGTATACATTAGACCGTCCGTCTTTGCTTAAATTCATGCTGTTATAATCGGTCAGGCGGCGATAATTCTGGTTACTGAAATATCCTGCTTCATCCCGGATTTCCAGTCTCAAAGTTCCGAGATTTGCGACTGTCTGCGCGTTTTCCGCATAATCGACGCTTACTTCCAGCCCTTCTTTCAGCCTGCCGCTGTTGATATCCTCTGTCAGAGCTTCGCAAAGCTTCTTTGCATCCGTTTCTGCAATTCTCTTCTCTATCAGCTCCCCGCTTTCATTGTAGTACTCCCACGTTCCGCCGTAAACCTCAACAGCCGGATAATGGATGCCGAAAACCTGCTCAAGCTGTACCTTCGGCAGTGACGCATATTCCTTCACCTGTTCATAGATCTCATCTGCAACTGGAATATGATAAGATCTTCTAAAAGTAGAACCGTCTTTTAATAAATATTCTATTGACACAGATCTTCTTAACTGTCCGTCGTCCTCCATCAAACGCTTGAATTCCTTTCTGGAAGCGATAATCTGGCTGTGCAGCCCGTGCACCCAATCGATTTCTTCCTGACCGGCGGAAACCATCTCAAGCGAGCCACGCACCTGGACTGCCTGCACCTCGCCGGCTGGCGGGATCTTTCTTTCCAATCCCAGCACATCCATGTCCAGAGCCACATAGCAGGCACAGACAATGACACTGTATACGATGCATTCTTTGATCCTTTTTTTTGTAAAAACATGCACGCTGCGTTCCAATAACATCTGCACGATAAAAAAGACGGCAATTCCAATCAAAGCGACACTGCTGACCAGCATAACAAACGAGTTTGTATAAAGCAGAATATCAGTCATGAAGATAGCGCCAAGGGAAGCCGTGCAGACTGCCGCTCCCCAGCGGAAAATCGGCTTCATCCAGTTTACGGTAATCACGTCTCCCGCAGTCTCGATATGCTTTTTCCCATATGCCGCCAACGCAATCAGCAAAAATCCAATACCAGCTACAAAATACCCAGGCAGGGCATTCATGCGATTCAGCGTACAGTTTATGGCTGTACCTTCATAGGTCACATAATTGACCCCCACTCTTCCCATGTAAATAATTGGAGTCAGTACACTGATCCCATTCCCCATAATGCTTTCCGACGCCAGGCCATAGCAGACCGAGGTCAGAATCGTTTCCAAAATCATCCGGCACCCGTCGTATAAAAAGTTCAGGATCAGGTACAATACCGGAACCGCAATGATATTTCCGACAAACATCAGCACACAGACCGCCATACTAAAGAAAAATATATTTTCAACTGCCGCCGTCAAGATCCAAAGCATATAATACTTTACAACCTCCCCGGTCACAACGCCCAATGACGCTCCCGCCGCCAGTGCCAAAAGCGCCGCCAATACAGCCGGCACAAGCAAAAACAGCAGCCCGCTCACATAGTTTGTCACAAACAGGCTCAGCCTGCTGACCGGATACGTATGCATCATGTTGGAATTTCTCGCCGTAAACAAATAGGAAAACACATGCATCGCACAAAGCAGCGCGGCAAATGCAAAGACCCATACAAAAAACTGCATCCTCCACAGCGTTTCCACCATCATATACGGATAGATCCCTGACGACGGCGATTCTGCAACGTTGTCTCTAAGCATCTGCGACATCCCACCGTAAAGGCTGACCGGCAGTACAAGCAGATAAAACAGCAACAAGCCTGCCCACAGGCACCAGCCGCCAGTCACGTTTCGTTTCCATACAGCTTTATTAAATAAGGATATCTTTGACTTCATACTCAGCACCTCCCAGTTCGTAGATAAAGATCTCCTCCAGCGTCAGCGGAAGAATATCCAGCAATATCGGTTTCAGGGAAGCGACCTGTGCCCGGACCAGGCTTTGCTCTCCGCGGATAATCAATGTATGCACCCTTCCCGTCCGTGACTGATGCAGGATATCCATGCCCTCCGGCAGCACCGGAAGCTCCTCACCGTCAAACGCCGCCTGGATCTTACAGACGCTGCCCTGCAAATCATCCAGGGAACGCTCCATCATCACCTTGCCATGATGCAAAATTCCTACATGGTCACAGACATCCTCCAATTCCCTCAGGTTGTGCGAGGACACAAGCACTGTCGTCCCATGCTCCGTCACATCCGACATTAAAAGGCTCCAGATCTGCCTGCGCATCACCGGATCAAGCCCGTCTACCGGCTCATCCAGAATCAGCAGCTTCGGGCGGCAGCAGATCGCCAGCCAAAATGCCGCCTGTTTCTGCATTCCTTTGGAAAGCCTGCGGATCGCCCGTTTTTGATGAATTGCCGGAAAGCACTCATGCAGCCGCTCAAACAGCTCCGTATCAAACGTCGGGTACATATCCTTGTAAAACCGCATCATATCCTTGAGGTTCGCCTGGTTAAAGTAAAAAATATCGTCTGGAATATAGGCAATCTCCGCTTTTGCCGCCGCATTTTCGTATACTGGCTGCCCATCTACGCGGATCTCTCCTTCGTCCTGGCGGTACGCGCCTGTAATATGCCGGATAATCGTAGACTTTCCAGCCCCGTTCGGGCCTACCAGCCCATAGATCGCACCTTTTTTTACATGCATATTTACATGATCCAGCGCCGTGAACGTATCAAACTTTTTCGTTACGTTTATGACTTCAATCATTTTCCTGCACCTCCCTGCTGTAATCGGTCGATTCTCTGTTTTAACTCCTCTGGTGCCTTTTTTAAATATAAAAGCTCCGTTACTGCTTCATCAAACTGCGCAAACAGCGCCTCCTGTCTTGCCGTGCCGACCTCGTTTAACGGTGCGGCAAAGCTTCCCCTGCCGGATACTGTATAGACATAGCCTTCCTGTTCCAGCTCACGGTATGCTTTTTGGATCGTATTGGGGTTAATTGCAAGCTGGCTTGCGAGATCCCGAACGCTTGGTAGTTTTTCGTCCTGACGAATCACATCTGAGAGGATCAGCCTGCGCAGGCCGTCTTTGATTTGTTCGTAGATTGGCCTTGCGTCACGATAGTTTAGTTCTAGCATGTGTCACTCCTCCTTTCTATGGTTTGATGGATTTTTGGAAATGTGGGATTTTTGGGATTTTTTTGGGGGGAGGGACGCTGGGAGAGGGGATTGGCATACCCTGGCGGCGTCCGTTCCAGAAGATTAAGAAGCACTAGGCGTCCTGCGGTGACGCTGTGGCACCGTCCGGGCGCGGCACCTAGTTCGCCCTGGCTTACAGCCAGAAGCTAAAGGTGCCGCTTGGCTTCGCCCCTGGGTTACTGAGCAGGATGCCAAGTGCTTCTAAACCTTCTTCCAAAGCCGCCGCCAGGGTATGCCAATCCCCTCTCCCGGCTGGCTTTTCAAAGTTCTGCATAAGAATTATGGTACATCTTGTGCTGAGTGTATTTAGAGTTTGTGGTAACTGGATTTGTGTTCCTTTCTGAGGCGTTTCTGTATTCTTCAAATAACGATATTTATTGGAGTAATTAAATTCTAATTTATCTTAGTAGGGTAAATGAACGACAACTAATTAAGGCTTTAGTTCCTATGCCTTTTGAAATATTGTTCGTATCTGATACAGCGTTGCAAAGCCGATGGTTCCGATGGTTCCGATGGTTCCGCAACACTGTATCTTCGCTGTATCCGAGCTGGCATAACGAAATGTTGCTAATTGCTATGCTTTCTGCTGGATACAGTACTTGTGTAGTGTGTGTGATGTTTGATTTGTGTTTGTTGTTCTATATGTACTGTGTGTATCATTAGTACTAATACACTATATCATACGAATCTGATCCTGTCAAGCAGAATATTAAAAACGGATACAGTGTGTGCTGTATCCGTTTTTTGGTGTGGTTGTTTTATTTTTTTCTTACGACTGCGTGGCTCATCAGATAATCTGTCCAAAGTTTATAATACTGTGCGTACATATGTACTTCATCAAAAGTATAATCTGCTTTTAAGTGTCCAGATTTATCGGTCAGGCTTTTGCTGACATCCAGATAAAAGATGTCTTTGCCATCTGCCAATTGTGCAATCGCGACGTTTTTATCGTTAATATTCAGGTTGTTAAAGATCTCGTCACTTGCGGCTTTTTTCTTGCTGACGGGAATAATGCCTTGTATATAGATCACCGCATTCGGCTGCCATTTTTGGAACTTTTTGATTACCCTCTCATATGCTTTTTGAAAAGTTCCGGTATTGCCTGTCCCAAGCTCATTGATGCCTACCATAAAATAGATCTTGCCATATTGGTTGTTTTTGAGCATGTGCGCTACGCTTACTTCTTTTCCCGTTTGCGGGTCGGTCAAAAACTCGTCTTCCAGAATATCGTAGACATTCATGCCTGTCTTGGCAAAAAACTGCGCATTGTCAAGCCCTGAATAATCCTGCATTCCTACGGTTCTTGAATCTCCGATAAAAACAGCATCGTCAAAATAGCTCTTATCTACTTTTTCATAAGAAAAATCTGTTGTCAGTGCTTTTTTGCCTGGATCAGAATAGTATCTGGAATCGGTCTTTTTCTTTTTGTATTCCCGAAACCTGGTTACGCCGACTTCTTCCTCTTCCTGCTCTGTTATGCTGTTATTTTCTTTGTTTTTTTTCTTTTCTGCATGGGGTTTGGTGGTTACTGTCCCTTTGTCTGATCCCTGATTTTTGGGTGCAGCGGCAAGTATTGTTTCTTCCTTTTGCGTCTGGTTCTGGGTATTGTCTGTATCATCCTCAAAATCAATGTCGTCCAATATTGAATCCGGCTCTTCTGGTTCCAGCAGAGCCGTAAATACGGGATTTTCGATCAGGCTTTTATCTACCTTCTGCGGCATCCTGCCTTCCGACCATGTAAACGCCGTAAGCCCAAACCATCCGAGTAAAAGCAGAAACAAGATCGGACATTTGATAAACCATCTCCACAATTTCATACTGTATTTATTCCCTTCATCAACATTAAAATCTAAAATATAAAAACGGGTTGTTTGCGCCATTTGCAAGCTCGTAAACGCTCATCCAAAATACTGCGAGCGCCAGAAGCACCACGACCAGCCCTCCGCGGATTCTATGATAGGCTTTTTCCGGCAGCCTTGTGGAAAAGAATGCGCAAAGCAAAAACAGCCTGCCGTATTCATGTACATACCGTACTAGCTGATCGGTGCTTACAAGCACAGGCTGGCGATGGATGCCTGCCAACTGCTGCAAATACACCAAAAGCTGTGAAAAATCCGTTACCGCAAAAATCACCCAGGTAACTGGAATTATAATCCAAATATAAATATGCCCTATTACCCTGCTGCGATCGAGAAACTTGCCATATATAAATTTTTCTAATACAAGCAGGACAAAAAAGCCCAGCCCCCAGAGCACAAAATTCCAGCTTGCACCATGCCATAAGCCCGTCAGTGACCAGACGATCAGCATATTGCCTATCATGCGAAAACTCCCCTTACGGTTGCCCCCGAGCGGAATATACACATACTCGCGAAAAAACCTGCCGAGCGTCATATGCCAGTTTCTCCAAAACTGCGTCACAGATTTTACCATATACGGGCTGTCAAAGTTTTTCGGCAGATGAAAGCCCATCATCCGCCCAAGCCCAATCGCCATCAGCGAATATCCCCAAAAATCAAAATAGATCTGAAAAGAATACGCAAACGCCCCCATCCATGCCACCGGCGTAGAAAGGTTCGCATAACCAATCCCCTGTACCTGGTTCCAAAAAATCGAAATCTTGTTTGCCAGCAGCACCTTTGCGCCAAGCCCGAAGCAAAAAACCTCCAGGCCATGCTCTATCTCACGCAGCGTAACCTTACGCCATGCAAGCTCGGTTGATACCTCCTGGTACTGCACAATCGGCCCCGCAATCAACTGCGGAAACATGCACACATACGTGGCAAATTCCAAAAGCGACCCCGGATGCTTCATCTTCCCACGGTAAACATCACAAACATACGATACGATCTGAAAAGTATAAAAGCTGATTCCCAGCGGCAGCGTCAGCCCCAGCAGCGGCAGCGCCTCTTTATGCAGGATCAGGTTCATATTCTGGGCAAAAAAATCAAAATATTTAAACAGGAACAGCATTCCAAAATCAAGCAGCATGGCAATTGTCAGAATGCTTTTACGATTGACGGCACGACCCTCCCTTGCCAAATGCACACAAAGCATAAAATTGGCAAAAATCGTAAACAGCATTAAAAAAATATATACCGGCTCACCCTCTGCATAAAATACGATACTTCCGAAAAACAACGCAAGGTTTTGAAATGGCTTTGGCGTCAGAAAATAGCATAAAAAAAACAGAGGCATAAACCGAAATATAAAAATTAAACTTGAAAATACCATAACTGCCTCCAAACCGAAAATAAATATGATACCAACAATCATTAATTATAATCAGCCTTGCGCCAGTTGTCAAATTTTATTTGTTTATGACAGATCTGTTAAGATTTCATTTCGTAACCGCCAAAAGCCTGCTATTCCTGAAAAAATTCCAAAAATTCAGAATTTGCCAACGGCGCCTACCACAAATTGGCAAACCACAAATACACGACAGCGATCACTTCGCGTACAAACAGCGTCGGCAAATATCTCCAATCCGTTTTCGCTGCATAGCCATAATTGTGATAGCCAAGCTTTGCAGCCCACCATTTGCCGCGATACAAATGAAAATCACTCGATATCACCGTAACCGCTTCTCCTTGTTCCAGCCTTTGCAGTATTTTAAGGGAATGCTCCAGGTTCTGCCTCGTATTTACCGACTCCGATTCCAGATAAAGCCTGTCCGCATCGATTCCTGCACGCACCAGCTCCCGATACATGCATTCTGCTTCCGATATGTCCTCACCCCTGCCCTGTCCGCCAGACAAAATGCAGACTGCCTGCGGGTTATCCTGCAAATAGGCTGTCGCCGCGTCAATGCGTTCCTGTAGCACCCGGCTTGGGCGCGTACCTTTCACTGCGCAGCCCAATACAACCGCAGGCGTATTCGCGGGTATCTTATTAGACGCAGCCCCTATAATCGCTACTGCCGCCGCGACCGCAAGCGCAACTGCTACAGCCACCAGCACGGCTGACAGACAAAAAAACAGACGCATCGGTTTTTTCTGCCAAAGCTGTGCCGCGAGCTGATGGATCTTCTTGCAGCGGAGACTGTAAAACATCATAACGGTTGTAGCTAGCATCCCGCATACATTGCCGGCATTGAGCATTCCTTTAAAAACAGCCGGCCAGCAAAACCATACAAACAGTACCGCACCGATCAGAAAGATGCAGGCGGATACCATGCCATATCTTGTAAAATTTGCCTTCTCTATGTCCATTGCATATATTCCTTTCCCATGAAACATTCTCAGGTATTTGTGTGCCTTTTAGTCCACATGAAACATTCTCAGATATTTGTGTGCCTTTTAATCCACAAGTGCCATCTTCAATTTATGCATCGCCCGGTACAGGCGGCTTTTCACTGTGCTTACTTTTTCCTGTGTAATCTGCGCAATTTCATCTAATGGCTTATCTTCATAATAGCGCAGATAAATCACCGTTTTCTCTTCTTGCTTTAATTGCTGTATTGCCTGCTGCAAATCCAGATCGACATAGACGTCCTCACCTGTTCTGGGCGGCTCTTGCGGATGGCCATTCTCCTTTTTCTTTTTTCTGAGCACATCATAAGCTTCATTCATCACAATTCGGCAAATCCAAGTTCCCGCATAGTCCGGGTTGTGTAATGTGCCGCTTTTATAAATTGCTTTATATGCCGCTTCCTGTACGATATCCATAGCATCAGACTCATTTTTTACATAACGATATGCTAAACGGTAATAGCGATGATAATTTTCTATGAGGTTTTGCTCTATCAGTTCTTCACAGCTTCCTGTATCAATCCGCATCCTGTCCTCCCTTAATATTTCACGTTTATCCAAAAAATGTCTGCCATTTATATTGTAATTCTCGCTGGCTTCATTCTGGCATCAATTTATTTGTGAATCGGGAATATTCATTCATAAAACAAAAACCTGGTCAATTAACCAGGAAATTCATAACATCTCTTTGGTTGCAGCAATACCCAACCGGCTGAAAATATATCTGATCAATCCTTTTAGTTCTTCAGTAGCTATTTCGATCGATTTATTTACAAGACCGATCCCCCATTTTTCCATATATTTTTCCTGTTCTTCTGATACTGCTCGAAATACTGGTAGAGAAGTATATAAGTGTATCGCCTTTTCTAATAAAACCGCATTTTTATTTACACACGCTCTCTTTTTACAATCCATACAATCATTTTTATAAAAAAATCCTTCTATTTTCTTTTCCTTTTCAGAATTGATATTTATCATACATCTTTTTTTACTCTGCTGCAACAAAAACTTATATGCCTTTTCCAGGCTGGAAAATTCCCTGAGCAGCGCATCGTCAAAACTAAGTTCTGTAATTAAACTATTATACAAGCCTGAAAACCTCTCAGCAATTTCAAATTCATAATAAGAGGATAGCATCTTCAATATATAAAATTCCATGCACACTATCGGTAAAACATAGATCTTCGTATTCGTCTTGCAGTAAAATTCTTCTTTTATATCAAGCAATGTCCTATAAGTATCATACGTATAATAATTATTCGGAACGTAGTCTATAAATACCAGTATTTCATAATCGCTGCTGCCTGATTCATTACATATTTTTTCAATTAAACGCGCAATATTATAAGCACCATTTGAAAAACAAAATCTAACTCCATGAATATTTTCCCTTAGCAGTTTACTGCTTGGTGTATTTTCATTATCTTCAAATACTAAAATGTATTTCACTTCTGGCTCCTCGACATTAACTTATCATCTTCGTATATTATTGTATAAAAACCTACATCTTTCTCATCACTATGGAGCCCGATTGTTCTATGCATGGATATCAGCAGCGTAGAATCTGCACAATTGCGTAATATATTATTATACAAGCTATTAGTCAAATATAAATCTGCATTATCCAAACATATAATATGGGAATCCTTTACAATGCCTAAGATCCTATCTTCCAGCTCTATATTATTCTTCGGTATGGAACTTGCGTTTACCAGAACAAAGCTCTCCCCTTTTTCACCATAATACTCTCCTAAAATTGCGAATAAAAAAGACTTACCAGTGCCTGAAGTACTATTTAAAAAATTAATTTTATTATTAAATGATACTCGAACATCTACCATTCCATATCTTATCCCGACATCTACCATACTGCTCTCCCGTCCGCATATTCTCTAAAATATTTTAATAGTTCTATGAAATCATGATAAACATTTCCTTTAAATATTATGCTGCACTCTGTGACACTACCCCTAAACTGTGTCGCAGGATATTCCCATAAAATACTTCCATGACCAAGGAGCGGCAGCAAAGATAACGCTGTATATCCACATTCACATACATTAAAGCAGACATCTGGATGATAATAAATATTAAGCAGCGTTTTTGATCCTGTACTAAGCAAGTTTTTTGTCAGATTTCCCATTCCTTTTGTCCGGCTGACAAACGCATGTTCACTATAATACCCCGCCTGATCAATCGTTTTTAGAACTGTCCTTGTAAATTCACTGTCGTATAAAAACGTATGTAAATTGAAATAAGCATCATTCATATCAACAATCTTGTTATTAGGAATCTCTTCTCTGTTATCATATATATTTAACATATCTACTGTCCTTTTCCTATCACTTTGTAATGGTCAAAAAACTGTGAAAATCAAAAAAATCTCTCAAATCTTTTGATAATAAAAGATTTAAAAGATTTCTATTCTCAACAGGGGTGGAAGGAATCGAACCCTCCTCTGGAGTTTTGGAGACTCTTATTCTACCGATGAACTACACCCCTAAATTATAATATAAAAAAACTGTGTACCCTCAAAACTTCATACAGAATTCCATCCAGCTATCCCCAAGCCTTGCTATCCTATTTCTTTCCCCCTTGTTGCTTTGGCTTGTTCCTTGGCCAAGCCTTCGGCCGATTAGTAACAGTCCG